>NZ_JBYLFR010000002.1:0-330811 GCF_057748165.1 Paracoccus sp. NIOT.M2S5SZ12
CCTTTGTCTGGGACTGGTCACGATGGCGACGAGAACATCAAGCGATCGCTGCCATCGCACATCGGAAGTTGCGCATCAATGCGCAACTGTAGTACTAGGTTCCACCTCCTGCCTAGAGTTGATCTGAGCCACGGACGACCGCCACCGAGAACCCGTTCTGGCAAAACAGCCACGCCCAAGGCGCTGTACCTAAATGTCCGGTCGAAAAAATTGATATATGGGAAGACGTGATAGGACCGCAGCCGAATCTGATTTCTGTCAGCTCGCCCAAAGGCGCATGTGCCAGGATCGCGCTTGCCGTCGCTCTATGCTGGGCCGGTGCTGGCGCGGGCCAAGAGTTCGACGTCCAGCATTGTTGTGCCGTCGACGGCCTCGCCGCGCATGCGGGACAGCAGGACCTCGGCCGCGCGGCGACCGAGGCGGGCGCGGTGCTGGCGGATCGTGGTCAGCGCCGGCAGGCAGTAGGCCGACATCTCGATGTTGTCGAAGCCCATCACCGAGATGTCGCCGGGAACGTCCAGCCCCGTGCGGATCAGGCCGGTAATCAGGCCGATCGCCATCTCGTCGTTGTCGCAGAAGACGGCGGTGGGGCGGTCCTCGAGCGCCAAGATGCGGGCAGCGGCGGCATGTCCCGAGGCGATGCTGAAATCGCCCGTCATCTCGGGGCTGTCGGCTGCGTCCAACCCCGCTTCGGAAAGACCGTGCAGGAATCCCCGCCGGCGGTCGATAGTCAGCGTGTTCGCCTCCGGGCCGGTCAGGTGCAGGATGCGGCGGTGCCCCAGCCCGGTCAGATGCCGTGCGGCCAGCCGCCCGCCGGCCGCGTTGTCGGCCAGCACGCGGGGGGCCTGCAGCGCCTCGTTCCATTCACAGGCCTGCACCACCGGCGGGCAGCCCGGCGCGGCGAACAGCGTCGGATCCAGTCTGCCGTCCAGCACGATCACCCCGTCGGAGCGCGAGCGGCTGAGATAGGAGGCCAGCGCGGTCCGCGCCGGTTGGTGCGGAACAGCCGTCGTGTCGACCACCAGCAGGCTGAGACCCTCGCGGCGCAGGACGTCCGAGATGCCCGACAGGATCTCGGAGAAGAACGGGTTGGCCAGCTTGGGAACCAGGGCCAAGACGCCCCCGACCTGCTGCTGACGCAGGTTCCGGGCGGTCAGGTTCACGGTGTAGCCGGTGGCCGCGATGGCGGCCTCGACCGCCTCCCGCGTGGTCTGCGCGACGATGCCGGGATTCGAGATGACCCGGCTGACCGTCGCGACTGAGACGCCCGCAAGCTGGGCGACGTCGTGGATTCGGGGCGGTCGGATCGAGTTCGTCACAGAATTTCCTTTGGGATCATGCCCATGCAATAACGCATGACACCCTCTTGTAAACCTTTTCAATCTGTGTTTTCAATTCATGAAACCGATTACATTCGGTCCCTGCACCGGGGAGCGGGTGGGGAGGAGACATTCGATGAAGACCATGCGGGGCCCCGGCCTGTTTCTTGCGCAGTTCGTGGGCGACACGGGGCCGTTCGACGGCTGGGACGCGATCACGGCTTGGGCCGCCGAATGCGGCTATCTGGGGGTGCAGGTTCCGTCCGGCGCGGCGCAACTGATGGATCTGGAGCAGGCGGCGTCCTCGCGCGGCTATGCCGAGGATCTGGCCGGTGCCGCCGCCGCGAACGGCGTGAGCATCACCGAACTGTCGGCGCATGTGCAGGGCCAGCTGGTCGCGGTGCATCCGGCCTATGATGCGCTGTTCGACGGCTTCGCCCCCGCAGGCCTGCGCGGCAATCCCGCGGCGCGCCAGGAATGGGCGGTCGATCAGGTCCGCAAGACCATCGACGCCTCGGCCAATCTGGGTCTAGACCGAATGGCTGCGTTCTCGGGCGCGCTGGCCTGGCCTTATCTTTATCCTTGGCCGCAGCGCCCGGCGGGTCTTGTCGAGGCGGCGTTCGATGAGCTTGCCGCGCGCTGGCGCCCGATCCTGGATCATGCCGACAGCCGCGGCGTCGACATCTGCTTCGAGATCCATCCCGGAGAGGATCTGCATGACGGGGTCAGCTTCGAGATGTTCCTCGACCGGGTCGATCAGCACCCGCGCGCCCGCATGCTCTACGATCCGTCGCATTACGTCCTGCAGCAGTTGGACTACCTCGACAACATCGACATCTATGCCGAGCGGATCGGCATGTTCCACGTCAAGGATGCCGAGTTCAATCCGACCGGGCGGCAGGGTGTCTATGGCGGCTATCAGCCTTGGGTCCGGCGTGCGGGCCGGTTCCGCAGCCCCGGCGACGGTCAGGTGGATTTCGGCGCGGTCTTCTCCCGGCTCACGGCGCACGGCTTCGACGGCTGGGCCGTGGTCGAGTGGGAATGCGCGCTGAAGCACCCCGAGGACGGCGCGCGCGAGGGTGCGGCCTTCGTGCGCGATCACATCATCCGCGTGACCGACCATGCCTTCGACGATTTCGCGGGGGCGGGCACCGACGATGCCGCCAACCGGCGCATGCTGGGGCTGGACCGATGAGCGCGCGGCATGAACCCATCCGCCTGGGCATGGTCGGCGGCGGCGCGGGGGCGATGATCGGCAACGTGCATCGCATCGCCGCGCGCCTGGACGGACAGTTCGCGCTGCTGGCGGGCGCGCTGTCGTCGGATGCCGCGCGCGCGCAGGCCAGCGCCGACGCGGCGGGCATCGCGCGCAGCTATGCGGATTACGCAGAGATGGCCGTGGCCGAGGCGGCGCGCCCGGACGGGATCGAGGCCGTCGCGATCTGCACCCCGAACCATCTGCATTTCCCCGTGGCGCGCGCCTTCTTGGAGGCGGGCATCCACGTCATCTGCGACAAGCCGATGACCGCGACGCTGGAGGAGGCGCATGCCTTGGCGCGCATTGCGGAGGCGGGCGACGCGCTGTTCGTGCTGACCCACAACTATTCGGCCTATCCGATGATCCGCGAGGCGCGGGCGCTGATCGCGCGCGGCGATCTGGGTGCGATCCGCCTGGTGCAGGTGGAATACGCCCAGGACTGGCTGACCGAGGACAGCGGCAGCAAGCAGGCCGAATGGCGCGGCGATCCGGCACGGGCCGGGGCCGGGGGCGCGATCGGCGACATCGGCACGCATGCCTTCCAGCTGGCGCGGTTCGTGACGGGCATGCGGCCCTCGCATCTGGCGGCGGATCTGTCAAGCTTCGTGCCGGGGCGGCGGCTGGACGACAACGCGCATGTGCTGCTGCGCTATGAGGGTGGCGCCAAGGGCATGCTCTGGGCGTCGCAGGTGGCGCCGGGCGGCGAGAATGGGCTGCGGCTGCGCGTCTTCGGCGCCAAGGGCGGCATCGAATGGCACCACGAGACGCCCGAGACGCTGTGGTTCACCCCCTTCGGTCAACCCGCGCGCAAGCTGCGTCGCGGCGGTCCGGGGACGCTGACCGGGGATGCCGGCAGCCGCGTGCCCGCCGGCCATCCCGAGGGCTATCTTGAGGGGTTCGCGAACATCTATGCCGAGGCCGCCCGCGCGATCCGCGCGCGGCAGGCTGGACGCCCGCTGCCCGAGGACCTGTGCCTGCCCGGCATCGCCGACGGGGTCGAGGGGCTTTCCTTCATCGACGCCTGCATCCGGTCCAACGCGGCGGGAACGGCCTTCGTGGAGGTGATGGCATGAGCGCGCCGATCCTGGCCCTGACGGGGGTCACCAAATCCTTCGGCCCCATCGAGGTGCTGCACGGCGTCGATTTCGCGCTGCGCCCCGGCGAGGTCCATGCCCTGATCGGAGAGAACGGCGCGGGCAAGTCCACGACGATGAAGATCCTCGCGGGCTATCTGGACCCCACGGCCGGCGAGGTCACCTTCGAGGGGCGGCCCGCGCGGTTCTCGGGTTCGGACGAGGCCGAGGCGCGGGGGATCATCATGATCCACCAGGAGTTCAACCTGGCCGAACATCTGAGCGTCGATCAGAACGTCTTTCTGGGCCGCGAGTTGCGGCGGGGCTTTCTGCTGGACCATCGGGCGATGCGCGCGCGCACGGCCGAGCTGCTGGCCCGGCTGGACTGCCGCGCCGATCCCGGCGAGCGGGTGTCGCGCCTGTCGGTTCCCGACAAGCAGATGGTCGAGATCGCGAAGGCCCTGTCGCGTCAGGCGCGCGTGCTGATCATGGACGAGCCGACCGCCGTGCTGACCGAGAAGGAGACCGAGGTCCTGTTCGCCCAGATCGAGCGTCTGCGCGACGAGGGGGTGGCGATCCTCTACACCTCGCACAAGCTGGGCGAGGTCAAGCGCATCGCGGACCGCGTCACCGTGCTGCGCGACGGCGTGATGGTGCGGTCCGACCGGACCGCCGACGTGACCGAGGACGACATGGCGACCGCCATGGTCGGGCGCGAGCTGTCGGACCTCTATCCCGCCAAGGCGGGGCGCGGGGCCGAGACGATCCTGGAGGTGCGGGGCCTGTCGGTGGCCGGCGTGGTCGAGAACGCGGATCTGACCCTGCATCGGGGCGAGGTGCTGGGCATCGGCGGGCTGGTCGGATCGGGCCGGACGGAACTGGCCGAGGCCATCGCCGGACTGCGCCCGCGCGAGGGCCAGGTGCGGCTCAAGGGGCAGGACCTGCCCGCGGGCGACGTCGCGCGGGCGGTGGGTGCGGGGCTGGTCTATCTGACCGAGGACCGCAAGGGCGCGGGGCTGCTGCTGGAGAAGTCGCTGCGCGAGAACCTGACCTTGGGCCAGCTGTCGCGCTTCGGGCGTCCGCTGATCGACCGCGGCCGCGAGGAGGCCGCCCTCGACAAGGCCATCGCCGATTTCGCCATCAAGGCGCCCGAGCGCGGCATGGCCGTGGGCAACCTGTCGGGCGGCAACCAGCAGAAGCTGCTTCTGGCCAAGACGCTCCTGTCGGACCCCGAGGTCGTCATCATCGACGAGCCGACCCGCGGCATCGACATCGGCACCAAGCAGCAGATCTACAACCTGATCGCCGCCCTGGCCGCGGAGGGGCGCAGCGTCATCGTGATCTCCTCCGAGATGCCCGAGCTGATCGGCCTCGCGGGGCGGGTGATCGTCATGCATGCCGGCCGCATCGCCGGGGAACTGTCGAGCGACGCGGTGACCGAACGCGGCATCGTGCGCCTCGCCATGGGACTTGAAGGACAAGGAGTGACCGCGGCATGAGCGTGGCAACGACCAAATCGCACAGCCCCCGCAGCCGCGGCGGCCTTGTGGCCAACCTGCCGGTCATCGCGCCCATCGTCGCGCTGATCGTGCTGGTCCTGATCGGCATGGCGCTGAACCCGAACTTCCTCAGCTATGCCAACATCACCAACGTGCTGGCGCGCTCGGCCTTCATCGGCATCATCGCGATCGGCATGACCTTCGTCATCACCGCGGGCGGGCTGGACCTGTCGGTGGGCTCGATGGCGGCCTTCGTCGCGGGGCTGATGATCCTGGTGATGAACCAGCTGACCGGCAGCATGGGGACCGGGCTTCCTGTCATCTTGCTGGGCGTCGGGCTGGCGCTGGCGACCGGGCTGATCGCGGGCCTGATCAACGGCGTGCTGATCACCCGGGCGGGCATCGAGGCCTTTATCCTGACGCTGGGGACCATGGGCATTTATCGCAGCCTGATCACCTGGCTGGCCGACGGGGGCACGCTGTCCTTGGGCTACGAGATGCAGGAGCTGTACCGCCCCGTCTATTACGGCGGCATCCTGGGGATCAGCTGGCCGATCCTGGTCTTCGCGCTGCTGGCGGTGGTCGGAGAGATCACCATGCGCCACACCGCCTTCGGCCGGCACTGCGCCGCCATCGGCTCGAACGAGAAGGTCGCGCGCTATTCGGCGGTCGCCGTCGCGCGGGTCAAGCTGGCCACCTATGTGCTGCTGGGCCTGTCGGTGGGCATCGCGGTCGTGATGTATGTCCCGCGCCTGGGCTCGGCATCCGCCACGACGGGCCTGCTGTGGGAGCTGGAGGCCATCGCCGCGGTCATCATCGGCGGCACGCTGCTGAAGGGCGGCTTCGGACGCGTCTGGGGCACGGTCGTGGGGGTGCTGATCCTGTCGCTGATCGGCAACCTGCTGAACCTGACGGACTTCGTCAGCCCTTACCTGAACGGGGCCATCCAGGGCGTCGTCATCATCCTTGCCGTCGTGCTGCAACGCAATACCGGCGCGGCACGCTGATTTTTCACCTGTGGGAGGAGTAACCACCATGAGAAAGACCCTGATCGCCACCACCGCGCTGCTGGGCCTGACGGCCGTCCCGGCGCTGTCGCAGACCATCGGCGTATCCATCCCCGCCGCGACCCACGGCTGGGCGGGCGCCCTGAACTTTCACGCCGAGCGCACCATCGAGCGGCTGTCGGAGGCCAATCCCGACCTGGAATTCGTGCTGACCACGACCTCGGGTCCGGGCCAGCAGGTGTCGGACCTGGAGGACATGGTGGCCACCCGCGGCATCGACGCGCTGGTCGTGCTGCCCTTCGAATCCGAGCCGCTGACCGGCCCGATCCAGCGCATCGCCGAAAGCGGCGTCTGGGTCACGGTCGTGGACCGCGGCCTGGCGCAGGAGGGGATCGAGAACCTCTATGTCGCGGGCGACAACGACAGCTTCGGGCGCACGGCGGGCCAGTATTTCGCCGACACGCTGGACGAGGGCGCCAAGGTCGTGGTGATGCGCGGCATCGCATCCACCGTCGACAACGAGCGCGTCGCGGGCTTCGAGGCCGCGCTGGAGGGGTCGGGCATCGAGGTGCTGGCCATGGATCACGGCAACTGGAACCGCGACACGGCCTTCGGCCTGATGCAGGACTGGCTGTCGCGCTTCCCCGAGATCGACGCGGTCTGGGCGGCCGATGACGACATGGCCGTGGGCGCGCTGGCCGCCATCGACCAGGCCGGACGCACCGACGAGATGTTCGTCGTCGGCGGCGCGGGCATGAAGGAGATGGTCCAGCGCATCCAGAACAGCGACCCGACCGTGCCGGTGAACGTGACCTATCCGCCCTCGATGATCTCGACCGCGATCGAGATGACGGCCCTGGGCCTGACCGCGGGCGCGCCGATGACCGGCGAGTTCATCATCGCCTCCGAGCTGATCACCCCCGACAACGCCGAGGACTTCTACTTCGAGGACAGCCCCTACTGAGGGGCCGCGCGGCGCGGGGGTGATCCCGCGCCGTATCCGACCCGGAGGAGGGTCGGTCCGCCCCGCTGTGTAATCGGTTTCATTTGGGCGACCGGGGCATCACGCATCAAGGGAGGACACCATGACCGATTTGTCGGATCGACCGGCTGCGGCCCTGTCGCGGCGCGGCCTGTTCCAAGGCGCAGGCGCGATGGCCCTGGGCGCCACGCTGGCAGGCACCGCCGCCGCGCAGCAGGCGGCGCCCGCGCTGAAGGGCACCATCAACCATTCCGTCGCGCGCTGGACCTTCGGCGACATGGCGCTGGACGATCTGTGCCTGCTGGCCCGCGAGGTGGGCCTGGGCGCGATCGACCTGTGCGGGCCGGACGACTGGCCGGTGCTGGCGCGGCACGGGCTGGCCAGCTCCATGTGCAACGGCGCCGAGATCAGCCTGGAGGACGGCTGGGCGGACCCCGCGAACCATGACCGCCTGACCGAGAGCTATCTGCGCCACATCGACCTGGTCGCGGCGGCGGGCCACACCAACCTGATCCTGTTCAGCGGCAACCGCCGCGGCATGAGCGACGCGGAAGGCTTGGAGAACTGCGCGCGCGGCCTGTCGCGCATCCTGCCCGCGGCCGAGGCCGCGGGGGTCGTCCTGCACATGGAGCTGCTGAACAGCCGCGTGAACCATCCCGACTATCTCTGCGACCGCAGCGCCTGGGGCGTGGCGCTGTGCGAGCGGCTGAACAGCCCCGGCTTCAGGCTGCTCTACGACATCTATCACATGCAGATCATGGAAGGGGACGTGATCCGCACGATCACCGATCACCACCGCTGGTTCGGCCATTACCACACCGCGGGCAATCCCGGCCGCAACGAACCCGACGACCGGCAGGAGCTGAACTATCCCGCGATCTGCCGCGCGATCCGCGACACCGGCTTTCAGGGCTGGATCGCGCAGGAATTCATCCCCCTCGACCCGCAGACCGGGCCGCGATCGCTGCGCGACGCGGTGCTGACCTGCGACGTCTGACCCCGCCACGAGCATCACCGGAAGAAGGAAACGCCAGATGGCAGAGAACATGCATTACGACGCGATCGTCGTCGGATCGGGCATCAGCGGCGGCTGGGCCGCCAAGGAGCTGACCGAGCGGGGCCTGAAGGTCCTGATGCTGGAGCGCGGCCGCAACATTGAGCATCTGTCCGATTACGTGAACGCCGAGAAGGAGGCCTGGGATTATCCCCATCGCGGCACCGCCACGGTGCAGATGGAGGAGAACTATCCCGTCCTGTCGCGCGACTATCCGCTGAACGAGCAGACCTTCGGCATGTGGGCCAACGAACAGGACAGCCCCTATGTCGAGGCCAAGCGCTTCGACTGGTTCCGCGGCTATCATGTCGGCGGGCGCAGCCTGATGTGGGGCCGCCAGACCTATCGCCTGTCGGACACCGACTTCACCGCCAACGAACGCGAGGGCATCGCGACCGACTGGCCGATCCGCTATGCCGACATCGCGCCCTGGTACGACCATGTCGAGCGGTTCGCGGGCATCTCCGGCACGGCCGAGGGGCTGGACATTCTGCCCGACGGGCAGTTCCTGCCGCCCATCCCGCTGAACATCGTGGAAAAGGACGTGGCCGCCCGGCTGCGCAACGCCTTCGGCGGCAAGCGCTATCTGATCAACGCGCGCGTGGCGAACATCACCGAGGCCAAGCCGGAGCAGAACCGCGTCGCCTGCCAGTATCGCAACAAGTGCTGGCTGGGCTGCCCCTATGGCGCCTATTTCAGCACGCAATCGGCGACGCTGCCGGCCGCGATGGCCACGGGCAACCTGACGCTGCGGCCGTTCTCCATCGTGAAGGAGGTGCTCTACGACAAGGACCGCAAGCGGGCCCGCGGCGTCGAGATCATCGATGCCGAGACGAACCTGACCTATGAATACACCGCCGACGTGGTGTTCCTGAACGCCTCCAGCTTCAACTCCACCTGGGTGCTGATGAACTCGGCCACGGATGTCTGGGAGGGCGGTCTGGGGTCCTCCTCGGGCGAGCTGGGCCACAACGTCATGGACCACCACTTCCGCGTCGGCGCCGAGGGCCGGGTCGAGGGGTTCGACGACAAGTACTATTTCGGGCGCCGTCCGGCGGGCTTCTACATCCCGCGCTTCCGCAACATCGACGGCGAGGAGCGGCCCTATACCCGTGGCTTCGGCTATCAGGGTTCGGCCAGCCGCCAGGGATGGCAGCGCGACATCGCCGAGCTTAACATCGGCGCGGACCTGAAGCAGGCGCTGTCGACGCCCGGCGACTGGACCATCGGCATGACCGGCTTTGGCGAGATGCTGCCCTATCACGACAACGCCATCTCGCTGGATCGCGGGACGACGGACAAATGGGGCCTGCCGGTCCTGTCCGTCAGCGTGGACCTGCGCGAGAACGAGAAGCGCATGCGCGAGGACATGAAGCAGGACGCGGTCGAGATCCTGGAGGCCGCGGGCGTCGTCGACGTCAAGCCGGTCGATCGCGACTATGCCCCCGGCATGGGCATCCACGAAATGGGCACGGCGCGCATGGGCCGCGACCCCGCGACCTCGGTGCTGAACGGCGACAACCAGGTCTGGGACGCGCCGAACGTCTATGTGACGGACGGGGCCTGCATGACCTCGGCCAGCTGCGTGAACCCGTCGCTGACCTACATGGCGCTGACCGCGCGTGCGGCCGATCACGCCGTCAAAGCCCTCAAGAACGGAGATCTGTGATGAACCGTCGCAACCTTCTGGCGATGATCGCCGCCCTGACCGGCACGGCCATGATCGGTGCGGGCCGCGTCATGGCCTATGTCCCGACCGAGACGGGGCGTAACCTGTTCACCCCCGAGGATGCGGCCTTTCTGGACGAGGTGGCCGAGACGATCATCCCCGCCACCGACACGCCGGGCGCCAAGGATGCGGGCGTGGGCGCCTTCATGACCCAGTTCGTCAGCGACTGCTATGACGCCGAGGAGCAGGCCGCCTTCCGCGACAGCATGGCGACGCTGAAGGCCGAGGCGCAGTCCCGCCATGGCGCGGCCTTCGAGACGCTGGAGCCCGAGCAGCGCCGGGAGCTGCTGCAGGAGGCGATGGTCGCGGCGGCGGCGCAGGCGGTCATCGTGAATGCGGCCAAGGAGGAGGCCCGCCTGCAGGCGCGCAACGTCCAGCCCGCGGCCGACGGCGCGGCGGCGGCCGAGACCGACGTCGAACTGCCGGCGCTGCACTGGTTCACGCCGTTCCAGCAGCTGACGCTTCTGGGCTTCTTCACCTCCGAGATCGGGGCGACGCAGGTGCTGCGCTATGAGCCGGTGCCGGGCGAGTACATCGGCGACCTGGATTACGACGGCGGCCCGGCCTGGGCCACCTGATCGACACATCGGCCCCGGCGCGGCCGGGGCCGCCTTCCTTCCGCAGAGGACATTGCCATGAGACTGATGACATCGATGGCCGCGCTTCTGGCGCTGGCCGCCCCCGCTCTGGCCCAGGAGGCCGACGAGCCCACCCGCGAGGAGCGCCAGGCCCAGTCCCGCGTGACCGAGATCGCCGGGCCCGAGCCGCGCCTGGTCCAGACCCCCGAGGGCCAGCCGCCGTCGGATGCGGTCGTGCTGTTCGACGGGACCGGTCTGGACGGATGGGAATCCCTGAACGGCGGCCCGGCCGAATGGATCGTCGAGGACGGCGCGATGCGCGTCGCGCGCGGATCGGGCGACATCCGCACCACAGAGAGCTTCTGCGACGTGCAGCTGCATGTCGAATGGCGCTCTCCGCCGAACGACGAGGGACATGACGGCCAAGACCGCGGCAACAGCGGCATCTTCCTGCAGAGCCGCTACGAGGTGCAGGTCCTGGACAGCCATGAGAACCCGACCTATGCGAACGGGCAGGCGGGGTCGATCTACAAGCAGCACCTGCCGCTGGTGAACGCCTCGCGCGCGCCGGAGGAATGGCAGAGCTACGACATCATCTTCCAGGCGCCGGTCTTTTCGGACGAAGGCGCGCTGCGCCGTCCCGCCCATGTCACCGTGCTGCACAACGGGGTCGTGGTGCAGAACCACGCTCAGATCCAAGGGGCGACGGAATGGATCGGCTATCCGGCCTATGAGGCGCATGACTGCGCGCCCATCCAGCTGCAGGACCACGACGCGGATGTCAGCTTCCGCAACATCTGGGTCCGCCCAATGTGATCCCGGACCCACGGGGCGCAACGAAAAGGGGCCGCGCGGATCGCGCGGCCCCTTCGGCATCGCCGGTGGCGCTCAGCGCGTCACGGTGTCGGGCAGGTTCCGGGTCAGGAAGGTGGCGCCGGTCGTCACGACCTGGGCGGCGTCGATCGGCTGGTCATGCTCGATGATGTACCAGTCCGCGCCGGCCGCCTCGGCGGCGGGCAGGATCGCGGCCCAGTCCAGCACGCCCTCGCCCAGGGCCTTGAAGCCGCGCTCGTCCTCGGCCTCGCCCTTGGGGGCGTTGTCCTTGGCGTGGATGGCGAACAGGCGGCCGTCGAAGCGGGACATGTACTCGACCGGGTCCAGCCCGCCACGGGCGACCCAGGCCAGGTCCAGCTCGGCCATCACGTCCTCTCCCGCGGCCTCCATCATGATCTCCAGCGCGGTGCGGCCGTCGAACTCGACCATCTCGAAGGCGTGGTTGTGATAGGCCAGCGTCATGTCCGCCGCCTGCACGGTCTCGCTCAGCGCGGCCAGCTCCTCGCCCAGGGCGGTCCATCCGGCGGCATCGGTGGGCCTATCCTCCTCGCGCAGGAAGGGTACCGTGATCACGTCGTTGCCGATGGCCTTGTTGAAGTCGATCACCGCCTGCGGGTCGGCGCGCAGATCGGCCAGCTGCGCATGGGTCGAGATCGCCTCGATGCCATGTTCGTCCAGCAGCGCCTTCAGCTCCTCCGCCGCGACGTCCTGCGTGCCCACGGTTTCCACCGCGGTGACGCCCGCCGCCTGCACGGCCGCCAGCCGCTCCTCCAGCGTGCCGAAATCGCGCAGCGTGTAGAGCTGCACCGCGATCGGCAGGTCGGCGGCCTTGCGGTCCTCCTGGGCCAGGGCGGGAACGGCCAGCGCGGCCAGCAGGGCGGGCGTCAGCGTCAGGCCGGTGAAGTATCGGGTCATGTCTCTCTCCCATGGACGCCCTCCCGATGAGGGCAGGTCCTGATGTAATGGATTTCATGAGCGATGAAAAGGATTACATCAGGCCGGAATCACGCCGCGTGGGGGAGGCGTCGGGCGGTGTCTCCCCGCACCGTGCGGCGCGGGGAGCGGTCTTGGACGGATTCAGATCTTGTCGCGCCCGGTCGCCACGATGCAGATCAGCGAGATCACGGCCGCGGCCAGCAGATAGTATCCGACCTGCGCCATGCCATAGTTCATCTGCAGCCAGGTCGCCGCGTAGGGCGCCAGAGACGCGCCGAAGATGCCGGCGAAGTTGAAGGTCAGCGACGACCCGGTATAGCGCACCTGCGCCGGGAAGGGCGCGGCCAGCGCCGCCCCGATGACGCCATAGGTCAGGCCCATCAGCACCAGGCTGATCGTGACGAACAGATAGATGCTGGCCTCGTTTTCGGCGCTGCCCTGCATCAGCTGCCCGAAGGACAGCGCGAAGGCACCGATCAGGACCGTCACCACGATCAGGAAGCCGTAGCGTCCAGTGCGGTCGGCGATCTTGCCCGCGAAGGGGATGGTCAGGCCGAAGACGATCGACCCGTAGATCTGGATCAGCAGCGCGTCCGTGAACGGGATCTGCAGCACCTTGACGTTGTAGGACAGCAGCCACGCGGTCGCCAGGTAGAACAGCACGAAGGTCGCCAGCGCCGCGAAGGTGCCCAGAAGCAGGCTGAGCTTGTGGTTGCGGAACAGTTCGGCCAGCGGGACCGAGACGCGCTTGTCCTTCTTCACGGCCTCGGCGAATTCCGGGGTCTCGGTGATGGACAGGCGGACCCACAGGCCGATGGCGATCAGCAGGATCGACGACAGGAACGGCAGGCGCCAGCCCCAGGCCAGCAGCTGATCCTGGGTGATGAAGTGCAGCAGCACCCAGAAGAAGCCCGACGACAGCAGCAGGCCCAGGGGTGCGCCCAGTTGCGGGAACATCCCGTACCAGCTGCGCTTGCCCTCGGGCGCGTTCTCGGTCGCCAGCAGGACCGCGCCGCCCCATTCGCCGCCCAGGCCGAATCCCTGCCCGAACCGGCACAGCGCCAGCAGCAGCGGCGCCCAGACCCCGATCTGCGCATGGGTCGGCAGCAGGCCGATGGTGACCGTGGACACGCCCATCGTCAGCAGCGCCGCGACCAGCGTGGCCTTGCGCCCGATGCGGTCGCCATAATGACCGAAGACGATCGCCCCCAGGGGCCGCGCGAAGAACGCGATCGAGAAGGTGGCGAAGGAGGCCAGCAGCGCCGTGGTCGGGTCGGACCCCGGAAAGAACAGCGTCGGGAACACCAGGACGGCCGCCGTTGCATAGATGTAGAAGTCGAAGAACTCGATCGTCGTGCCGATGACGCTGGCCGTCAGGACCTGGGCGGGCGAATTGGTCGGGGCCGCGCGGGTGCGCGCGGCGGATGGTCGGGTGATGGTCATGGAAGATCCATAGGGCGCTGGAGGGCAGGGGATGTGACCCCCGTGCGGTATGGTCGGCGCTGATGATGCAGCCCTGATGCGTCGGCCTGAACGGGGGAAGATCGTCGGATGGCCGCTCCGTCCGGAACGGTCTGTGACGGCTTAACCCGCCGACCGGCAGTGTCAAGTTTCCGCGTGCCTGCGCGGGCGTTTCGCGCATCTGCTCGGATCGTCTGAGGATTAATGGTGGAGCCAAGGGGAGGCTACACCTAGCTGGGAGTATCCCCAATAATCCTTGTATTGCTGAAGATCACAGGCCATGACCAGGCAGAATGGTGCGACATGGCGGGTAAGAGCAAGCGCGGCGGCGAACGGCACCTGTGGCTGCAAGCCAATGTCTTCTGGTATCGACAGCAGCTGCCCGCAGCCGTTCACACCATCATCGGGGGGCCAAAGTTTGTCCGGGTGAACCTAGCCACGGCTGACGTTATCGAAGCCAAGCGCCGACGTGATGAACTGGAAGCGCAGACCTCGATGCAGTTCCGACAGATCAAGCTGGGCCGCAGGGTTACCTTTGAGTTGCCCGGATGGAAGCCTTCAGGACCACCGAAGCTTGCCACTCTAGGGCCAGCCCAGCGGGGCGCTCTGTGGCGTGATGCGATCACCGATGCCAGAGAGGCCGACTACCCCGACGCACTGGACCTTGCCCAAGAGCTTGCTTCTGATGAGGCGGAGCGCCTTCGGGACGATGCCCAGCGGCGAACCTTCACGGATGCTTTCACGGGGCGCGAGGGGGTTGCACATCACCTCGAAGCCTATCTGTCCACCGCGGGGCTTGCCCCGAAGACCACGGCAGAGCGCCGGGGGTTGGTTCTAAGGTTTGCCCGATGGGCTGACGCGAAGATGCTAACGCTGGACCGGATCGACCGGAGGCAGGCTGGCAGGTATGTGGGGGAGGAGATCGACCCCCTGCACCCGGTCACCCAGACAAAGCACCTGACCGCGCTGCGGTCCTACTGGAAGCACCTTGCCCGGCGTGGACACATCAACCTTCCGCCCGGTCTGTGCCTAGACGATGGGTGGCCGTGGAATGGGCAGCAGACGGTTCAGACCGGCAAGCGGGTGGAGCGCGGCAGCAGGAAGGAGGAGGAGCGGCCCTTCACTGATGAGGAGGTGCAGAAGCTCCTTTACACACCCTGGCCGATGAAGCAGGCCGAATGGGAAAGCCATATCCGCGATGCCCTGACCCCTCCGAGCTTTCCCGGCAGATGGAAGATGCCCATGCAGGCTTTTACCGGGCCGTGATGGATCGTGTCGGCGCGCTGGGCGTCCATGATGCCGACATGTTCGGTGACTTCATCGAAGGCGACGGCCGCATGGCACGGCAGATGCAGCAGGCCGTGCGAAGCATGGTGATGAACAACGACCCGGCAGGCTTTGACGGGCTGGCCCAGAAGTTCACCCAATCGCTAGACATCATCGACCCGGAAGCGGTCATCGATGCCCTGAAGGCTGCGGGCCTGAACCATCGGCGCGGCGGCAACGGTGAAATCCTGATGTCACTTCAGGGGCATGGGGAGGTCAGCTATTGGGAAGCCGTTCGGCTGGGCCTTATCAAGGTTTCGCGGGCCTGACTGCAACACCGAGGAATCAGAGAGAGGGGCTGGCCACTGGCCCTTCGACACTAGGCAGAATAGCCTAGGCAGCCAGGCAGAAGTTTCTCTGCAAGATGCTAAATTAAAACGATATTTGATTAATGGTGGAGCCAAGGGGAGTCGAACCCCTGACCTCTTGAATGCCATTCAAGCGCTCTACCAACTGAGCTATGGCCCCACCTTGAGGTCCGCGAAGCGTTTCAGCGCCGCCGCGTGTGGGGTCTATATGGGCGGGCGCCGCGGGGCGCAAGCGGAAAAAGAATGTCCCGGGTCAGATTTTTTGCGACCCCGGAATAACCCCCGCCCGGCCACGAAAAAGGCCGCGCCCCGGGGGGTGCGGCCTTGAGGGGATCAGTCCTCCTCGTCTCCGGCGACATCGGCGATGTCGTCCAGCGACACGTCGCCGTCGTCATCGTCCTCCTCCAGCAGATCGTCGTCGATCTCGCCGGCATCGTCGGCGATGTCCTCCTCGTCGTCGACCAGATCGTCGTCATCGTTGGAGGCGGCGGTCTTCTCGGTCACCAGCGTCTTGCCGCGGCCGTCGGTCAGGCTGTCCAGGCTGAACGTGTTGCCGCAGGCCGGACAGGTCATCGGGTCGGCCTTGAGGTCGTAGAACCGGGTCGCGCAATGCGGGCACAGGCGTTTGGTGCCCCATTCCTCTTTGGGCATGGTATTCTCCTTCAGCCGCGATTAGGGGAAATCGGGCGATCCCCTGCCACAGCGGCCAGAGGGTGTCAAAGGCTTTATCTGGCAGGCCGGGGCGGGCATGGCAAGCGGCGATCAGCGGATCATCCTGGATGAGGGGCTTGCGGTGCGCCTGCGCCGGTCGGGCCGGGCGCGGCGCATGACGCTGCGCGTGCCGCGCGACGGCTCGGGTCCGGTGCTGACGCTGCCCCCGCATGTGCCCCTGTCGGAGGGCCGCGATTTCGCGCAGTCGCGCCGCGACTGGCTGCAGGCCGCCATGGGCCGGGTGCCGGAACGGCGCGTGGCGGCCCCCGGCGCGGCCCTGCCGGTCGAGGGGCGCGCGCTGATCCTGACCCCCGCGCCCGTGCGCCGCGTGACGCCCGAGGCCCATGCGCTGCTGATCCCCGAGGGCCGGCCTGCGGGCACGGTGGCCGCGGCCTGGCTGCGGCAGCTGGCCATGACGCGGCTGCGCGCGGCCTGCGACCGCCATGCGGCGCGGCTGGGCCGACCCTATCGGGCCATCGTGCTGCGCGACACGCGCTCGCGCTGGGGCAGCTGCACCCATGACGGGCGGCTGATGTTCAACTGGCGGCTGATCATGGCACCGCCGCCGGTCCTCGACTATGTCGCGGCGCATGAGGTGGCGCATCTGGCGCATATGGACCATTCGCCCCGCTTCTGGGCGCAGGTCGCGGCGCTGATGCCGGATCACGCGCCGCATCGGGCCTGGCTGCGCGCGCAGGGCGGCGACCTGATGCTGTGGCGGTTCGGCGATTGACGGGCGCGCGATTCGTGATCACACCTTCCGCATGAGCCCGACCGATCCCACCGCGCATGAGCGCCTCTACCGCACGCTGCGCAGCCAGATCATGCTGGGCGAGCTGCCGCCCGGCCGGGCGCTGACCCTGCGCGGGATCGCGCGCGACCATCACCTGTCGATGACGCCCGCGCGCGAGGCCGTGCGGCGGCTGGTGGCCGAGGGCGCGCTGACCCTGTCGGCCTCGGGTCGCGTCGCCACGCCCGCCCTGTCGGACGACCGGATCGAAGAGCTGGCCGCCCTGCGCGCGCTGATCGAGCCCGAGCTGGCGGCCCGCGCCCTGCCGCGGGCGCATTTCGCGCTGATCGACCGGCTGGCGGTGATGAACGGGCGCATCGCCGATGCGGTCGAACGCCATGACGCGGTGGGCTACATCCGCTGCAACCTGGACTTTCACCGGATGCTGTACCTGCGTGCCCAGGCCCCGGCCATGCTGGCCATGCTGGAGACGATCTGGCTGCAGCTGGGGCCGACCATGCGCGCGCTCTATGGCCGGGTGCGGCGGAACGAGCCGCCGCGGCATCACCGGATGATCCTGGCCGCGCTGCGGGCGGGGGACGAACCCGCGCTGCGGCTGGCGGTGCGGGCGGACGTGACCCACGGCCTGCGGCACCTGACCTCCACCGAAGGGGGCTGACGGCAATTTGACTTGGCGCGGCCGCGGTGCCGGGCATCATGGCCCTGCGCCAGAGGAGACGCCGCCATGATCGACCGCCGTCAATTGCTGCAACGCCTGGCCATCGCCGCGCCGTCGGTCCTGGGCGTGGGCGCCGTCCTGCCCGCGCTGGCCGACGAGGCCCGCGCCGCCCGCCTGATCGCCGCGAATGTCTGTCAGCTGACCCCGGAGACGACCGAGGGCCCGTTCTATTTCGACCCCCGCCTGATGCGCGGCGACATCCGCGACGGGCGGCCCGGCTATCCGCTGGCGCTGCGGCTGCAGGTGGTGGACGCGGCCTGCCGGCCGATCGAGGGGGCGCGCGTCGATGTCTGGCATTGCGACGCGCAGGGCAACTACAGCGGCTATGCCGGGCAGGAGCAGGGCGACCAGCGCGGCGAGACCTGCCTGCGCGGTACGCAGATGACCAACCAGGCCGGGCGCGCGGCCTTCCGCACGATCTGGCCGGGCTGGTATCGCGGACGCACCGCGCATGTGCATTTCAAGGTGCTGCTGGGGGAACGCGACCTGCTGACCGGGCAGATCTTCTTTCCCGACCGCTTCAGCCGGGCGGTCTTCGACCAGCTGCCCGACTATGCCCGCGACAGCACGCGGGGGCGGATCTTCAACGACCGCGACGGCATCGCGCGCCGCGCGGGGCAGGGCGCCTATGCCGAGGTCACGCAGGTCGAGGGCGGCTTCGACGCGGCCATGGTCATCGGCCTGTCCGACGACCGCGCCGCGCTGCTTTAGATGCGCGTCAGCCGGGGGTGCCCATCGGCGGCAGGCCGATGGTGCCGAACTGGACCTCGGGCAGGGAGGAGGGGATGACGCGGGTGTATTTCGTGCCCTCGATGGCGGCACCGGCGATCAGGCCGGACTGTCCGAAGATCATCGCGACCACCGGGAACTGGGCGCTGAACGTGTCGGCCCCCACCGCCATGCCGCCCGAGGGCAGCGCGTAATAGGCCCCGGCCCCCGCGGTCCAGCCCGGTGCCGCGCGGAACGCCATCAGCGCCTGTTCGTCCTGGAAGATCAGCACATGCGCATATTGCTGCGCGCCCGCCTGGAAGCCCACCGTGGCGCGGGTCGCGGAGTAGTAGTCGACCGTCTGCCCGCCGATGCGCAGCGCGCCCTGGCCATAGGCCCCGCCCAGACCAAGCGCGGCCTCGGTCATCAGCGGCATGTAGAGCACGCCGCGCGCGTTCTGCAGCAGCGGCTGCGAGGCGGGATAGGTCGAGACCAGATACTGATGCGTCTGGTCCACCCGCGCATCCAGCTGCGCGGAGGCGTCGCTGCCGACCGCGTTGCTGCAGGCGGCGGTCAGCAGCGCCGCCCCTCCCGCCAGAAGGACGTTGCGCCGGGACAGGCCGATCGGGTTGCTCATGTGTCGCCTCGTGTCGTTGTGCGGGGCTCGTGGCGGCCCGTTGGCGCGCAGGATAGGCCAGCGGCGGGCGTCACGCCAGCATTTCGGCGACCGTCGGCGCGAAGTAGCTGAGCACCCCGTCGCAGCCAGCCCGCCGGAAGCACAGCAGGCTCTCGATCATCGCGTCGCGCGACAGCCAGCCGTTGCGGATCGCCCCCTCCAGCATCGCGTATTCGCCGCTGACCTGATAGGCGAAGGTGGGGGCGCCGAACTCCTCCTTCACGGCCTGGCAGATGTCCAGATAGGGCATGCCGGGCTTGACCATGACCATGTCGGCGCCCTCGGCCAGGTCGCGGGCGACGCAGCGGATCGCCTCGCCGCGATTGGCGGGGTTGATCTGATAGGTCTTCTTGTCGCCGACCAGCCGCCCCGAGGCGCCCACCGCGTCGCGGAACGGGCCGTAGAAGGCGCTGGCGAACTTCGCGGCATAGGACAGGATCGCCACGTTCTTGTGGCCCTCGCGCTCCAGCGCCGCGCGCAGGGCGGCGATGCGCCCGTCCATCATGTCGCTCGGGCCCAGGATGTCGGCCCCGGATTCCGCTTGGACCAGCGCCATGCGGACCAGCGCCTCGATCGTCTCGTCGTTCAGGATCTCTCCGTCGCGGACCAGGCCGTCATGGCCGTTGGCGTTGTAGGGGTCCAGCGCGATGTCAGTCATCACGACCAGGTCCGGGACCTCCTCCTTGACCGCGCGGATCGCCAGGTTGCCGATATTGTCGGGGTCCCAGGCCCGGGCGCAGTCGTCGGTGCGGCTGGCCTGGTCGGAATGGGGAAAGATGCAGATGGCGGGAATGTTCAGCCGCGCCGCCCGTTCCGCCGCGCGCCGTGCCCCGTCCAGCGTCAGGCGCTCGACCCCGGGCATGGAGGCGATCTCGCCCTCGGCGCCCGCGACCTCGGTCACGAAGATCGGCCAGATCAGGTTGGCGGGGGTCAGGTTGCGCTCCGACACCATGGCGCGGATGTTGGCGTTGCGGCGCAGGCGGCGCAGGCGGCCGGCGGGAAACGGGGCAACGATCGGGCTGGCCATCGGGGGGCCTCCTGTCATGGGGCGCAAGCGGCGCTTTTCCTTGGATGAAACCCGTTCTAAGGTCGCGCGCAGCCAAGGACAAGGAACTGCCCGTGCCGCAATTCGACAACCTGCTGGGCCTCCTGGGCAGCCGATCCTTCTCCTCGATCTGGTTCTGGCTGCTGCTGGTCGGCATGTGGTCGGTCACCGGCCGCAGCGTGCTGGGCATCCCGACCGAGGTCCTGGCCCGCGCCCGCCGCGACCCCGCGACCGAGGATGCGGCCATCACGCTGCTGGACTGGCTGTCGCTGGTCCTGCCGCGCTGGCAGCTGAGCCCGCGCGAGGGCGCGGCCTTTCTGGGGGTCACCACCTTCCTGCTGACCTCGCTGGCGATCCTGGGATTCGGCTTTGGTCTGGAGATGGCGCAGGCCCTGGTCCTGCTGCTGGCCCCGTTCTGGGTGCTGTTCTGGATGCGGCTGCGTCTGGCGCGCCGGCTGACGCCCCTGGTCGCCGCCGCGCAGGAGGGGCGCGCGCCCGTGTCGCAGGCCGCCCGCGACGCAATGCGCGCGATGGTCTGGCACAAGCGGGGCGTGACGGTCCTGTCGATGCTGTCGGTCGCGGTGGTGGCGCTGTGGGGGGCGGTGTGGACGCTGATGGACCCGATGGGCTTCTGACGCGCTTGACTTCGCGGCGCGGCCCTATACCTCACGGCTCATGTCCGACCAGCTGATCCTCTCCGGCGCGCCCGAAGGCTATGACGCTGCGCTGATCGCGCGCGAGGCCGCGCGACCCGAAAACCGCGGCGCCCCCGTGATCCACGTGGCCCGCGACGACCGCCGCATGGAGGCGATGCGCGCGGCGCTGGCCTTCATGGCCCCGCATCTGGCCGTGCTGGACTTTCCGGCCTGGGACACGACGCCCTATGACCGCGTATCCCCCGCGCCCGAGGTGCAGGCGGCGCGCATGGCGACGCTGGCCGGGCTGGCGCAGGGGCGGGTCAAGGGACCGTTCGTGCTGCTGACCACGCTGAACGCGGTGCTGCAGCGCGTGCCCGCCCGCGATCTGGTGCGCGGCACGGCCTTCATCGCGCGCGTGGGCGACCGCATTGACGAGGCTGCGCTGCGCGACTTTCTGGTGCGCATGGGCTTCGTGCAAAGCCCCACCGTCACCGATCCGGGCGATTACGCGATCCGGGGAGGCATCATCGACATCTATGCGCCGGGCACGGCGGGGCCGATCCGGCTGGACCTGTTCGGCGACGTGCTGGACGGGGCGCGCCGCTTCGACCCCGACACGCAGCGCACCACCGAAAAGCTGGACCGGGTCGAGCTGGCCCCCATGTCCGAGGTCGTCCTGGACGAACCCGCCATCACCCGCTTCCGGCAGAGCTATCGCACCGAATATGGCGGCGGCACGAACGATCCGCTGTACGAGAGCGTCAGCGCGGGGCGCAAGACCGCCGGGATGGAGCATTGGCTGCCCTGGTTCCACGACCGGATGGAGAGCCTTTTCGACTATCTTCCCGGCGCCTCGGTGGTGCTGGACGACCATCTGGGCCAGGTGATCGACGCCCGCCGCGCCACGATCCGCGAACAGTTCGACGCCCGCCGCGCCGCCATGGCCGCCAAGGGGCGCAGCGATACGGTCTACAAGCCCATCCCCCCCGACGCGATGTTCCCGACGGAAGGCGAATGGTCCGCCTGGCTGTCGGCGCATCGCGTGCTGCGCCTGTCGGTGCTGAACCAGCCCCCCGGTCCGGGCGTGCTGGATGCGGGCGGGCGGCCGGGGCGCAACTTCGCCCCCGAACGGCAGGCGGAACAGGTCAACCTGTTCAGCGCCCTGGCCGATCACGTCAAGACGCTGGCCCGCACGCATCGCGTGGTCATCGCCAGCTTCTCCGACGGGGCGCGCGACCGCCTGTCGGGGCTTCTGACCGATGAGGGGCTGGCGGGCGCCAAGCCCATCGCCGATCTGCGCGACCTGCCCGAGGCTGCGGGCAGCATCGGCCTTGCCGTCTGGCCGCTGGAGGAGGGGTTCGTCGCGGATGGCACCGCCTTGGGGCGGATCGCGGTCATCTCGGAACAGGACGTGCTGGGCGACCGGCTGATCCGGGGCGCGAAGAAGCGGCGCAAGGCCGACAATTTCCTCAAGGACACCCAGACCCTGTCGCCCGGCGATCTGGTCGTGCATGTCGAACACGGCATCGGCCGCTATACCGGCATCGAGACGATCATGGCGCTCAAGGTGCCCCATGACTGCGTCGCGCTGGAGTATGCGGGGGGCGACCGGCTCTATGTCCCGGTCGAGAATATCGAGCTGCTCTCGCGTTACGGCCATGAGGAGGGATTGCTGGATCGCCTTGGCGGCGGCGCGTGGCAAGCGCGCAAGGCACGGCTCAAGGAACGCATCAAGCTGATCGCCGACAAGCTGATGCGCGTCGCCGCCGAACGCCTGCTGCGGCCCGCCCCCGTGCTGGAGCCCGAGGATCACGACTGGCAGCAGTTCGCCGCCCGCTTCCCCTACAGCGAGACCGACGACCAGCTGTCGGCCATCGAGGACGTGGCCGAGGATCTGGCCGCGGGCCGCCCGATGGACCGCCTGGTCGTGGGCGATGTGGGCTTTGGCAAGACCGAGGTCGCGATGCGCGCGGCCTTCATTGCCGCCAGCCAAGGCATGCAGGTGGCCGTGGTCGCTCCCACGACCCTGCTGGCGCGCCAGCATTACCGCAGCTTCGTCGAACGGTTCCGCGGCACCGCGATCACCGTGCGGCCCCTGTCGCGCTTCGTCAGCGCTAAGGACGCGGCGGCGACCCGGACCGGCCTGTCGGATGGCAGCGTGGATATCGTCGTGGGCACCCATGCGGTGCTGGCCAAGGGCGTGCGGTTCAAGAATCTCGGCCTCTTGATCATCGACGAGGAGCAGCATTTCGGCGTCGGCCACAAGGAGCGCCTGAAGGAGCTGCGGTCCGACATCCACGTCTTGACGCTGACCGCGACGCCCATCCCGCGCACGCTGCAGCTGTCCCTGACCGGGGTGCGGGACCTCTCGGTCATCAGCACGCCGCCGGTGGACCGCCTGGCGATCCGCACCTATGTCAGCGAATTCGACAGCGTCACCATCCGCGAGGCGCTTCTGCGCGAGAAGTATCGCGGCGGGCAGTCCTTCTTCGTCGTCCCGCGCCTGACCGACCTGCCCGAGGTCGAGCATTGGCTGACCGAGAACATGCCCGAGCTGAACTATATCGTGGCCCACGGCCAGCTGGCGGCGGGCGATCTGGATGCCCGCATGAACGCCTTCTATGACGGCAGCCATGACGTGCTTCTGGCCACGACCATCGTCGAATCGGGCCTGGACATCCCGACCGCCAACACGATGGTCGTCTGGCGCGCCGACATGTTCGGCCTGTCGCAGCTCTATCAGATCCGCGGCCGGGTGGGGCGGTCCAAGGCGCGGGCCTATTGCTATCTGACCACCAAGCCGCGCGTGCCGCTGACCCCGCAGGCGATGCGGCGGCTGAAGTTCCTGGGCTCGATCGACGGGCTGGGGGCAGGGTTCAACTTGGCGTCGCAGGATCTGGACCTGCGCGGCGCGGGCAACCTGCTGGGCGAGGAGCAGTCGGGTCATATCAAGGAGGTCGGCTTCGAGCTCTATCAGCAGATGCTGGAGGAGACGATCGCCAAGCTGAAATCCGGCGAGCTGGAGGGCACGCCCGAGGATGAATGGGCGCCGCAGCTGAACCTGGGCGTGCCGGTGACCATCCCCGACAGCTACATCCCCGATCTGGACGTTCGCCTGGGTCTCTACCGCCGCCTGGCCGAGCTGACCACCAAGGTGGAGCTGGAGGGTTTCGCGGCCGAGCTAATCGACCGCTTCGGTCCGCTACCGCGCGAGGTGAACACGCTGCTTCTGGTCATCCGCATCAAGGCGATGGCGAAACGCGCCAACATCTCCAAGCTGGACGTCGGCCCCAAGGGCGTGACGGTGCAGTTCCACATGGACAAGTTCCCGAACCCTGCGGGCCTGGTCGATTTCCTGGCAGACGAGCGTGGCACCGCCAAGGTGACCGACAACAAGGTCGTCCTGAAGCGCGACTTCGCGACCGACGCCGAGCGGATCAAGGGCGCCTTCGCCGTGGCCCGCGACCTGGCCGCCAAGGTCCGCGAAGGCCGCGCCGCGACCGCGGGCAAGGCCAGGGCATGACCGCCGGACAGGTCCGTTTCGACACGGGGCCCCTGGGCGGCGGCACGCTGTTCGCGGCCCCGCAGTCGGTGATCCGGGCCGACACCGCGCAGGGCGTGGCGCCTGCGCTGGCGGCGATGCAGGCAGCGGTCGGGCGGGGTTGCTGGCTGGCGGGCTATCTGTCCTATGAGCTGGGATATGCGCTGATCCCGCGCCTGGCGGGGCGGATGCCTGCGGGTCGGGCGATGCCGCTGATCCTGATGGGGGTGTTCGACGGTCCCCGCCCGGCACCGCCGCTGCCGGGTCCGGCGGGGCGCATCGGGCCCGCGCGGCCGCTCTGGGACCGGGCGCGCTATGACGCGGCCATCGCGGCGGTGCACCGGCTGATCGAATCGGGCGACACCTACCAGATCAACCTGACCTTTCCGATGGAGGCCGAGGCGGAGGGCTCGCCGCTGGAGCTCTATGCCGCGCTGGCCGCGCGGCAGCCGGTCCCCGAGGGCGCCTTCGTCGATCTGGGCGGCCCGCCCGTCCTGTCGCGCAGCCCCGAGCTGTTCTTTGCCGTCGACCGGCAAGGGCGCGTCACCACCCGCCCGATGAAGGGCACCGCCGCCCGCGCCGCAAGCCCCGTGCAGGACGCCGCCGCCGCCCGGTCGCTGCGCCTCTCGGACAAGAACCGGGCCGAGAACCTGATGATCGTCGATCTGCTGCGCAACGACATCAGCCGCATCTGCCTGCCGGGCAGCGTGACCGTGCCTGAACTGTTCCATGTCGAGACCTACGCGACGGTGCATCAGATGGTCTCGACCGTGCAGGGGCAGCTGCAGCCGGATGTCGGTCTGGCGCAGATCCTGGGGGCGCTGTTTCCCTGCGGGTCGATCACCGGGGCGCCCAAGATCCGGTCGATGGAGATCATCGCCGATCTGGAGGCCGCCCCGCGCGAGGTCTATTGCGGCGCGATCGGGTGGGTCGACCCGGAGGGTCCGATGCGGTTTTCGGTGGCGATCCGGTCGCCCTGGCTGGCCGCGCCCGACCGCCTGCGGCTGAACGTGGGCGGCGGCATCGTGCATGACAGCGAGGCCGCATCGGAATGGGAGGAGGCGCTGTGCAAGGCCGCATTCATGGACCTTACCCCGCGGGGCTGACCGTCTTCGAGACGATGCGCCGCGAGGCCGACGGCCGCATCGCGCTGTGGCCGCTGCATCTGGCCCGGCTGCGGCGCGGCTGTGCGGCGGTGGGATTTCCGCTGGACCCGGCGGCCGTCGAGGCCGCGCTGACCGGGCTGCCGCGCGGGACGGTGCTGCGGACGCGGTTGGCGGTGGATGCATTGGGGTGCGTGACGGTCACGTCGGCGCCCCAGCCTCCGAACCCGTCACGCTGGCGTGTCTGCCTCTCGCCGCTGCGGCTGGATGCCGGCGACCCTTGGCTGTCGATCAAGTCCTCGCACCGCCCGGTCTATGACGCGGCGCGGGCGGCGTTGCCCGACGGGATGGACGAGGCGCTGCTGCTGAATGCCGATGGCGCGCTGTGCGAGGGCTCGATCACCAGCGTCTTTCTGCGCCGCGAGGGGATGCTGCTTACGCCGCCCCTGTCCTGCGGCCTGCTGCCGGGTGTGCTGCGCGAGAGCCTGCTGCAGTCCGGGCGGGTGCAGGAGGCGGTGCTGTACCCTCGCGACCTGAAGGATGGCGAGCTGTTCTGCGGCAATGCGCTGCGCGGCCTGATCCCCGCCGAGCTAATCGACGCCTGATATCCGCGCAAGAGGAAAGGGCGGACCCCGGCAGGGTCCGCCCTCATTTTACTCGGCCGTTAGCAGCGGCGTCTTGGTCTTGCCGATGCGCGGTGTGTCGGGACCGGTGATGTCGAAGGCGGGCTTGTCGTCCTCGATCTTCACCCGGACTACGCCGCCCTTGGTCAGGCGACCGAACAGCAGCTCCTCAGCCAGAGGCTTCTTGATGCTCTCCTGGATCACACGGCCCAGGGGGCGGGCCCCCATGCGATCGTCATAGCCCTTCTCGGCCAGCCAGTTGGCGGCCTCGGGGGTCAGCTCGATATGGACGTTGCGGTCCATCAGCTGCGCCTCCAGCTGCAGCACGAACTTCTCAACCACATGGACCACGACATCGCGGGACAGCGGCGCAAAGCTGATGATCGCGTCCAGACGGTTACGGAACTCGGGCGTGAAGGTCCGCTCGATCGCGGCCGTGTCCTCGCCCTCGCGCCGGTCGCGGCCGAAGCCGATCGCCGCCTTGGCCTGATCCGCGGCGCCCGCGTTCGAGGTCATGATCAGGATCACGTTGCGGAAATCGACGGTCCGGCCGTTATGGTCGGTCAGCCGCCCCGCATCCATGATCTGCAGCAGGATGTTGAAGACATCCGGATGCGCCTTCTCGATCTCGTCCAAGAGCAGCACGCAATGCGGGTGCTGGTCCACGCCGTCGGTCAGAAGACCGCCCTGGTCGAAGCCCACATAGCCCGGAGGTGCGCCGATCAGGCGGCTGACGGCGTGCTTCTCCATGTATTCCGACATGTCGAAGCGGATCAGCTCGACCCCCAGGCTGGAGGCCAGCTGCTTGGCCACCTCGGTCTTGCCGACGCCGGTCGGGCCCGCGAACAGGTAGTTGCCGATGGGCTTCTCCGGCTCGCGCAGGCCCGCACGGGCCAGCTTGATGGCGCTGGACAGCATCTCGATGGCGTTATCCTGACCAAAGACGACGCGCTTCAGACCGGCATCCAGATCGCGCAGGACCTCGGCGTCGTTCTTGCTGACATTCTTGGGCGGGATGCGGGCGATCTTGGCCACGACGGCCTCGATCTCCTTGGGGCTGATCGTCTTGCGCCGCTTGCTTTCGCTGACCAGATGCTGGGCGGCACCCGCCTCGTCGATGACGTCGATGGCGCTGTCCGGCAGCTTGCGGTCGTTGATGTAGCGCGCGGCCAGCTCCACCGCCGACTTGATCGCGTCGTTGGTGTAGCGCAGGTCGTGATGCGCCTCGAAATGCGGCTTCAGGCCCATCAGGATCTTGATGGTGTCGGGCACCGAAGGCTCGTTCACGTCGATCTTCTGGAACCGGCGGCTCAGCGCGCGGTCCTTCTCGAAGTGCTGGCGATATTCCTTGTAGGTGGTCGAGCCCATGCAGCGCAGCTTGCCGCCCGCCAGCGCGGGTTTCAGCAGGTTCGACGCGTCCATCGCCCCACCCGAGGTAGCGCCCGCACCGATGACGGTATGGATTTCGTCGATGAACAGGATCGCGTCGGGATGCGCCTCCAGCTCCTTGACGACGGCCTTCAGCCGCTCCTCGAAATCGCCGCGATAGCGGGTGCCCGCCAGCAGCGCGCCCATGTCCAGCGAGAAGATCGTGGCCCCGGCCAGGACCTCGGGGGTCTCGCCGCGGGTGATCTTCAGCGCCAGGCCCTCGGCGATGGCGGTCTTGCCCACGCCCGGATCGCCCACCAGCAGCGGGTTGTTCTTGCGCCGCCGGCACAGGACCTGGATCGCGCGCTCGACCTCGGCCTCGCGGCCGATCAGCGGGTCCACGTCGCCCTTCTTCGACTTCACGTTCAGGTCGACGCAGTACTTGCCAAGCGCGGTCTCGTCCTTGGGATCGGGGGCGGCTTCAGCCTTGCTCTGCTCGACCGGCTCCTCCGATCCGACCACCTTGCGGGGCTCGTTGAAGGAGGGGTTCTTGGCGACGCCATGGGCGATGAAATTGACCGCGTCGTAACGGGTCATGTCCATCTCCTGCAGGAAATAGGCGGCGTTCGATTCGCGTTCCGCGAAGATGGCGACCAGCACGTTGGCCCCGGTCACCTCCTGGCGGCCCGAGCTTTGCACATGGATCGCGGCGCGCTGGATCACGCGCTGGAAGGCCGCGGTCGGCACCGCCTCGGAGCCTTCGACGTCGGTGATGAGGGTCGACAGGTCATCCTCGATGAACTCGACCAGCGTCTTGCGCAGTTCCTCGAGGTCGACATTGCAGGCGCGCATGACCTTGACCGCATCCGGCTCCTCGGTCAGCGCCAGCAGCAGATGCTCCAGCGTCGCAAGTTCGTGTCTGTGTTCGTTCGCCAGCGCGAGAGCCTGGTGAATGGCCTGTTCCAGGGAGGTCGAGAAACTTGGCACGGTCGTCTCCTGTCAGTCGGCTGGCGGTATGGGCCGTTCGCTGCCCACCTGCCCAGACTGTCATGGTAAGGTTAAGATTTGGTGGATTTCGCCCGGCATCAAGTGGTTTTTCCGACAGGTGCCACGATTTTCCCACGGTTGAGGCAGATGTGATGTCACAGAGCCCGCATTTCAAGCCGGGCGCGTCCCGACCCCCGGCGCGCCCTGCGCGCGCATGACGCAGGGCGTGCCGGCCCGCGCTCAGAACCGGTCCTTCATCTGGCGCAGCCGGGCAAAAACCTCGACCTCGGGCGCCCCCGCCATGCCGAGGGATTCGGCCAGCGCGGCGGCGCGGAGGAACGGGTTCGTCGCGCGTTCGACCTCCAGCGTGGCGGGGGCGCAGGGCTGGCGGGCCTCGGCGATGGCCTGCAGACGCGCCTGCAGGGCCTCGTTCTCCGGGTCCACGGACAGCGCGAAGGCGCCGTTGCCCGCGCAATAGTCGTGTCCCGAACAGATCAGCGTCGCGCCGGGCAGGGCGTCCAGCCGCTGCAGGCTGGCCCACATGGTCGGCGCGTCGCCCTCGAACAGGCGCCCGCAGCCCATCGCCATCAGGCTGTCGGCGGTGAAGGCCATGCCGCTTTCGGGGAAGTGGAAGGCCACATGGCCGATCGTGTGGCCCGAGACCTCGATGACGCTCACGCTTTCGCCCAGCACCTCCAGCGGCTCTCCGGGGGCCAGCCGCACGTCCAGCGGCGGCAGGCGATGGGCGTCGGCCGCGGCGCCCATGACCCGCGCGCCGGTGGCGGCCACGATCTTCGGCACCGCCTGGATGTGGTCGTCGTGATGATGCGTCAGAAGGATCGCGTCCAGGCCCCAGCCCCGCGCATCCAGTTCGGTCAGCACGGGCAGCGCCTCGGGCGCGTCGATCAGGACGGTGCCGCCGTCCGAATGCAGCAGATAGGCGTAATTATCCGTCAGACAGCGCAGCGTGACCAGTTCCAGCGGCATTGGCAAATCCTCGACCATGTGTTCACCTGAGCCTGACAAACGCGGGACCCCGGCGCAATGCACCATGACATCGACCAGTTGCGGCGGTTTTATTATCAGCGCGCCCTGGGCCGGGTCGTCCAGCGCATCCTGCGCGACCGGCTGACCGGACGGTGGGACCCGGCCCAATGCGCGGGCATGACGGTCGCGGGATACGGGTTCGCCGCCCCCATGCTGCGCCCCTATCTGGGCCGCGCGCGGCGGGTGACGGCGCTGATGCCGGGGCCGCAGGGGGTGATGGGCTGGCCTGCCGGGATGCCCAACCATGCCGTCCTGTGCGACGAGACCGCTTGGCCCGTCGAGACCGGCAGCCTGGACCGGCTGGTCATGCTGCACGGGCTGGAGACCAGCGAGCATCCGCGCGAGCTGCTGGACGAGGTCTGGCGCTGCCTGGGTCCGGGCGGGCGAATGATGCTGATGGTGCCGAACCGGGCGGGCCTGTGGGCGGCGTCCGACCGCACGCCCTTCGGATTCGGGCGCGCCTACACGACGGGCCAAGTCGAGGCGCAGATGCGGCGGGCGGGGTTCAGCCCCGACTGGCACGGCAGCGCGGTCTACATCCCGCCGTCGGACCGGCGATTCTGGTTGGGCAGCGCGCAGTTCTGGGAACGCACCGGCGCGCGCATCAGCCGGGTGCTGATCGCGGGCGTGATCCTGGTCGAGCTGTCCAAGCAGACCCGCGCGCCGGTGGGGCCGGGGGTGCGAATCCATGTGCCCAGCCCGCTGGAGATCCTGGACGGCGTCGCCCGGCCCCGCCCGCAGGCCGCGCCCACGGGACGGATTTCAGGGCGGGATTCGCCGCGCTGACGGCCCGGATGCGACATCCTGCCACAGCGCGGAACCCGGTCCGGGCGGGGGTCCGCAGGGGGTGCCGCGGGGGTTTGCGCAATCATGCCGGGTTTGCTGCAACACCCTGCGTTTCCCTGTCCTTGACGGTTGCCGGGGTCGAAATCACCTGCTAGAGACGCCGCAGATTTGCGCGACCTTCCATCAGCCGCGCGACCGCGACCCGCACCCCGCGACAGACCAGGCAGCAGCCCGGCCCGCCAGCGGGGTTTGCGCAAACCGTAAAGGATGACCGTGGCCAACTCTGTTTCCATGTCCCAGAGCATCGCCGGACGCTATGCGCAGGCCGTCTTCGAGATCGCGAGGGAAGGCGGGGGCGTGGACGCCCTGGCCACCCAGACCGACGATCTGACCGCCGCCCTGCACGACAGCGCCGAGCTGCGCGACCTGATAGCCAGCCCGATCTATTCCCGCGACCAGCAGGCCCGCGCCATCGGCGCGCTGGCCGAGCGCATGGCCCTGTCGCCGGTGCTGGACAACACGCTGCAGCTGATGGCGAAGAACCGCCGCCTGTTCGTGCTGCCGCAGCTGCTGGACCGTCTGGCGGCGCTGATCGCGACCGAGCGGGGCGAGGTCACGGCCGACGTCACCAGCGCCATCGCGCTGAACGACGAGCAGGTCGAGCGCCTGAAGGCCGCCCTGGCCGAAAAGACCGGCAAGACGGTCAAGCTGAACACGCGCGTCGATGAGACCCTCATCGGCGGCATGATTGTCAAGTTGGGCTCGCAGATGATCGACAGTTCGGTCCGCTCGAAGCTCGCTTCCCTGCAGAATGTCATGAAAGAGGTCGGATAATGGGAATCCAGGCTGCCGAAATTTCGGCGATCCTCAAGGAGCAGATCAAGAACTTCGGCCAGGATGCCGAAGTCGCCGAAGTTGGTCAGGTCCTGTCCGTCGGTGACGGCATCGCCCGCGTCTATGGTCTGGACAAGGTCCAGGCCGGCGAGATGGTCGAGTTCCCCGGCGGCGTCCGCGGCATGGTGCTGAACCTCGAGACCGACAACGTCGGCATCGTGATCTTCGGCGACGACCGTCAGATCAAGGAAGGCGACACCGTCAAGCGCACCCGCTCGATCGTGGACGTTCCCGTGGGCAAGGCCCTGCTGGGCCGCGTCGTGGACGGCCTGGGCAACCCGATCGACGGCAAGGGCCCGATCGAGACGACCGAGCGCCGCATCGCCGACGTCAAGGCCCCCGGCATCATGCCGCGCAAGTCGGTGCACGAGCCGATGGCGACCGGCCTGAAGTCCGTGGACGCCATGATCCCCGTCGGCCGCGGCCAGCGCGAGCTGATCATCGGCGACCGCCAGACCGGCAAGACCGCCATCGCGCTGGACACGATCCTGAACCAGATGAACTACAACGGCCGCGAGGCCGAGGGCATGAAGACGCTGCACTGCATCTACGTCGCCGTGGGTCAGAAGCGTTCGACCGTTGCCCAGCTGGTCAAGAAGCTGGAAGAGACCGGCGCCATGGCCTACACCACCGTGGTGGCCGCGACCGCGTCCGACCCGGCGCCGATGCAGTTCCTGGCGCCCTATTCGGGCACCGCGATCGGCGAATACTTCCGCGACAACGGCATGGACGCACTGATCATCTATGACGACCTGTCCAAGCAGGCCGTGGCCTATCGCCAGATGTCGCTGCTGCTGCGCCGTCCGCCCGGACGCGAAGCCTATCCGGGCGACGTCTTCTATCTGCACTCGCGCCTGCTGGAGCGTTCGGCCAAGCTGAACGAGGCCAACGGCTCGGGCTCGCTGACGGCGCTCCCGATCATCGAGACGCAGGCGGGCGACGTGTCGGCCTACATCCCGACCAACGTGATCTCGATCACCGACGGCCAGATCTTCCTGGAGACGGAACTGTTCTTCCAGGGCGTCCGCCCGGCCGTGAACACCGGTCTGTCGGTCAGCCGCGTGGGCTCGGCCGCCCAGACCAAGGCGATGAAGTCGGTCGCGGGTCCGGTCAAGCTGGAGCTGGCGCAGTATCGCGAGATGGCGGCCTTCGCGCAGTTCGGCTCGGATCTCGACGCCTCGACGCAGCGTCTGCTGAACCGCGGTGCGCGCCTGACCGAGCTGATGAAGCAGCCCCAGTACCGCCCGCTGACGAACGCCGAGATCGTGATCGTCATCTATGCCGGCACCAAGGGCTACATCGACCAGGTTCCCGTCCGTGAGATCACGGCCTGGGAAGAAGGCCTGATCCAGTTCCTGCGCAGCCAGAAGTCCGACCTGCTGGACGACATGACCCGCAACGACCGCAAGGTCGGCGGCGATCTGGAAAATGCGATCAAGGCGGCGCTGGACGAATACAACAGCACCCGCGCCTGAGAGGGGGAATAGATGCCCAGTCTCAAGGATCTCAAGAACCGGATCGGCAGCGTCAAGAACACGCGCAAGATCACCAAGGCGATGCAGATGGTCGCCGCCGCGAAACTGCGCCGCGCGCAGGACGCGGCGGAGGCCGCGCGCCCCTATGCCGACCGCATGGCGGCCGTCATGGCCGGCCTGACCGCGAATGCGGCGGGCCAGTCGGGCGCGCCGCGCCTGCTGGCCGGCACGGGCGATGACAGGCGTCACCTGCTGGTCGTGATGACGGCGGAACGCGGCCTTGCCGGCGGCTTCAACAGCTCGATCGTGCGTCTGGCCCGCCAGCACGCCGACCGGCTGCGGGGCGAAGGCAAGGAGGTCGCGATCCTGACCGTCGGCAAGAAGGGCCGCGAGCAGCTGAAGCGCGACTATGGCAGCCTGTTCGTGCACCATGTCGACCTGTCCGAGGTCAAGCGCATGGGCTATGACACCGCCCGCGCCATCGCGGACGAGGTTCTGGCCCGCTTCGACAAAGGCGACTTCGACGTGGCGACGCTGTTCTACAACCGCTTCGAATCGGTGATCAGCCAGATTCCGACCGCCCGGCAGGTGATCCCCGCCGAGGTGCCGGAAGACGCCAGCGCCAACGCGCTCTATGATTACGAGCCGGGCGAGGAAGAGCTTCTGGCCGATCTGCTGCCGCGCTCGGTCGCGACGCAGATCTTTGCCGCGCTGCTGGAGAATGCGGCGTCCGAACAGGGCGCGCGGATGAGTGCCATGGACAACGCCACGCGCAACGCGGGCGACATGATCGACCGTCTGACCACCGAGTACAACCGCTCGCGTCAGGCTGCGATCACCAAGGAACTCATCGAAATCATTTCGGGCGCCGAGGCGCTCTGACCGTAACGCTAGAGGGTGATGACATGGCAGAGGCCACTGGTAAAATCACGCAGGTGATCGGCGCCGTCGTTGACGTGCAGTTCGACAACCACCTGCCCGCGATTCTGAACGCGCTGGAAACGACCAACAACGGCAAGAAGCTGGTGCTGGAAGTGGCCCAGCACCTGGGCGAGAACACCGTCCGCACCATCGCCATGGACGCGACCGAAGGTCTGGTCCGCGGCGAGGCCGTCTCCGACACCGGCGGTCCGATCACCGTGCCCGTGGGCGACGTGACCCTGGGCCGCATCCTGAACGTCGTGGGCGAGCCCGTGGACGAGGGCACCCCCTTGGCCGCCGGCGAGAGCCGCGCGATCCACCAGCCGGCCCCCGACTTCGCCGCTCAGGCGACCAGCTCGGAGATCCTGGTGACCGGCATCAAGGTCATCGACCTGCTGGCCCCCTATTCCAAGGGCGGCAAGATCGGCCTGTTCGGCGGCGCCGGCGTGGGCAAGACCGTTCTGATCATGGAACTGATCAACAACATCGCCAAGGTGCACTCGGGCTATTCGGTGTTCGCCGGCGTGGGTGAGCGCACCCGCGAAGGCAACGACCTGTATCACGAGATGGTCGAATCGGGCGTCATCGTTCCCGACAACCTGGTCGAATCGAAAGTGGCCCTGGTCTATGGCCAGATGAACGAGCCGCCGGGGGCCCGCATGCGCGTCGCCCTGACCGGTCTGACCCTGGCCGAGCAGTTCCGCGACGCGTCGGGCACGGACGTGCTGTTCTTCGTGGACAACATCTTCCGCTTCACCCAAGCCGGTTCGGAAGTGTCGGCTCTGCTGGGCCGCATCCCCTCGGCCGTGGGCTATCAGCCGACGCTGGCCACCGACATGGGCGCGATGCAGGAACGCATCACCTCGACCAAGAACGGCTCGATCACCTCGATCCAGGCCGTCTACGTCCCGGCCGACGACCTCACCGACCCGGCGCCCGCGACGACCTTCGCCCACCTGGACGCCACGACCGTTCTGTCGCGCGCGATCTCGGAGCTGGGCATCTACCCGGCCGTGGACCCGCTGGACTCCAACAGCCGCATCCTGGACCCCGCCGTCGTCGGCGAGGAGCACTATCAGGTGGCGCGCGACGTGCAGGGCATCCTGCAGAAGTACAAGTCGCTGCAGGACATCATCGCGATCCTGGGCATGGACGAACTGTCCGAAGAGGACAAGCTGACCGTGACCCGCGCGCGCAAGATCCAGCGCTTCCTGTCGCAGCCCTTCGACGTGGCCAAGGTCTTCACCGGTTCGGACGGCGTCCAGGTGCCGCTGGAGAAGACCATCGCCTCGTTCAAGGCGGTCGTCGCCGGTGAGTACGACCACCTGCCGGAATCGGCCTTCTACATGGTCGGCGACATCGAGGACGTGAAGGCCAAGGCACAGCGTCTGGCCGCCGAAGCGGCGTAAGGGGGCATCATGGCCGATACCATGCAGTTCGACCTCGTGTCGCCGGAACGGAGCCTCGCCTCCGTTCCCGTGCGCGAGGTGCGCCTGCCGGGCAGCGACGGCGATCTGACCGCCATGCCCGGCCATGCGCCCACGATCGTGACCCTGCGTCCGGGCATGGTGATCCTGGTCGGTGCCGACGGCTCCACCAGGGAATTCGCCGTGACTGGCGGCTTTGCCGAGATCAATCAGGAGAGCGTCAGCCTCCTGGCCGAGCGCGGCCACCCGCGTGAGGAGATCACGCAGGAGGTCTACAACGACATGCTGAAGGACGCCCACCGCGCCCATCGCAGCGCCAAGGAACGGCGCGAGCATGTCGGCGAGGAGATCGTGACAGCCGCCGTCAAGCTCCTGGGCGACATGCAGGCGCTTGGCACCCATATCGGGCTGGACCCGAACCAGGCGACGGTGCCCGACTGATCGGGCCGTCGCGTCAGACCATCGACATCAGGCCCCGGCACCGCGCCGGGGCCTGATGCATTTTTGCCGGACCGGTTTGCCGCTGCGGCATGCAGGGACCGGCACGCAACCATGAGGAGGGGGGAGCGATGCAGCGATTTGCGTTTCACGAGATCGGGATCCAGCGCGGCGAGGTCATGGTGGTGTCCGATTTCGACACCCAGGGTCCGATGTGGACCGGCGAGGGCGAGCGCATCCACCGCCAGCCCATCGTCTTCGACGAACGCTTCATCGCGCCGCCGGTGGTGCATGTCAGCCTGGCCATGTGGGACATGGACAGCGAGCGCAACCAGCGCGGCGACCTGCGGGTCGAGGCGGTGACGCTGACGGGCTTCGACCTGGTGTTCCAGACCTGGGGCGACACCCGCATCGCGCGGATGCGGGTCAGTTGGCTGGCCATCGGCGCGGTCCCCGACGAGCAGGACTTCATCCTCTAGGCGCGTTCCAGGTTCACCCCGATCAGCCCCGCGACCTGCGCGGGATGGGTCAGGGGCGCCATGTGCCCCGCGCCCGGGATCGTGGCGCGCCCGACATCGGGCAGGCGCGCGGCCAGCGCGTCGATGATGCCGCTCACCACCGGCGGGCTGTCGCCCCCCTGGATCAGCAGCACCGGCGCGTCGATGGCCTCCAGCCCGTCGGGGCGCAGGAGGCGGGCGCTGTCCTGATGCAGCGCCGCGCCGGTTTCGGCGACCAGCGCGACCTGGCGGATCAGCCGCGCCGAGGGCGCGTCGGGCGCGGGGCCCTGACCCCAGACCGACAGGAACTCGGTCGCGGCCTGCGCGGCGTCGCCCCGTTCCAGCAACGCGGCCATGCGAGCGTCGCGGGCCTGCTGGTCGGGGTCGGGATGGGCCGCGAACAGTACCGGCTCGATCAGGGTCAGGCTGCGGATGGCCTCGGGGGCGGCGACCGCGATGCGCAGCGCCACGACCGCGCCGAAGCTGTGCCCGATCAGGTCCAGCGGGCGTTCGATCAGGGCCGCGGCCAGGCGCGTGACGGCGGTGAAGTAGTCCGGGTCGTCCGGCCCCGGTGTCCAGTCGTCGCTGCGCCCGTGGCCCGGCATGTCGAAGCCGGAGAGGTCGATCCGCCCGCCCAGGGCCTGGGCCACCGGCCCCCAGGTCGCGCCGCTGCCCATCATGCAGTGCAGCGCCAGCGCCGGGCGGTCGGCGTCGCCCGGCCAGTGGCGCAGGTGCAGCCCGCTCACAGCGTGGCCAGGTGGCGGTCCAGGAAGTCCAGCCGGTCCTGTCCCCAGAACCGCTCTCCGGTCTCGCGCACGATGTAGAAGGGGGCGCCGAAGGCCCCGGCGGCGACGGCCTCCTCCAGGTTGCGGCCATAGGTCTCGGCGCCGACGAAGAGGCCGGTATCGGCCAGCGACGGATCGAAGCCCTGCGCCTGAAGGATGTCGCGGATCACCGCGTCGTCGCTGATGTCGCGCTCCTCGGCCCAGACCGCGCGCAGGAAGGCCTGCACCAGCGGGCCCACATCGCCGCCCTGCGCCTGCGCCGCGATGATCGCATAGCTGGAGGGGGCCATGTTCACCGGCCAGAAGGCGGGCCGCAGGTTGAGGGCCATGCCCAGATGCGCGGCCCAACGCGGCAGCTCCTGCGCGCGGTATTCCATGCGGCTGGCATGGCGCTGCGCGGGACGCACGCCGCCGGTCCGGTCGAAGAGTTGCAGCAGGTCCAGGGGCTTGTAGGTGACGGTCGCGCCGTGGCGGGCGGCGATGCCCTCCAGCCGGTCGCCGGCCAGATAGCACCAGGGGCTGATGGTCCCCAGGTAATAGTCGATATGGGCCATGGTTGGGTCCTTTTACGGGTTTGCCCGCAGGCTAGCGCGGTGCTAAGGCAGCCGCAATCTGACGCAACCACAAGGCCCGCCCCATGCCCGTCATGACCGAACCCAAGCTGATCTCCGGCAATGCGAACCGCCCGCTGGCCCAATCCATCGCGCGGCGCATGTCGCTTCATCGCGGGATGAGCGTGAACCTGCTGGATGCGCGGGTCGAGCGGTTCAACGATGCCGAGATCTTCGTCGAAGTCTATGAGAATGTCCGCGGCGAGGACATGTACATCATCCAGCCGACCTCGAATCCGGCCAATGACAACCTGATGGAGCTGCTGATCATGGTCGATGCGCTGAAGCGGTCGTCGGCCGCGCGCATCACCGCCGTGATCCCCTATTTCGGCTATGCCCGCCAGGACCGCCGCGCCAAGGCCCGCACGCCGATCACCGCCAAGCTGGTCGCGAACCTGCTGACCAATGCGGGTATAGACCGCGTCCTGACGCTGGACCTGCACGCGGCCCAGATCCAGGGCTTCTTCGACATCCCGGTGGACAACCTCTATGCCGCGCCGGTCTTCGCGCTGGACGTGCAGCACCACTTCAAGGGCCGGATGGGCGATCTGATGGTGGTCTCGCCCGATGTGGGCGGGGTGGCGCGCGCGCGCGAGTTGGCGACGCGGATCGGCGCGCCCCTGGCCATCGTGGACAAGCGCCGCGAGAAGGCCGGCGAGGTCGCCGAGATGACCGTGATCGGCGACGTCTCGGGCAAGGCCTGCATCATCGTGGACGACATCTGCGACACGGCCGGCACGCTGTGCAAGGCCGCCCAGGTGCTGACCGACAACGGCGCGACCGAGGTCCATGCCTACATCACCCACGGCGTGCTTTCGGGCCCCGCGGTCGAGCGGGTCAGCAAGTCGGTGATGAAGTCGCTGGTCATCACCGATTCGATCCAGCCGTCCGACGCGGTCCGCAACGCGCCGAACATCCGCATCGTGCCGACCGCGCCGATGTTCACGCAGGCGATCCTGAACATCTGGAACGGGACTTCGGTCAGCAGCCTGTTCGAGGTGGACACGCTGCTGCCGATCTACGAGGGGCTGTATTCCCCCAGCTGACCGCCGCGCGCGCCGGGGCCGGGGATGCCTCCGGCGGGGATATTTTTCTGAAGAAGAAGGGGCCGGTGCGCCGTCGATGCGCCGGCCACTGCCGTCACAGGGCGCGCCAGCCGATGTCGCCGCGGCAGAAGCCCTGCGGCCAGTCGATCGCGTCGACCAGCGCATAGGCGCGGCGATGCGCCTCCGTCAGGGTCGCGCCGCGCCCGGTGCAGGCCAGGACCCGGCCGCCGGTCGCCACGATCGCGCCGTCGCGTTCCGCGGTGCCGGCGCGGAAGGTCATCTGGAAGCTGCTTTCCGGCAGGGATTTCAGGCCGCCGATTACGCTGCCCTTGTCATAGGCGCCGGGATAGCCGCGTGCAGCCATCACCACGGTCAGCGCGTGATCGTCGGCCCAGGTGACCGCCGTGTCGGCCAGACGCTCCTCGGCGCAGGCCAGCAGCAGGTCGAGCACCTGGCCGCCAAGCCGCATCATCAGCACCTGGCATTCCGGGTCGCCGAAGCGGACGTTGTATTCGACCAACCGCGCCTCACCCTCGGCGATCATCAGCCCGGCATAGAGCACCCCCTGGAAGGGCGTGCCGCGGCGCGCCATCTCGGCGATGGTGGGGCGCACGATGCGCGCCATCACCTGATCTTGGATCGCCTGCGTCAGCACCGGGGCGGGGCTGTAGGCACCCATGCCGCCTGTGTTCGGGCCGGTATCGCCGTCGCCCACGCGCTTGTGGTCCTGTGCGGTGCCGATGGGCAGGCAGTCGGTTCCGTCCGACAGGATGAAGAAGCTGGCTTCCTCTCCGTCCATGAACTCCTCGATGACGACGGACATGTCGCCGAAGGCACCGTCGAAGATGTCGTCGATGGCAGCATGGGCCTGGTCCACCGTCTCGGCCACGGTGACGCCCTTGCCGGCGGCCAGTCCGTCGGCCTTGACCACGATGGGCGCGCCCTGGGCGGTCACGTAATCGCGCGCGGCGGCGGCGTCGGTGAAGCGCGCCCAGGCCGCGGTCGGGGCGGCGCAGGCGTCGCAGATCTCCTTGGTGAAGGTCTTGGAAGCCTCCAGCTGGGCCGCGGCCTGGGACGGGCCGAAGACCAGGAAGCCCGCATCGCGGAGCGCGTCGGACACGCCCGCGGCCAGCGGCGCCTCGGGGCCGACGATGACGAAGTCGATGGCATTGCCTTGGGCGAATTCCAGCACATCGGCGCGCGACAGCACGTCCAGATCGGCGCATTCGGCGACGCCCGCGATGCCCGCATTGCCCGGCGCCACGATCAGGCGGTCGCATTTGGGGTTCTGCCGGATCGCCCAGGCCAGCGCATGTTCGCGCCCGCCGCCGCCCAGGATCAGGATATTCATCTGCCGCCCTTTCGCTTGACCTTGCGGCGTTCTAGTCTGGCCGGGACAAGGGAACAAGACGCATGGACCTGCTGGACGACGACATGGACGATGCCCCGGAACCGGGCAGCAACGCGCATGAATTCACCGTGTCCGAACTGTCCGGCGCGGTCAAACGCAGCATCGAGGACCAGTTCGGCCGCGTCCGCGTGCGGGCCGAGGTCGGGCGCGTGTCCCGTCCCGGATCGGGGCATCTGTATTTCGACCTGAAGGACGACCGCGCCGTGCTGGCCGCCGTCACCTGGAAGGGGCAGGCCGCCCGCCTGATCCAGCGCCCCGAGGAGGGGATGGAGGTCATCGCCACCGGCCGCCTGACGACCTTTCCGGGCCAGTCGAAATACCAGATGATCGTCGATCAGATCGAGCCCGCCGGTGCGGGCGCGCTGATGGCCATGCTGGAGAAGCGCCGCAAGGCCCTGGCGGCCGAGGGGTTGTTCGACCAGGACCGCAAGCGCGCCCTGCCGTTCCTGCCGCGGGTGATCGGGGTGGTGACCTCGCCGTCGGGCGCGGTGATCCGCGACATCCTGCACCGGCTGCGCGACCGTTTTCCGACCCTCGTGATCATCTGGCCGGTGGCCGTGCAGGGCGAGGGTTGCGCGCCGCAGGTGACGGCCGCGATCCGGGGCTTCAACGCGTTGGCGCCGGGCGGGCCGATCCCCCGGCCGGACCTGATCATCGTGGCACGCGGCGGCGGGTCGCTGGAGGATCTGTGGGGCTTCAACGAGGAATCGGTGGTGCGGGCGGCGGCGGAGAGCGCCATCCCCCTGATTTCGGCCGTGGGGCATGAGACGGACACGACGCTGATCGACTATGCCTCGGACCGGCGGGCGCCGACGCCCACGGCTGCGGCCGAGATGGCGGTCCCGGTCCGCGTCGATCTGGCCGCGCGCCTGGCGGAGACCGGGGCGCGGATGGCGCGCAGCAATGCGCAGGCGATCCAGCGCCCGCGCCAGCGTCTGCGCGATCTGGCCCGCGCCTTGGGCCGCCCCGCGGCGCTGACGGAGGGTGCGCGGCAGCGGCTGGACCTGTGGGGCGGGCGGCTGGAGCCTGCGCTGCGGCAGCTGGCGCGGGCGCGGCGGCAGCAGCTGGCCTCGCGGCCCATGCCCGCGGCGATGCTGCGCCAGTTCACCCAAGGCAAGCGCGCCGGGATGGACCGGGCGCTGATGCGGCTGGAGGGCGCGCGCGCCCGGCGGTTGGAGCGTCCGCGCGACCGGCTGGCGCAGCTGCGCCAGCGGCTGGACAATTCGCTGGTGCGGGTTCTGGCCGATACGCGGCGGGTGACGGCGCAGCAGGGCGCGCGTCTGGGCGATCTGGACCGGCGGCTGATCGCGGCGATGTTCCGCATCCGCCGTCAGCGGCAGGATGCGCTGGTTCGGCTGGACCGGATGCGGCAGTCCCTGGGGCACGAACAGACGCTGCGGCGCGGCTTCGTGATCCTGCGCGACCCGGAGGGCGGGGTGATCACCACCCCCGAGGTCGCCGCCCGGACGCCGCGGATGGAGCTGCAATTCGCAGGCGACCGCCGCGTGGCCGTGCGCCCCGACGCCGCGCCGGAGAAGCCCAAGCGTCGCAAGCCCGCGCCGCCTGAACAGAAGACCCTGATCTGACCTCAGGCAGGGCGGGCCTCAGGCAGGGCGGGGGCGCATGACCAGCCAGATCAGCGCCCCGCCCGCCAGCGCCAGGAACGGCAGCATCGCCAGGTTCACCGCGTTCCAGCCCGCGACGATCGAGCCGCCCGAACAGTTCATCAGCCCGCCCGAGGACAGGGACGCCAGGAACACGCCGCCGAAGACCACGAAATCGTTCATGCCCTGCACCCGGCCGCGCTCATCGGGGGCATGGGCGCGGGTCAGCATGGTCGTGGCCCCGATATAGCCGAAGTTCCAGCCGATCCCCAGCAGGATCAGGGCGATGAAGAACTGCTCCAGCTCCACCCCGGACAGGGCGACGGCCCCGGCGGCGGCCAGGATCGCCAGGCCCAGGCCCACGATCGTCTCGGCCCCGAAGCGCGCGATCAGGTGGCCGGTGACGAAGCTGGGCGCGAACATGGCCAGCACATGCGCGCTGACGATATTGGCCGCATCCGCTGTGTCATAGCCGCAGCCCACCACCGCCAGGGGCGTCGATGTCATCACCAGGTTCATCAGCGCATAGGAGACCATGCCGCAGACCATCGCCACGGCGATGGCGGGGCTGCGCAGGATCTGCCCCATCGGGCGCCCGGTGGATGCGCCCGCCACCAGCGCGGGCGGTTTGGGGATGTCCAGGAAGGCGAACAGCAGCGGTCCGGCCAGGTTCAGGCCGATCACCGCCAGATAGGTCGCAAGGAACGGCACCGCGGTCAGGTCGCTGGTCAGGCGCACCAGCGCAGGCCCGATGATGGCGGCGGCCAGGCCCCCGGCCATGACCAGGCTGATGGCCTTGGGGGCGTAATCCTCGGGCGCGGTGTCAGTGGCGGCGAAGCGGTAGAAGCCCTGCGCCGACATGTAGATGCCGGTCAGGGTCGAGCCGACCATGAACAGCTCGAAGGAGCCCAGCCACAGCCCCGCCGCCGCGATGGCCGCGCCCATGGCCCCCGCCGCCACCGCCAGCAGGAACCCCGCCTGCCGCCCGCGCGCCTGCATGAAGCGCGCCAGGGGCCGCGCCGACAGGGTCGAGCCCAGGATGATCATCGACAGCGGCAGCGTCACGAGGCAGGGATGCGGCGACAGGATCTGTCCCGCCAGCCCGCCCACGATGAAGATGACCGACATCTGCGCGCCCAGGATCGCCTGGGCCAGCACCAGGACCGCGACGTTCCTGCGGGCGCGCGCCAGGTCCATGGTCAGCCGCGCAGGGCGGCGGCGGTGCGGGCGCGATCCTCGATCGCCTGCCAGTTGCCGGCGGCCATGTCGGCATCGGTCACGATCCAGCTGCCGCCGACGCAGACCACGTTGGGCAGGGACAGATAGCTGCCCGCGTTCTGGGGTGTCACGCCGCCCGTGGGGCAGAAGTTGATGCGGGGCAGGGGGCCTGCCAGCGATTTCAGCGCGGGCGCGCCGCCCACCGCCTCGGCCGGGAAGAACTTCAGCATGTCAAAGCCCGCATCGGCGGCGCGCATGACCTCGGAGGCGGTGACGGCGCCGGGCAGCAGCGGCAGGGCCAGATCCTCGCAGGCCGCGATCAGCCGGTCGGTCAGGCCGGGAGAGACCGCGAAGCTCGCGCCCGCATCCTTGGCGCGTTTTGCGTCATCCGGGGTCAGCACGGTGCCCGCGCCGACATGGCCGCCCGCGACGCCGCTCATGGCGCGGATCGCGTCCAGCGCCGCGTCCGAGCGCAGCGTCACCTCCAGCACCGGCAGGCCTCCCGCGACCAGCGCGCGGGCCAGCCCCTCGGCATGGGCTGCGTCCTTGATGACGATGACCGGGATGACCGGGGCCAACTGGCACAGGGCTTTCGTCTGCCGGGACTGATCTTGGGGGGTCATGGCGCACCTTCGGGACAGGGAAAAATCGCCCCGAACCTGAACCCCGGATGCGCCCGATGCAAGGGAAAGCGGCACCGCGCCACCATCTGTGTTACCGCTATCGGCAACAGGGCAACAGCCGCGGCCCGCGAATCCGCTTGCATCCGGGCGGGGCACCGGCTATGGCGCGCACACTTCACAGGCAGGGGCGGGCCCCGCGGGACATAGCCGCGACGGTCCACCGGTTGGGGCATCCGCCCTGAGATCCCCTGCCAAGGCGCAAACCGGAAAGGAACACGTTATGGCGCTTCCCGATTTCTCCATGCGTCAGCTGCTTGAAGCTGGCGTTCACTATGGCCACCAGACGCAGCGCTGGAACCCCCGCATGGGTGAGTTCATCTATGGCGAGCGCAACGGCATCCACATCCTGGACCTGACCCAGACCGTGCCGATGCTGGACGCCGCCCTGACCGTCGTCCGCGACACCGTCGCCAAGGGCGGCCGCGTGCTGTTCGTCGGCACCAAGCGCCAGGCCCAGAAGGCCATCGCCGAAGCCGCCGAGAAGTCCGCGCAGTTCTACATGAACCACCGCTGGCTGGGCGGCACGCTGACCAACTGGAAGACCGTCAGCCAGTCGATCAACCGCCTGAAGGCGATCGACGAGACCATGGCCGGCGGCGCCGAGGGCCTGACCAAGAAAGAGCGCCTGCAGCTGGAGCGCGAGCAGACCAAACTGCAAGCCTCGCTGGGCGGCATCCGCGACATGGGCGGCCTTCCCGACCTGCTGTTCGTCATCGACGTGAACAAGGAAGACCTGGCCATCCTGGAAGCCAAGAAGCTGGGCATCCCGGTCGTGGCCGTGGTCGACACCAACTGCTCGCCCGATGGCATCGACTACATCATCCCGGGCAATGACGACGCGGCCCGCGCCATCTCGCTCTATTGCGACCTGGTCAGCCGTGCGGCTCTGGACGGCATGTCCGCGCAGATGGGCGCCGCCGGCGTCGATCTGGGCTCGCTGGCCGAGGCCCCCGAGGAGCTGCTGGACGAGGCCGAGGCGCCCGCCGAGGCCTGATCCGTCCGGATCAACGATTTCACGGAATTGTCGTCAGGCGGGGATATGCCCCGCCTGACGCGTTGAACAGATAGGAGACGGATATGGCAATCACCGCAGCGATGGTGAAGGAACTGCGCGAGACCACCGGCGCAGGCATGATGGACGCCAAGAAGGCCCTGACCGAGAACGACGGCAACATGGAAGCCGCCATCGACTGGCTGCGCACCAAGGGCCTGGCGAAGGCCGCCAAGAAGGCCGACCGCGTCGCGGCCGAAGGTCTGGTGGGCGTGCAGGTCGAGGGTGGCCGCGGCGTCGCCGTGGAGATCAACTCCGAGACCGACTTCGTCGCCAAGAACGCCGACTTCCAGCAGCTGGTCCGTGACATCACCGCCGTGGCGCTGAAGGGTTCGGACGATGTCGAGGCGCTGAAGACCGCCGAGCTGGACGGCAAGCCCGTCGCCGACGTCGTCACCGGCGCCATCGCCCGCATCGGCGAGAACCTGACCCTGCGCCGCGTGCAGGTCCTGGAAGGCGAGACCGTCGTCTCCTACGTGCACAACGCCGCGGCCGAGGGCCTGGGCAAGATCGGCGTGCTGGTCGCGCTGTCGGGTCCGGCCGACAAGGCGCAGACCGTGGGCAAGCAGTTCGCGATGCACATCGCCGCGACCAGCCCCGTCTCGCTGTCCGAGGCGACGCTGGACCCGGCCGTGCTGGAGCGCGAGCTGCAGGTGCAGACCGCCAAGGCGCTGGAGGAGAACGCCTCCTCCGACAAGCCGAAGCCCGAGGCCGTCATCCAGAACAACATCATCCCGGGCCGGATGAAGAAGTTCGTGGCCGAGAACACCCTGCTGGGCCAGGCCTTCGTGATGAACCCCGACCTGACGGTCGGGCAGGCCGCCAAGGAATCCGGCGTCGAGATCACCGGCTATGCCCGCGTGATGGTCGGCGAGGGCATCGAGAAGAAGGAAGAGGATTTCGCGGCCGAGGTCGCCAAGACCCTCAGCGGCGCCTGATCCGTCCTTTTTCGATCTGATCTGCGGATGCCGGCCCCCAGGGGTCGGCATCTGTCGTTTGGGGGGACGATGCCCGGCCAAGGCAACGAGGCCGGACATCGCCTGTTCCTGGCACCAAGGTGCCACCTCACGGAACGGGATGATGTGACGCGAAACGCGGGCCGAAGGAAACGGTGGGAAACCCTACCTCGGCGCCGCGTTCCGGTCGCGTCCCGTGCCGCGCGCGCCCGGCAGGGCCCGCGTCGCGCGCGCGGGCTGAAACAGCTGATGCGTGACATGGGCCTTCAGCACGGCCTGGGGCGTCGTCTCGACCCCCAGGGCCTCGCGCGCCAGGCGCATGTGCTTTTCCACCGTGGCGGAAGTGATGCCCAGGATCGTCGCGATCTCGGCCACGGTCTTGCCGGCCGAGCGCCATCCCAGCACTTCGCGCTGACGCAGGGTCAGCACGGCGCCGTGGGGGTGGCGCTGCATCGTGGCCATGCGCATGTGCAGCACCCAGGCCAGGACCCGAACCTCGCGTCCCGTGCGCTGCCATCGGTCGCGCAGGTCCGCGTGATCGGCCCCCTGGAAGGGGATGACGATCACCGCGCCCGCCGTGTTCAGCACCTTGTCCCGCAGGCTGAGGATCTGCGCCTGCGCCAGCCCGTGCCGCTCGGCCAGCGCGAGCGAGGGCGAGGGCCGGCCCTGGTCGCGCAGCTCCTGCGCCGCGATGTCGCCGTCATGGGTCAGCGCCCATTCAATCCAGCCGTCGCGCTCCAGCGCGGGCAGCATCCTGATCTCGGCGATGAGGTCCATCGGCAGGTTGCTGAACAAAACTGGGTTCTCGCCCATCAGCGAGCGCGGCACCGACAGCATGAAGCGCGCCGCATAGACCGCATGGTCGAACCCCAGCTGCTGCACGGCCTCCAGGAAGGTGTTGCGAATGTCGGGAATGGTCCGGGCGTCCAGAAGGCGTTCGATGAAACCGGTCAACATCTATGTCTGCACTCAAATCATGGCTTAAAGACATATAGGACGTCGCCGGGGCGGCTTTGCCAAGGGCCAATCTGGCCAGAAGGTTACGGGTTCGTGATTGCGCGGCCTGCGATGCTGGACCTTCCGGGGGCGGATGTGTCATGGGGACCGCTGACAGACCCGTTGCCGGAGCCCGACCCATGCCCTTCATCATCGCCATCGACGGACCGGCCGCATCGGGCAAGGGGACCATCGCCCGCGCGCTGGCCGAACAGTTCGGGTTTCACCACCTGGATACCGGCCTCCTCTATCGCGCGACCGGCGCCAAGGGAGGCGATCCGGTGGCCGCGGCGCGCACGCTGACCCCGGCCGATCTGCAGCGCGACGACCTACGCAGCGCCGAGGCGGGGCAAGCCGCCAGCCGCATCGCCGCCATCCCCGAGGTGCGCGAGGCGCTGGTCGCGTTCCAGCATCGCTTCGCCGCGCAGGAGCCGGGCGCGGTCCTCGATGGGCGCGACATCGGCACGGTCATCTGCCCGGATGCGGCGGTGAAGCTCTATGTCGTGGCCTCGGACGAGATCCGGGCCGCGCGCCGCGCCGCCGAACTGGGCGCCGACCCCGCCGAGATGCTGGCCCAGCTGCGCGAACGCGACCTGCGCGACAGCCAGCGCGCGACCGCGCCCCTGCGCCCCGCCGACGATGCGGTGGTGCTGGACACCAGCACCCTGAGCATCAGTGATGCCGTCGCCGCCGCCATCGCCCATGTGGAGCGGGTGCGCGGCTGATCCTCAGGGGGCGATGATCTCGAACTTCGCGACATCGACCATGCCGCGATCGGTGATCTTCAGCGCGGGAATGACCGGCAGGGCCAGGAAGGCCAGCTGCAGGAACGGCTCCTCCAGCGTCGTTCCCAGGGTCCGGGCCGCCTCGCGCAGGGCGATCAGCGTGTCGCGCACGGTCTCGAACGGCTCCAGGCTCATCAGCCCCGCGACGGGCAGGGGCAGCTCGGCCAGGATTCGGCCGTCGCAGGCCACGACGAAGCCCCCCTCCAGATCGGTCAGCCGGTTGGCCGCCAGCGCCATGTCGGCGTAATCGACGCCCACCACGGCGATGTTGTGATGGTCGTGGCACAGGGTCGAGGCGATGGCCCCGCGCGCCAGCCCGAACCCCTGCACAAAGCCCGTGGCGATGTTGCCGTTGCGTCCATGCCGTTCGATCACCGCGATGCGGGACAGATCGCGCGCGGGGTCGGGGCGCTTGTCGCCGTCCTGCGGCGGGATGTCATGGGTCAGGTGTTCGGTGATGATCTTGCCTTCCAGGATGCCGATCACCGGGGTCTCCGTGCGGTTGCCGGTGCAGCGGAAATCCTGCGGGCCTACCCTGGGCGCCTTGACCGAGGCGCGGCCCACCGGGGCCACCGTCCCGCGCGCGGCGAAGACCGCGTCATCGACCACCCGCCCGCCGGTCAGGACCAGCTGCGCGTGGCACCCCTCCAGGCTGTCGATGGCCACGATGTCGGCGCGCAGGCCCGGCGCGATCAGTCCGCGATCCTTCAGCCCGAAGGCCTCGGCCGCCGAGAGCGACGCCGCGCGATAGGCCGCCAGCGGCGCGGTGCCAAGCGCGATCAGGCGGCGGATCATGTAGTCCAGATGCCCATGCTCTCCGATGTCCAGCGGGTTGCGGTCGTCGGTGCACAGGCACAGATAGGGGCTGGTCGTATCCGTCAGGATCGGCTGCAGCGCGTCCAGGTCCTTGCTGACGGACCCTTCGCGGATCAGCACCCGCATTCCCTTGCGCAGCTTCTCCAGCGCTTCGTCGGCGGTCGTGGCCTCATGCTCGGTGCGGATGCCGGCGGCGACATAGGCGTTCAGGTCCAGACCCGTCAGCTGCGGGCAATGCCCGTCGATATGACCGCCCGCGAACAGGCGCAGCTTGGCCATGGCGGCCGGATCGCGATGGATGATGCCGGGATAGTTCATGAACTCGGCCAGCCCGATGGCCGAAGGGTGGCCCATCACCTGCGCCAGATCCCCGGCCTCGATCCGCGCGCCCGATGTCTCCATCTCGGTGGACGGCACGCAGGAGGACAGCTGCACCCGCAGGTCCATCAGCAGATGCTCGGTGGCCGCCTGGAAATAGCGGATGCCGTCCAGGCCGATGACATTGGCGATCTCGTGCGGGTCGCAGATGGCGGTGGTGACGCCGCGGGGCGTCACGCAGCGGTCGAATTCGAAGGGCGTGACCAGGCTGCTTTCGACATGCAGATGCGTGTCGATGAAGCCCGGCACCAGGATCAGCCCGGTGACGTCGATCATGCGGTCGGCGGCGTAATCGCCGATGCCTGCGATCCGGTCGCCAGAGATCGCCACGTCGCCCGTCATCATCGTGCCGGTGATCAGATCGAAGACCCGGGCGCCGCGCAGGATCAGGTCGGCGGGCTGATCGCCCCGGGCCACGGCGATGCGGCGTTCCAGATCATCCATCACTCTCTCCTGTCCGTTTGCGGCACATGACCGCAAACGGGCCCCAAGGTCCAGTGACCGCTCAGGGGTTCCAGCGCAGGAAGTTGGCGATCAGGCGCAGGCCCACGGCCTGCGATTTCTCGGGGTGGAACTGGGTGCCGACGATGTTGTCGCGTCCGACCACCGCCGTCACCGGCCCGCCGTAATCGACATGGGCCAGAAGATGCGCGGGGTCGGCCACCTGGAACTGCCAGCTGTGGACGAAATAGGCGTGATCGCCGGTCGCGATCCCCTCCAGCACGGGGTGGGGGCGGTCGATGACCAGATCGTTCCAGCCCATATGCGGCACCTTGAGGCCCGGAGCGGCGATGGCGCGGATCTCTCCGCCGATCCAGTCCAGGCCGGGCGTCTCGCGGTATTCGTGGCCGGTGGTGGCCAGCATCTGCATGCCGACGCAGATGCCCATGAAGGGCACGCCGCGGGTCAGGACGGCGTCGCGGATCGCCTCGGCCATGCCGTCCACCTCGCCCAGGGCGGTGCGGCAGGCGGGGAAGGCCCCGTCGCCGGGCAGCACGATGCGGTCGGCGCGGGCGGCGACTTCGGGGTCCGAGGTCACGACGACCTCCGCGCCCGCGTCGCGGCCCATCAGCTGGAACGCCTTTTCGGCCGAATGCAGGTTGCCGCTGTCGTAATCGACCAGCGCGACCCGCATCACAGCGCCCCCTTGGTCGAGGGCAGCACGCCCGCCATGCGCGGATCGGGCTCTACCGCTTCGCGGAGCGCGCGGGCAACGGCCTTGAAGGCGGCCTCGGCGATGTGGTGGCTGTTCAGCCCGTGCAGGCGGTCCACATGCAGCGTGATGCCGCCATGCGTGGACAGCGCCTGGAAGAATTCGCGCACCAGTTCGGTGTCGAAGGTGCCGATCTTCTGGGACGGGAAATCCACGTTCCAGACCAGATAGGGCCGCGCCGACAGGTCCAGCGCCGCGCGGACCAGCGAATCGTCCATGGCCAGCAGGAAGCTGCCGTAACGGCGGATGCCCTTCTTGTCGCTCAGTGCCGCGACCAGGGCCTGGCCGATGGCGATGCCTGTATCCTCGACCGTGTGGTGGTCGTCGATGTGCAGGTCGCCATCCGCGCGGATGGTCATGTCGATCAGCGAATGGCGCGACAGCTGGTCCAGCATGTGATCGAAGAAGCCCACGCCGGTCCGGTTGTCATAGACCCCGGTGCCGTCGAGGTTCAGCGTCACCTCGATCGCGGTTTCCGAGGTCTTGCGGGTGATGGTCGCCTGGCGCATGGGATGTCCTTCCTGTCAGGCGGCCTTATAGGCGCGCGCGTCCGATCCGCCAAGATGGTGCCTGCCATTGGCCCTGCGCGGGAACAAATCGGGCTGCGGTGGCTTTTCTCACCGGAATGTGAGACATACGACGCCTTCCGCGGCGGTTTTCCGCCAAGGGTCCTTGGACCTGCCACCCGATCAAGACGCAATCTGAAAGGGACAGATGTCACAGACACCCCCAAAGCCGCCGGCGACGCCCGGCGGACCGAACCGCCAGCACGAGGCGCTGAGCGGACGCTATCCCCCGCAGACGGACCGCAGCGTCCCCGAACCCGCCCCGGATGAGGGCGTCGAGCCCCTACCCGAACCCGAAGGCCCGACCCAGATCATCGAGACCGACTACACGATCGGTCAGGACAACATCGAGGGGCGCGCGCCATTCGCCTTCGACATCCACAACCCGGTCTTCGGTATCTCGGCCGTGGCGGTCGTGCTGTTCACCGCCGTCACGCTGATCTTTCCCGCGCAGCTGGAGCCGTTCTTCGGCAGCCTGCGCGACGGGCTGACCGCTAATCTGGACTGGTTCTTCATGCTGGCGGGCAACCTCTTCGTGCTGCTGTGCCTGGGGCTGATCCTTTCGCCGCTGGGCAAGGTGCGCCTTGGCGGCCCGGAGGCCACGCCGGACTTCAGCTTGACCGGCTGGTTCGCGATGCTGTTTGCGGCCGGCATGGGCATCGGCCTGATGTTCTATGGCGTCAGCGAGCCGCTGGGCCATTTCGAGGCCGCCTTGGGCGGCGTCACCACCGAGGACGGGCTGCGCACCGACTGGGCGCCGCTGGGCGGGGCCGAGGACGATGCGGACGCCGCCCGCCGCATCGGGATGGCCGCGACCATCTTCCACTGGGGCCTGCACCCCTGGGCGATCTATGCGGTCGTGGCGCTGTCGCTGGCGCTGTTCGCGTTCAACAAGGGTCTGCCGCTGACGCTGCGGTCGGTCTTCCACCCGATCTTCGGAGAGCGGATCTGGGGCTGGCCGGGCCATGTCATCGACATCCTGGCGGTGCTGGCCACCATCTTCGGCCTGGCGACGTCGCTGGGGCTGGGGGCCGAACAGGCATCGGCGGGGCTGACGCATCTCTTCGGGCTGCCCGATGGCGACGTGACCAAGGTCGTGCTGATCGTGCTGATCACGCTGGTCGCCGGAGCCTCGGTGGTCCTTGGCGTCGAGAAGGGCGTCAAGCGCCTGTCCGAGATCAACATGGTGCTGGCGCTGCTGCTTCTGGTCTTCGTGATCGCGCTGGGGCCGACGCTGGTCATCCTGACGGACTTCTTCAGCAACCTAGGCGCCTATGCGACCGAGCTGGTGCCGCTGTCGAACCCGTTCGGGCGCGACGACGACAACTTCCGCCACGGCTGGACGGCGTTCTACTGGGCCTGGTGGATCAGCTGGTCGCCCTTCGTCGGCATGTTCATCGCGCGCGTCAGCCGCGGCCGCAGCGTGCGGCAGTTCCTGATCGCGGTGCTGATCGTGCCCTCGCTGATCTCGGTGCTGTGGATGACGGCGCTGGGCGGCACGGCGATCGACATGACGGTCGCGGGCTTCTCGGGCATCCTGGATGCGCCGCTGGAGCTGGAGCTGTTCGAGATGTTGGCCCAGCTTCCGCTGGCCTCGATCACCTCGCTGGTGGGCATCGTGCTGGTCATCGTGTTCTTCGTGACCTCCTCGGACAGCGGATCGCTGGTCATCGACACCATCGCCGCGGGCGGCAAGATCAACGCCCCCATCGCGCAGCGCATCTTCTGGGTCGCGATCGAGGGCGCGGTCGCCATCGCCCTGATGATGGGCGGAGGGCTGATCGCGCTGCAGGCCATGGCGGTGTCGACGGGCTTCCCCTTCGCCATCGTCCTGCTGGGCGCGTCCTTCGCGCTGGTCAAGGGGCTGATGGCCGAGCGGCGCGAACTGCGCTGACGGGGACGCGACCTGCAAGACAGGGGAATGGGCGGGTTTTCCCGCCCGTTCTTGCATGAGCCGGCCCGCGATGCGAAAACGGACCGACAGCACAGCGAAGGACCCGCGCCGATGAGCGACATCACAGCCAGCGAACGCCGCCTCAGCGCCGCGCTTGACCGGATGGACCAGCTGCTGGACGCGGGCCTTCCGGGCCGCGCCGACACGGGCGTGATCGCGGAGCTGACGCGGCAGCGCGACGAGGCGCTGGCCCGGCTGGCCGATGAGCCCGGCGATGCCTCAGACGCCACCGCCGACAGCGCGGATCTCAGCGGGCTGCAGGCGCGCTTGGACGCCGCGACCGAACAGGCGGCCGCGCTGGCGCGCGCCAACGACGTGCTGATCGCGGCCAATCGCGACCTGATGGAAGCGCAGGAGACCGGCGGCATCGGACCCGACGAACAGATGGCCGCGCTGGAGGCCGAGTTGGACGCGCTGCGCGCGGCCCGCGCCGCCGAGATGGCGCAGATGAGCGAGATCATGACCGAACTGGAGCGGCTGCTGGCGGACGAACCCGCGATCCTGGAGCCCGCATCCGCCCCATCCGACGAGGAACGCTGACATGGCCGAGGTCGAATTCACCATCGGACACAAGGAATACCGCGTCGGCGCCGCCGACGGCGAGGAGCGCCTGCTGGCGCGCGCCGCGCAGATCCTGGACGGCGAGGCCCGCCAGATCCTGGAGCAGGCGGGCCGTGTCCCCGAGCCGCGCCTGCTGCTGCTGGCGGGGCTGATGCTGGCCGACCGCTTCGCCACGCTGGAGGAGCGCGCCGAGAAGGCCGAGCGTCACGTCACCCGCCTTCAGCAGAACCCGCCCCGCGTCGAGGTCCCGGTCATTCCGGCCGACCTGCGCGAGGCGATGGCCGAACTGGCCGCCCGCGCCGAATCCCTGGCCGACCGGCTGGAGGAACAGCGCCGCGGGGACGCGGAGTGACGCCTGCCTGTCGCGCGGCGCCCCTTGCCCTGATCCTGGCCCTGGCCGGATGTGCGACGCCGCAGCCGGGTTGGCTGGGCCTGCCGCGCCATGACGTGACCGCGGGCGGCATTCGCATGGCCGTCTATCTGCGCGGCGACGAGGCGCAGGTGATCCGTCTGGACCGCGCCCGCCGCGCCGACCGGCCCCGCGTCCGGGCCGCCATGCTGGAGGCCGCGTCCCGCGCCAGCGGCTGCACGGCGGTTCCGGGCAGCCTGCGCCCGCAGGGCGGGACGGATTCCGCCGTGGCGCTGGTCGCGTTGGACTGCCCCCAGGGCTGAGGCGCGTCAGGCCAGGAAGGCCGCCAGCGTCTCGGCCACGGCCTCGGGCGCATCGGCATGCAGCCAGTGCCCGGCATCCTTCAGCGTCACGATGCGGACCTGCGGGAAATGCGCCCTCAGCTCGGCCTCTCCGGCAGCGTCGACGTAATCGGACCGTGCGCCGCGCAGCGCCATGACGGGGCCGTCGAAGCGGGCCTTGGGCGCATCCTCGGGCCAGCCCACGATCTGCGGCATCGCGGCGCGCAGCGCGGTCAGGTTCAGCCGCCAGGTGGGCGGGCGCGCCTTGAGGTCCAGGTTCTGCAGCAGGAAGGCGCGCACGCCCGCATCGGGCACCCGCCCGGCCAGCGCCGCGTCGGCCTGGGAGCGCCGCTCGAGCCCGGTCAGGTCCAGCGATTCCATCGCGTCGATATGCACGGCCTGATCGTGACGATAGGGCAGGGGCGCGATGTCCATGACGACCAGCCGCCGCACCAGCGCGGGCCGGGTCAGCGCCAGCAGCATCGCCGCCTTGCCGCCCATCGAATGGCCCACCAGATCGACGCGACCGCCCAGGTCCGCGATCAGCTGGGCCAGGTCCTCGGCCAAGGCCGGGTAATCGGCGCGCGCGTCATGCGGGCTGTCGCCGTGGTTGCGCAGATCGACGGTGGCCACGCGGCGGGTTTGGGCCAGCCGGCGCGCCTGCGCGCCCAGGTTGCGGCCCTGGCCGAACAGGCCGTGGACCAGCAGCACCGGCAGGTCGCCCTCGGGGCCGGAAAGGGTGTGATTCAGTTTCATCCGGGCAGCTTACGGCGTCTGGCGCGCGGGAACCATCCCGTCTATCGTGCCGCCATGATGCGCAAGGCTCACAGCTTCGAAGACATCCCCGTCATGGCCGACGAGATCGCCGACCTGATCGCGTCCCGCTTCGGCGGTGCCCGGCGGGGTGAGCGTCCGGACCTGGAGTTGATGCTGCGCCGTCGCGGCGGCGCGCTGCCGGCGCGACTGCGCCGCCGCGCCGCCCGCCTGGCCGAGGCGCAGCGCCTGTCCCGCCAGCCCCGCGTCGCCCGCCAGCTGCCGCTGGACCGCCTGTCGCGCGACCATGCCGCGCTGAGCGCGCATCTGCGCCCCCTGGGCGGGGCCGCGCGCCTGCGAGGCAGGGCGGTCAGCATCGCCGCATCCGTGGCCTTTGCGCTGCTGATGGTGGGGGCGCTGTCCATCTGGGTCGCGCTGCGGCAGGGCTGGATCTGACGGGCGCCTTGCACAAGCTGCAAGGCTGTCCTGACGCCCCGGGGGCTTGCCAAGCCCGCCGCAAGCTGATGTGAGGGCCGCGACCCCCGACCCGTGCCGCAGGACCGTGCCATGACCGCGACCCCCGATTTCCGCGCCGCCATCCTGGCGCTGGCCCTTGGCGCCTTTGCCATCGGAACCTCCGAATTCGCGGCGATGGGCCTTCTGCCCTATTTCGCCGCCGACCTGTCGCTGACCGAACCGCAGGCGGGCCATGTCATCAGCGCCTATGCGATGGGCGTCGTGGTCGGCGCGCCGCTGACCGCCATGCTGGGCGCGCGGCTGCCGCGGCGGCGGTTCCTGGCGGCGCTGATGGCGTTCTATGGCGTGATGAACCTGGCGGCGGCGGTCATGCCGGGGCTGGCGGCGCTGACGGGGACGCGGTTCCTGGCGGGCCTGCCGCATGGCGGGTTCCTGGGCGTGGCGATGCTCTATGCCGCCGATGCGCTGCCCGCGGGCCAGCGGGCGCGGGGGGCGGCGCGGGTGCTGCTGGGCCTGACCGTCGCCAATATCGTGGGCGTGCCGCTGGCGGGCTGGATGGGGCAGAGCATCGGCTGGCGGTGGGGCTTTGCGCTGCCCGGCGTCATCGCGCTGCTCTCGGCCTGGCTGATCCTGCGCGTGGCGCCGCGGGTGGGCGGCAACCCCGACGCGCGCCCCTGGGACGAGCTGGCGGCGCTGCGCAATCCGCGCGTGCTCTGGGTGCTGGCCGTGGGGGCCATCGGCTTTGGCGGGCTGTTCGCGGTCTATGCCTTCCTGACGGCGGCGATCCTGGCCACGACCGCGGCGCCGGGCTGGGTCATCCCGCTGACGCTGGCGGTGTTCGGCCTGGGCGGGACCCTGGGCACCTGGGGCGCGGGGCGCCTGACCGAGATCCTGGGCATCGACCGCGCCGCCTATGCCAGCCTCGCGGCCATGGCGGCGACGCAGGCCTTTGCGGCGCTGGTCGTGGGGAACTGGCCGCTGATGGTGCTCTCGTCCTTCCTCATCGCGGCCGGGGCCGGGCTGGTCATTCCGCTGCAGACGCGGCTGATGGACGTGGCGGGGTCCGCGCAGAACATGGCCGCGGCCATGAACCACGCGGCCTTCAACGCCGCCAACGCGCTTGGGCCGTTCCTGGCCGGGCTGGCGCTGGCGGCGGGCTGGGGCTGGCGCGCGCCGGGGCTGGTGGGCGTCGCGCTTACGGCTGCGGGGGCCGTCGTTCTGACAATCGCGATCCGGCAGGACCGGAGAGCACGGGTGGCGGCAGCGCCCGCAGAATGACCTGCCGCGAGGTCGAGGCGAACTCGCGCCGCCACGTCACCCACAGCACGACCGCCGTGCCCAGAAGCAGCGTCCAGGCCCCGGTCAGCCAGCACAGCGCCGCCAGCGCGAAATAGACGCTGCGCAGCCCCGCGTTAAAGCTGCGCGCGGCGGTGATGTTCAGGTCGGCCGCCTGCATGGCGCGCTCCATCGCCTCGGGGTCGTCATGGCGGTTCGGGACCGCCGCCATCATCACGGCGCAGTAACCAAACAGCCGGTGCGCCCACACGAATTTCAGGAAGGCGTTCACCACGAAGAACATCGGCACCAGCAGGCGCAGCTCCCACCCGGTCTCGGCCGGGTTCAGCTCCAGGCCGCTGGCGATGGCGCGGACCCGTTCGCCATTGCCGATCAGCGCCAGCAGGCCGCCCGTGGCGATCATGCAGGCGCTGGCGAAGAAGGCCGTGCCCTCGCGCAGGCTGGCCAGGATGTTGCCGTCGAAGATGCGCGGCTCGCGGCTGACGAAATGGCGCATCCATTCCCGGCGAAAGCGGATCATCAGCACCGAGACCGAAGGCCGTCCCGCGGGCGGACGCTCGATGATCCAGCCGATGCCCAGCCAGGCCGCGAACAGAAGCATCAGCGCCGCCAGGTCGGCCAGCGCCACGGAAGAGTCGAGAATGTCGGCCGTCAGGGTCATGACGCGACATTAGGGCCGCCGCCTTCGGCTTGAAACCCCCCGACGGGCTGCCTATCGTGCAAAAGACACGGCAGGGAGGAAAACCGGCCATGATGCAGATGCCCCCACCCGACGCGACGGTCCTGTCGCGCAGGCAGGCGATCACCGACGCGCTGAGGGCGGCCCTGCCCGGCGCGGTCATCGACGACCCGGCCGAGACGCGGGCCTATGAATGCGACGCGCTGTCGGCCTATCGCTGCGCGCCGCTGGCCGTGGTGCTGCCGCGCAGCACGGACGAGGTGTCGCGCCTGCTGCGCCTGTGCCACGACCTGCGCGTGCCGGTTGTGCCGCGCGGCGCGGGGACCAGCCTGGCGGGCGGCTCCATGCCCACCGCGGACGCGGTCGTCATCGGCCTGTCGCGCATGACCGAGGTTCTGGAGATCGCCCCCGAGGACCGGCTGATCCGGGTGCAGGCGGGGCGCACGAACCTGTCTGTCTCGGGCGCGGTGGACGGCTTGGGCTTCTTCTATGCGCCCGATCCGTCCAGCCAGCTGGCCTGCGCCATAGGTGGCAACATCGCGATGAATTCGGGCGGCGCGCATTGCCTGAAATACGGGGTCACCACCAACAACCTGCTGGGCGTCACGGTCGTGCTGATGGACGGGTCGGTCGTGCGCTTGGGCGGCCCGATGGGCGAGGGGCCGGGGCTTGATCTTCTGGGTGTCGTCTGCGGGTCCGAGGGCCAACTGGGCATCGTGACCGAGGCGACGCTGCGCATCCTGCCCAGGCCCGCCGGCGCGCGCCCCGCGCTGATCGGCTTCGACGCGGCCGAGACGGCGGGCGCCTGCGTCGCCGCGATCATCCGCGCGGGCATCATCCCCGTTGCGATCGAGTTCATGGACGCGCCCTGCATCAAGGCCACCGAGGAATTCTCGGGCGCGGGCTATCCCGACTGCGAGGCGCTGCTGATCGTCGAGGTCGAGGGCACGCCCCCCGAGATCGCCGAGCAGTTCGCCCTGATCCGCGAGATCGCGATGACCTTCGACCCGGTCGAGTTCCGCGAGAGCCGGTCGGACGACGAATCCGCCCGCATCTGGAAGGGCCGGAAATCGGCCTTCGGCGCGATGGGCAGCATGGGCGACTACATCTGCCTGGACGGCACCATCCCGGTCACGGCCCTGCCCACGGTCCTGGCGGGCATCGGCGATCTGTCGCGGCAATACGGCTTGGCCGTGTCGAACGTGTTCCATGCGGGCGACGGCAACATGCACCCGCTGATCATCTATGATGCCAACAAGCCGGGCGACCTGGACCTGGCTGAGGCCTTCGGCGCCGACATCCTGCGCCTCTGCGTCAAGGTCGGCGGCTGCCTGACCGGAGAGCATGGCGTGGGCATCGAAAAGCGCGACCTGATGAGCGAACAGTTCGCCCCTGCGGATCTTGAGGCGCAGATGCTGGTCAAGGACGCCTTCGACCCGCATTGGCTGCTGAATGCCGCCAAGGTCTTTCCGCTGGATGTCAGCGCCCCCCGGCGCGACCGCCGCCTGAACCGGCCCGCCGATGCGGCCTGAGACCGAGGCGCAGCTTGCGCAGATCATCCGCGATGCCCGCGAACCTTTGTCCGTGACCGGCGGCGCCACGCGCCACTGGCCCGGTGCGGGGCAGGGCGCGCGGCTGGACATGACCGCCCTGACCGGCGTGACGCTCTACGAGCCCGAGGCGCTGACCCTGGTGGTGCGCGCGGGCACGCCCCTCAGCGCGGTGCAGGACATCCTGGCCGCCGAAGGACAGATGCTGGGCTTCGAGCCGTCGGGCGCCCCCGGTTCCACCATCGGCGGCGTGGCCGCGACCAATGCCAGCGGCCCGCGCCGCGTGCAGGCCGGGGCCGCGCGCGACGCGATGATCGGGGTGCGCTTCGTCGACGGGCAGGGACAGGTCGTCAGCAATGGCGGGCGGGTGATGAAGAACGTCACCGGCTATGACTTGGTCAAGCTCATGGCGGGCAGTCGCGGCACCCTGGGCGCGCTGACCGAGATCAGCTTCCGCACCGCCCCGATCCCACCCGCGACCGCGACGCTGGCGCTGGCGGAGCTGGACGCGGCGGCGGCCATCCCGGCGCTGTCCAGCGCGCTTGGCGGGCCCTTCGACGTCTCGGGCGCGGCCTGGCGGCCCGGCCAGGGCGCGTTGATCCGGCTGGAGGGGCTGGCCAATTCGGTCAAGGCCCGCGCGGCCGACCTGACCGCGCGCCTGCAGGCCTTCGGCACGGTGACCGAGGGCGATCCGGATGCCTGGGGTCTTCTTCACGCAAATATCCACGATCCCGCCCTCGACACCTGGCGCATCATCTGCCGGCCAAGCGAGGCGCCCGCGCTGCTTGCCCACCTGCCCGACCCGCTGTCGCTGGATTGGGGCGGCGCGCTGATCCATGTCGCGATGCCGAAGGGGCAGGCGCCGGATCTGCCCGCCTTCTCGGGCCATGCCCGGCGGATCGCCGGGGCGCCCGCGATCCTGCCCGCCCCCGACGCGCTGACCGCCCGGCTGGAGCGCGAGTTGCGGGCGCGCTTCGACCCGCGCGGCCTTTTTGGAAGTCAGGACTGATGCAGACCCATTTCTCGCCTGAACAGCTGTCCGATCCGATGACCGCCCGGTCGAACAAGGTGCTGCGGACCTGCGTGCATTGCGGCTTCTGCACGGCGACCTGCCCGACATATCAGGTGCTGGGGGATGAGCTGGACAGCCCCCGCGGCCGCATCTACCTGATCAAGGAGATGCTGGAATCCGGCCGTCCCGCGGATGAGAAGACCGTCAAGCATATCGACCGCTGCCTGGGCTGCCTCTCCTGCATGACGACCTGTCCCTCGGGCGTGCATTACGCGCATCTGCTGGAACATGCCCGCGAGCATATCGAGGAGACCTATCGCCGCCCGGTCATGGACCGCCTGCTGCGTTGGGTGCTGACATTCGTGCTGCCGCATCCGGGCCGGTTCCGGCTGGCGCTGATGGGCGCGCGGATCGCGCGGCCCTTCAAGGGGTTGATGCCCGACCGGCGCCTGCGCGCGATGCTGGACATGGCGCCGAAGTCCATCCCTGCGGCCAGCCGCAACGACGTCGGTCAGACCTTCCCGGCCCAAGGCACCCGCCGCGCGCGGGTCGCGCTGATGGTCGGCTGCGCGCAGCGGGCGCTGAACACCGACATCAACGACGCCACCATCCGCCTGCTGCAGCGCGCGGGCGTGGAGGTCGTGATCCCGCAGGATTTCGGCTGCTGCGGCGCGCTGACCCTGCATATGGGGCAGGAGGCCGACGGCAAGGCGCGGGCCCGCGACAGCATCCGCCGCCTGCTTGCGGCCGAAGAGGGGGGCGCGCTGGACGCGGTGATCATCAACACCTCGGGCTGCGGGACGACGATCAAGGATTACGGCCACCTGTTCAAGGGCGACCCGATGGAGGCCGACGCGCGGCGCGTGGCGGGCTTGGCCCGCGACGTGACCGAGTTCCTGCTGGGCCTGGGCCTGCCCGCGCGGTCGGGCGATCAGGGGCAGGGGATGCGCGTCGCCTATCATTCCGCCTGCTCGCTGCAGCACGGCCAGCAGATCAAGGCGGCGCCCAAGGACTTGCTGTCGGGCATGGGCTTCACCGTGCTGGAGCCCGCTAACCCGCATCTGTGCTGCGGATCGGCAGGCACCTACAACCTGCTGCAGCCCGAGCTGTCGTCCGAGCTGAAGGCGCGCAAGGTCGAGACGCTGGAGGCCATCGCGCCCGAGGTGATCGCGGCGGGGAACATCGGCTGCATGATGCAGATCGGCGGCGGCACGCGGGTGCCGGTGGTGCATACGGTCGAACTGCTGGACTGGGCCACGGGCGGGCCGAAACCGGCCGCATTGGGGTCTTGAAACGCGGTTCGGGCGGCCTAGATTCAGGAAACCGGCGGCCATGACGGCGTCGGTTTTCCAGCCCGCCCGGTTTCGGGGGGCGACATCGACATCGCTTTGAACAGGATGTGACCCATGCGTAATTTCGACCTGACCCCCCTCTATCGTGCCTCCGTCGGTTTCGACCGTCTGGCAGACGTGATGGACCGGGCCCTGTCCGCCGACGTGGCGACGACGACCTATCCGCCCTACAACATCGAGAAGACCGGCGAGGATGCCTATCGCATCTCGATCGCCGTGGCCGGCTTCGCGGCAGATGATCTCAATGTCGAGGTTCGTGATGGCGCGGTGATCGTCTCGGCCCGCAAGCCCGAGACCGAGGATGACGGCCGCACCTACCTGCATCGCGGCATCGCGACCCGCGCCTTCGAGCGCAAGTTCGCTTTGGCCGACCATGTCCGCGTCGATGGCGCCAGCCATGCCGACGGCATGCTGCACATCGACTTGGTCCGCGAGATCCCGGAGGCGCTGAAGCCGCGCCGGATCGAGATCGCCAAGAGCGCCGCGGTGGGCAAGCTGGCCTCCTGAAGGCTGCGTCCCGCGACGGCCGGGGGGCCAGCCCCCCGGACCCCCCGGCCGCCCGCCATCCGATGGAAAGGCCGCGTCACCCGACGCGGCCTTTTTGCGGTCACAGCCTGCGGCGCGCACGCAGGGCCGCGGTGATGGTTCCGTCGTCGAGATAGTCCAGTTCGCCACCGATCGGCACGCCCTGGGCGAGGCCGGTCACGGTCACGCCCGATCCCTCCAGCGCATCGGCGATATAGTGCGCGGTCGTCTGCCCGTCCACGGTGGCGTTCAGCGCCAGGATGACCTCTCCGATGGCCTCCTCCTGGATGCGGGCCAGCAGGACGGGGATGCGCAGATCGTCGGGGCCGACCTCGTCCAGCGCCGAGAGCGTCCCGCCCAGAACGTGATAGCGGCCGCGAAACGCCCGGCCCCGTTCCAGCGCCCAGAGATCGGCCACGTCCTGCACCACGCAGATCTCTCCGGTGGCGCGGGCCGGATCGGTGCAGATCGCGCAGGCCTCGCGGTCGGTGATGTTGCCGCAGACCACGCATTCGCGTGCGGTCTGCGCCACGCGCTCCATCAGGGCGGCCAGGGGCGCCATCTGCTGGCTGCGGCGACGCACCAGCTGCAGCACGATGCGCCGGGCCGATCGCGGGCCCAGCCCGGGCAGCCGGCCCATCAGCGCGATCAGCGCCTGGATGTCGTCGCCGCCCTGCTCCATGGGCGTCAGAAGGGCAGCTTCATGCCGGGGGGCAGGCCCAGACCCTCGGTCATGCGGGCCATTTCGGACTGCATCCGCTCCTCGGCGGCGCGCTGCGCCTCCTTGATCGCGGCCAGGATCAGGTCCTCGACCACCTCCTTCTCGGACGGCACGAAGATCGACGGGTCGATCTCCAGCGCGGTCAGCTCTCCCTTGGCGGTGCAGGTCGCGCGTACCAGGCCCGCGCCGGATTCCCCGGTCACGGTGATGCGGGCCATCTCCTCCTGCATCTGGCCCATCTTGTCCTGCATGTCCTTAGCGGCCTTCATCATCTTGGCCATGTCGCCAAAGCCGCCCAATCCCTTGATCATCGCTCAGTCCTCATCCTCGAAGGGGTCCCATTCCTCGACCTCGGCCACGGGGCCTGCGGTCTGGCCGTGCGGGTCGTCGGCGCCATCGGCCTCGATCTCGGCGGCCTGCGGGTCCAGGCGCCGGACGCCGGTCAGCGTCGCGCCGGGAAAGGCCGCCAGAACCTGCTGCACGATGGGCAGCGCCATCGCGCGGTCGCGGGCGGCCCGCTCCTCGGCCTCGCGCAGCTGCGCGATGGTCGGGGCGCCGTCCTCGTTCGTTACGGTCACGGCCCAACGCTGGCCGCCGGTCCAGCCGCGCAACCGCTCGGCCAGACGCTGCGCCAGATCGGCAGGCGCGTTGCCGCGGGGCTGGAACTCGATCCGGCCGGGGCTGTAGCGCACCAGCGCGACGTGCCGCTCGACCAGCACCAGAAGCGTCATGTCGCGCATGCGCGCGATCAGCTCGACGACCGACGCGAAATCGGGAAAGCCCTCGACCAGCTCGGGCGCCACGGCCAGGGCCTGCGCCGCGGAGCCGTGCGCCCGGACCGCCGTCGCGGCGCGGGCGCGGCGCATCGCCTGCGGGGCTTGGCCGGCCTGCGTGCCCGCCACCGCAGGTCCGCGGGCGAACTCGCCTGCGGCCTGCGCCTGCTGGACGCGGCGGATCAGCGTCTCGGGGTCGGGCAGGTCGGCCACATGGGTCAGGCGGATCACCGCCATCTCGGCCGCCATCATCGCGTTGGGCGCGGCCGAGACCTCCTCCAGCGCCTTGAGCAGCAGCTGCCACATGCGCGACATGACCCGCATCGGCAGGCGGTCGGCCAGATCCTTGCCGCGCGCCCGTTCGTCCGGCGCGATCGTCGGGTCCTCCAGCGCGTCCGGCGTGATCTTCACGACCGAAATCCAATGCGTGATCTCGGCCATGTCGCGCAGCACGGCGACCGGATCGGCGCCGTCGGCATACTGTCCCTGAAGCTCGGTCAGGGCCGCGGCCGCGTCGCCCCGCATCACCATCTCGAACAGGTCGATGACCCGCCCCCGGTCGGCCAGGCCCAGCATGGCGCGCACCTGGTCGGCGCCGGTCTCCGCGCCGCCCGCCCCGTGGCTGATCGCCTGGTCCAGAAGGCTGGTCGCGTCACGGGCCGAGCCTTCCGCCGCCCGCGTGATCAGCGCCAGCGCATCGTCTGCGATGGACGCGCCCTCGGCCGTGGCGATGCGCCGCAGCAGGGCGATCATCACCTCGGGCTCGATCCGGCGCAGGTCGAACCGCTGGCAGCGCGACAGGACGGTGACCGGAACCTTGCGGATCTCGGTCGTGGCGAAGATGAACTTCACATGCGGGGGCGGCTCCTCCAGCGTCTTCAGCAGCGCGTTGAACGCGCTGGTGGACAGCATGTGGATCTCGTCGATGATGTAGATCTTGTAGCGCGCGGATGCCGCCCGGTAATGCACCGATTCGATGATCTCGCGGATGTCGCCCACGCCGGTGCGCGATGCCGCGTCCATCTCCATCACGTCCACATGGCGACCCTCGGCGATGGCCACGCAATGCTCGCAGATGCCGCAGGGTTCGGTGGTGGGGCCGCCCTGGCCGTCCGGGCCGATGCAGTTCATGCCCTTGGCGATGATGCGCGCGGTCGTGGTCTTTCCGGTGCCGCGGATGCCGGTCATGATGAAGGCCTGCGCGATCCGGTCGGCGGCGAAGGCGTTCTTCAGGGTGCGGACCATCGCGTCCTGGCCAACCAGGTCGGCGAAGGTCTCGGGCCGGTACTTCCGGGCCAGAACCTGATAGGCGGGCTTGGTGTCGGTCATCGGTCCCTCGGGCGTCGCGCCACCTTAGCGGGCGCGGGCGGGGGCCACAACCGGGTGGGGCCGCGACGCGGGTTCAGGCGATGAGGGCGCGGTCCAGCGCGATCATCGCCGCATGGGTCCGGTTGCGCGCGCCCAGCTTGCGGCACAGCGTCTTGACGTGCAGCTTGACCGTGACCTCCTGCAGGTCCAGGTCCTGCGCGATCTTCTTGTTGGACTTGCCTTGGCACAGGCCGGACAGGACCTGATTCTCGCGCCGGGTCAGCGGGCCCGAGGCCTTTGGCTCCTCGGCGGCCATAAGGTCGTAGGGGGCGAAGACCCCGCCCGCGACGATGAAGTGGATCGCGTCCGCCAGGGACCGTCCAGTCAGCGTCTTGGGCAGAAAGCCCCGCGCGCCCGCCTGCAGCGCCTGCCGCGCGACCTGCGCCGAGGCGATCCCCGTCAGCATCACGACGGGCGCCGCGCCCATCGCGGCCTGCATCCGCGATCAGAACCCGCATTCCCCTCGACCTTTCGCGTCAACGCGCCCGACTGACCCGCTAAGGGGCACATCCGTCATTCCTGCATGCCAGCTTTTCAGGCGGTCGTGGTGGGCAAACTGTCCAGCATTTTCCGCAACTCCGACCAGTCCGGCGGCGTGCCCCTCGGATGGGCGCTGCGCAGCGCCTCCTCCAGCCGGATCAGCGCCGCGCGAATGTCGCCCAAGCCCCCGACGGCCGCGCTGCCCGCCATGCGATGGACCAGCGCGCAGGCCTCGCGCGGCGTCATCCCCGCCTCCAGGGATGTCAGGCCGTCGTGCAACTCGGCCGCGATCCGGTCCATCAGCGCCCGCGCGCCCTCGGGGCCAAGGGTCGCGGCCACGCCAAGCCCGGGCGGGGCACCCGCCGCCGGGGTGGCGTGCAGGATCCGGGCCAGCTCGGCGCGCTGCAGGGGCTTGACCAGCACCTGATCCATCCCGGCCTCCCGGAAATGGGCCAGATCCTCGTCCATCGCATGCGCGGTCAGGGCGACGATCGGGGTGGCGCGGTTCGGTCCCGTGGTGCGGATGCGGCGGGTCGCGTCGGCGCCGTTCAGGCCGGGCATGCTGATGTCCATCAGGATCAGGTCGAACCGGCGAAGCGCCGCCGCGCGCACCCCCTCCCGCCCGTCGCAGGCCTCGGTCACCGTGCATCCCTCCAGGCGCAGCATCTCTCCGGCGACCAGGCGGTTGGTCGGATTGTCCTCGACCATCAGCACGTCGAGACACGCACCGCGGGTTAGGCCCGCGGCACGCGGCCCGCCTTCCGGCGCGGCCCGCTCCGCCCGCGGCAGGGGCAGCGCGACCATGAAGGCCGTCCCTTGGCCCGATTCGCTGGCCACGTCGATCGTCCCGCCCATCGCCTCGACCAAGCCCTTGGCTATGCTGAGGCCCAGCCCGGCCCCCTGCACCTTGCGGTCGAAGGTCGGATCCAGGGTCACGAACTCGTCGAAGATCCGGCCCAGGTCCTCCTCGGCCATGCCGATGCCGGTATCCGTCACGCGCGGCTCGACCATGTCGTCGCGCTGCTCCAGCTCGACCGCGACCTGGCCGCCGTGGGTGAACTTGATGGCGTTGCCGATCAGGTCCACGGCGATCTGCTCGACCCGCGTCGGATCGGCCGGCACCAGCCGCCCGGACGCGCCCTGACAGTCCAGCGCCAGGCCGTTGCCCCGGGCCTCGGCCTGCTGGCGCAGGCTCTCGACCGCCTCGGCCAGCAGCGCGGCCAGATCGACCGGCACCGCCGTGAGGTCGATCCGGTCGCGCCCCGCGCGCGATGCGTCCAGCACGTCGTTGATATGGCGCAGCAGCATCTGCCCGGAATGTTCCATCGCTGCCAGATAGCGGGTCTTGCGCGCGTCCAGCGTCGTGTCGCGCGCATCCGCAGTGACCGACAGCGACAGCTCGACCAGGATGATCCGGCCCGACTGGTGCTGGGCGGTGGTGCGGATGATGCCCCGACCGCCGGCGTCCCGCGCCCCTCCGCGGATCTGGGCCAGCAGCGCGCGCACCGTCGCGCGCTGATCGGGCGGGGTCAGCAGCTCGACCACATCCGCGCCGATGGCGGTCTTGGCGTTATAGCCGTAGATGCGCTGCGCCGCGCTGTCGTAGCCCTGGAACCGGCCGTCGGTCTGCGCCACCAAGATGGCGTCGATCAAGGCCTCGACCAGGGAGTGCAGCCGGCTGCGGGCCGCGGTGATCCGCTGCGTCTGCATGCGCGCGGCGCGGAACATCCAGAACAGCCCCGCCAGCGTCCCGCTGAGCACCAGGAACAGCGGCACCACCAGCAACGACAGCCGCGTCAGCGCCGCGGCCACCGCCTCGCGCCGGCTGTCCGAATCCTGCGCAAAGAGTCGTACCCCCTCCAGGGAGATGCTGCGCAGCTCGGGCACGGCCAGCGCGACCTGCGGCCCGATCTCGGGCGCGGCGGCGGCCAGCACCGCGTCCGGCGCGTCGATCAGCGGGATCGCCGCGTCCAGCATGGCCTGGACCAGGGACAGATGCGTCCCGATGTCGCCGCTGGCGCGCGGCGCCGCGAATCCCTCTCCGTGCCGCAGGGTCTGGACGCCGCCGACCCCGCCGCCGGACGGCTGCGGTCGCGGCGGCGGGGTCCTCCATCTCGGACAGGGCGCGCTGGAGGGACAGGATCTCGACTTCGGTCTGGGCCAGGAACCATTGGGTGCTGTCCGAATTGGCGGTGCCCCAGCTGGTCGATCTGCCGGCGGGCGTCGATCTGGAACATCCAGATCGTCACCGCCAGCGCCGCCACCGCCAGCCCGAACAGCGCCGACAGCGCATAGACGCCGCGCGACAGTCCCTGCGGACGGATCGCCCAGCCTGTCGTCATTCGGCCACCGCCAGCCGGTCCAGCTGCCAGATGCTGCGCGAATAGACGACCTCCGAGCGCAGCTCCGGATCGCTGTCATAGGGATAGACGATCCACAGCGGCCCCTTGTCGCGCACCGCCAGCGTCCGGCCGTCCACCCGATAGGCGACGATGGGATGGTCGTCGGTCATCTCGTCCAGGGGGATCTGGACGGCATAGTCGTTGATGGCGGTCGCCATGACCGCGCCCTTGGTGATGCCCGCATCGGCCAGAATGCGGCGCAGCGGCACGCGGGTGAACTCGGCCGGAGCCTCGGTCCAGATGGTCGAGGTGGTGAATCGTTCGGGCGCGAAGGCCTCCAGCGCGGCCAGGTCGTAGGTGCGGGTGGCCTTGGGGCCTGTGACCGACAGCAGCGGTCCTTCGGCCAGGGCGGGGCCGGGGCAGGCCAGCAGCAGGATCAGCGGGGCGACGATCGTCATGCGATGTCCTTTCCTTCGGGGTTCAGGGCGTCCTCGCGAGCATTGTGCCAGCCCGGCGCGCGGCGGGCGCCGGCGCTTCGGGATAGGGACCTATCCGAAAGGCGAGGATCGCAGGAAAAGGTTGATAAAATCCTTCGCATCGAAGGAGCCGCGGGGGGCACCTATCCTTTCGCAGGGGGTCGGCTATGCCGATGCGCGCCGCGGGTATCCGTCCGCCGCCGCGACGCCGCGGCCCCGGCATGGCACAAGGAACCCACAGCAAACGGAGTGAGTGCCATGTTCCACCAGCGGTTCCCCCAGACCTCGACGTCGTTTCCGGCCTTCCCCGTCACGACCTTTCCCAGCCTGCCCGTCATCTCGGTCTTCGGGCTCAGCCGGGCGGGGCTGATGATGACGGCGACGCTGGCCAGCCTGGGATGCCGGGTCGTCGGCGTCGACGGCGACCCCGACAAGACCGGGGCGCTGGAGCAGGGCCGCTGCGACCTGCACAAGCCCGGCCTGCAGGAGATGCTGGACCACGGGCGCATCATGGGCCGCATCACGGTGTCCGATGATATCCTGACCGCCGTCGGCCGCAGCGAGATCACCCTAGTCACCCAAGGCCATGGCCTGGACGCCTTCGGCAGGCGCGACCCCTATCCGCTGATGGTGATGGGCCGCACCCTGGGCGCGGCGATCTGGCTGAAGGGCGCGGCCCACACGGTCATGCTGCACGCCCCCGACGCCCCGGAGCTCTGCGACGGCATCCTGGCCCCGGCGCTGGCGCAGGGTTTCGGTCGCGAGGCCCTCACCGGCTATCGCCTCTGCGCCATGCCCGCCCAACTGCGCGACGAGGCCGCGCTTGGCGCCTTGCGTCACGTCCTGGCCGACTTTCTACCGGCCGCACGCTGAGACGGCGCGCTGAAGGGCGGCATCCGCCCGGAGGATCATCATGACAGCGCTGACCATTGCCGCCTGCGACCTGCTGGCGCCGGACCGTCTCCGCACGATGCGGCGGGCGATCCGCGACCGCCTGCCCTCCGCGCGACTGCCCGGCCCGATCCGGCAGGCCGCCTGCCTGATGGAGGTGGCTGACGACTACGACGGCTTCCTGTTCGATGATGACGGTGTGCTGACCGAGGGCGACGCGGCGCGTCCCGGTGCCGTGGCCTGCCTTGCGGCGCCGCGCGCGACGGGCAGGCCGTTCCGCGTCCCGGCCACCGATGCGGGGTGCGCGCCGCAGGCCGCCCTGGCCCGGTTCCGCCGGATGGGCCTCGATCTGCGCGACGGAGAGGTGCTGTCGGCCCGGACCGCGGCGCTGTCGATGCTGGGCGGGTGGGGCTGGGGCGCGATCACCGCGCCGGGCGACGCGCTGGCCGATGCCGGGGGGCGGGTCCACGACCTGCTGGCGGACGGGGACTGGTCGGCGGCGCGGGGCATCGTCCTTCTGTCGGCCGCGCGGTGGGACGCAGTGCTTCAGGACCGGCTGGTGGCCTGCCTGCGCGCCCGGCCCCGGCCGGTCGTCGTCGCGGGACCCGACCTCACCGCCCCCCCGCGCGGGCGCGCTGTCGGCCGTGCCGGGCCTCTGGGCGCATGACCTGCACCAGCGCACCGGCATCGTGCCGCATGTCGCGGCCAAGCTCTGTCACACGCCCCGGGCGGCGGGGCTTGGCGGGCGCGTGGCGATGGTGGGCGACGTGCTGCATGTCGATGTGCCGGGGGGCAGGGCTGCAGGCTGCGACACGATCCTGGTGACCGGTCGCGGCGGTTCGGGCGCCATCCGCGACGGTGCCATCGCGCCCGATGTGGTGCTGCCGTCGCTCTGACCGCCGGCGGGGCGCCGTCATGCCGCTGTCACGCGCGGGGCCCTGCGGTTTGACCGGGGCGTGCGGCTGATCTAGCAGGGGTCAGGCCCGCGGCGGCGCCGGGGGTCCCATCGCACAGGATGCAACCGCCATGACGACCGCCCCCGATTCCCGCCCCAAGGGAACCCCGTCCGAGGTGTTCCGCACCTTCCTGAAATTGGGGCTGATCTCCTTCGGCGGCCCCATCGCGCATCTGGGCTATTTCCGGGACGAACTGGTGACGCGCCGCCGCTGGCTGTCCGAACAGGGCTATGCCGATCTGGTGGCGCTGTGCCAGTTCCTGCCGGGGCCGGCCTCGTCTCAGGTGGGCTTTGCCCTGGGCCTGATGCGGGCGGGATGGGGCGGGGCGGCGGCGGCCTTTCTGGCCTTCACGCTGCCCTCGGCGCTGATCCTGACGGTCTTCGCACTGACTGCGGCCTCGGTCGGCGGGCCGGTGGCGGGGGGCGCCTTGGACGGGCTGAAGATCGTCGCGGTCGCGATCGTCGCGCAGGCGGTCTGGGGCATGGCGCGCAGCCTGTGCCCGGACCGCGAACGGGGCAGCATCGCGGTGGCGGCGGTCGTGCTGCTGGCCATGCTGCCGGGGGCGGTGGGCATGGTCGGCGCCATCGCCGCGGGGGCGCTGGCGGGCCTGGCCCTGGGTCGCGGCACGGCGTCGGCGGGCGGGCGGCTCTCCGTGCCGGTCACGCGGCGGCAGGGCGGGATCGCGCTGGCGGTCTTTGCGGCGCTGCTGCTGGGCCTGCCGCTGGTGGCGGGGCAGGGGCAGGGGCTGGCGGTGATCGACAGCTTCTATCGCGCGGGCTCGCTGGTCTTCGGGGGCGGGCATGTGGTGCTGCCCCTGCTGGAGGCCGAGGTGGTGGGGCCGGGCTGGGTCACGCCCGACCGGTTCCTGGCGGGATACGGCGCAGCGCAGGCCGTGCCGGGGCCACTGTTCACCTTCGCCGCCTATCTGGGCGCGGTGCTGGAGCCATGGCCGAACGGGGTCCTGGGCGCGACGATCGCGATTCTGGCGCTGTTCCTGCCGGGGTTTCTGCTGCTGGTGGCGGCGCTGCCCTTCTGGGACCGGTTCCGCACCATGCCGCGCGCGCAATCGGCGATGCAGGGCGCCAATGCCGCGGTAGTCGGCATCCTAGGCGCGGCGCTCTATGATCCGGTCTTCACCGCCGCCATTGGCGACATGCGCGACCTGGCTCTGGCACTGGCCTGCTTCGTTGCGCTGGTCGCGTGGAAGGTCGCGCCCTGGATCGTCGTGCTGGCCGGGGCCGCCGGGGGCGTCGCGCTGCAGGTCATGGGATGAGGGAAAGGGTGAGAGGCTGGACTGCGACCCAAGCGGGGCTCGTTACGGCTGCTTCCTTCCGAACCTGACCGATTTGGCGAGGCGCCTGCCCGCGCCAACCTCTCGCGGCGATAGATAGGACGGGCGCGCGGCCGATGCAAGCCCATCCGCATCACAGCATCAGGCGCATCACCGCGAATCCGTCCTCGTCCAGCCCGACCGCCTGCAGCCGCTCGGGATCGGGCAGGGGGCGGGCCAGCGCGGCGGGGGACGTCTGGAACAGGACGCTGCTGCCGGGCTGGGCGACGAAGCCCCAGTTCGGACGCGCCGGCACGCGGATCTGCCGCTGGCGGCGGAGATAGCGGCGCAGCACGTCCTGGGTCAGCGCGTCGCGGTCCAGAAGGATGGTGTTGCGCGACACCAGCGGGCTGAACAGGCCGCAGCTGGCCAGGCGATAGGAATTGGTCGCCAGGACGAATTCCTGGTCGTCGGTGACGGGGCGGGTCTGCCAGGTCAGCTCGCGGATGCGCGTGGCCCCGTCATTGGCCAGCCGCCCGTCGGGATGGTATCGTGCCGGGGCGGACAGATCGACCCGCCAGCTGATCCCGTCGATCACGTCGAAATTGTAGACCGGAAAGTCGCGGTTCAGCAGCGGCATGTCGCGCGACCCGGGGGGGATGCGGTTGAACAGGCTGGCCGACCGCTCCAGCCAGCCGCGCAGCTGGGCGCCGGTGATGCGGATTGCGGTGATGCGGTTGGGGAAGGAGTAGAGGTCGGACAGGTGCCGGAGCGTCAGCGTCCCGGCCGGCACGTCGGTGAAGTGATGCGGCCCGCCCCGCCCGCCCGCCCGGTAGGGGGCCGAGGCCGACAGGACCGGCAGATGCGCATGGGCCGTGCCGGTCAGCCGCTGCCGCACATGCCAGCGCTGCGCGAGGTTCACCAGCCGCAGCCCGCAATCATGCCCCATGACCGAGAAATGGCTGTTCAGCGCCGATCCCGACCGGCCAACCCGCGCCGACAGCTGGCGCAGTGTGGCGCGATGCGCGGCCGCGATGGGGCGCGCGACCAGGGGCGCGGCGGGCATCTCCGCCGGCACCGGCTCGGCCCGCGCGGAGAAGCCCGCGAGCGTCGGGCGGCCGTCCGCGCCTTGGGCAAAGCGCAGGTCGATCACCCCCAGATGCGAGCCGCCATAGCCCGGCATCACCGCCGGCTTGCCCGACAGCGTGCCGCGCAGGGCGTCGATGCCGGGCCGGTCCTGCCAGCGGGGCGCGGGAAAGACCTCATGCGTGTGGCCCGCGATGACCACGTCCACGTCGGTCAGCGCGGCCAGCGCGTGGGCGGCATGTTCCATCCGCGGGGCGGCGTGGGGCGGGCCGATGCCGCTATGGGCCAGCGCGACGATGATGTCGGCGCCCTGCGCGCGCAGGCGCGGGATCTTGGCCGTCGCGCTGTCCAGGATGTCGTCGCTGCGCATCTGCGGGCGCAGGTCCTGGTCCCATTCCTCGGTCTGGGGCGGCAGGAAGCCGATCACGCCCACGCGCAGCGGCAGGCGCGTGCCGTCCGGGGTGGTCAGGTGGCGCGTGACGATGCAGGATGCGGCGAAGCCCGGCCCGCGATGCACCGTCAGGTTGGCGGCCAGCACCGGAAAGCGCGCCTTGGCCATCGTCCGGCGCAGGAAGGGCAGACCGAAGTTGAAGTCGTGATTGCCCAGGGCCGCCGCGTCATAGCCGAGCGCGTTCATCGCCGCGATGGCCGGATGCGTCCCCGCGAAGGGCACGTCGCGGCGCGCCGCCAGATCGCCCATCGGACCGCCCTGCAGGATGTCGCCGTTATCCAGCAGCAGGCAGGCCTGCGCCTCGCCGCGGCGCGCCTGGATCAGGCCCGCGATGCGCGCGAGGCCGATGCGGTCCGACGGCCGGTTCGCCAGATAGTCGTAGGGCAGCAGATGCATGTGCATGTCGCTGGTCGCCAGGATCCGCAGCACCATCCCGTCCGGGGCGGGATGCGCCGGATCGCCGTCGGGGAGGCGCATCGTGTTGCGGTCAGGCATCGTGAAACGGTGACCCTGCATCCGGGAGGTGACAGTCGCCCCGAAGGGCCGCGGCAGTCTCTTGGCCCATGGTTAACGCATCGTCGCGGCTGCCAACAACCTGAGATTGAGGCGCGCCACGGGAATTTTTTCCATCCGCCCCGACGGCCCGTCGCGGCGATGGATGAATTGGACATTTGGGCAGGGTCACAGCTGAGCGGGATCGTGGCAGTATGGAAAAATGTAGGCAGTGAGATTGCACGATGTTGACGAGTTGGTTGAACCCCTTGGCCGATCTGGACTATCAGCGATATGAGGGGGATTTTTCCCCCGATGTATCTGGTCCTGTCAGCAGGTTGTTAAAGATGAAGTTCTCGACGCGTATCGATGCGGACTTTCCGGCCGAGAGGCTGTTCGAGGCCGTCAGCAACTTCGATACGCTGGAACGGATGATGATCGGGCGGGGGGCCTCGGTCGCGCGGGTGGACCCATCGAGCGAGCCGGGCATCGGCATGGGCTGGGACATCGGCTTCGACTGGCGCGGCAAGGCGCGGCGGCTGCGCCTGGCGGTGACGCGCTTTGACCGCCCCGAGACCGTGACCATGGCCGGGCGTTCCGAGGCGCTGGACATCGGCCTTACCGTCACCGTCATCGCGCTGAGCCGCGCCCGCTCGCGCGCCATCGTCGAGACCGAGATCAGGCCCCGCAACATGAAGGCCCGGCTGATGCTGCAGACCGCCAAGCTGGGCAAGGGGCAGCTGGACCGCCGCTATCAGCGCCGGATCGAGGAACTCATCCAGCAGATGCGCGACCGTCAGCGCTGACGCTGCGCCTCACGCAGCGGATCGGCCGGATAGACGCCCAGGATGTCCAGGCTGGAGGTGAAGTAGCGCAGTTCGTCCAGCGCGCGGGCGACGTTGGCGTCCTCGGGATGGCCCTCGATGTCGGCATAGAACTGCGTCGCGGTGAAGACGCCGTCGACCATGTAGCTCTCCAGCTTGGTCATGTTCACGCCGTTCGTGGCGAACCCGCCCATCGCCTTGTAGAGCGCGGCCGGGATGTTGCGCACCCGGAAGACGAAGCTGGTCAGCATCCGCTCCGACCGGCGGGTCAGGTCGGCGGCGGGCGCCATGATCAGGAAGCGGGTCGTGTTGTTCTGCCGGTCCTCGATCTGGTCGGCCAGACGCTCCAGCCCATAGATCTCGGCGGCCAGGGGCGCGGCCAGGGCGGCCAGCGCGGGCTCGCCGCGTGCCGCGACCTCCTTGGCCGATCCGGCCGTGTCCGCGCCGGTCAGCGCGCGGATGGCGTGGCGGCGCAGGAAGCCCCGGCACTGGCCCAGCAGGACTGTGTGGCTCATCGCGTCGCGCACCTGATCCAGCGTGGTGCCGGGCACGGCCAGCAGGCTGATATGGACGCGCACGAAGGCCTCGTCGATGATCCGCAGGCCGGATTCGGGCAGCAGGTGGTGGATGTCGGCCACCCGGCCATAGGTCGAGTTCTCGACCGGCAGCATGGCCAGATCGGCCTCTCCGGCGCGCACGGCCTCGATCACGTCCTCGAAGGTGCGGCAGGGCAGGGTCTCCATGGCGGGGCGGGCGGCGCGGCAGGCCTCATGGCTGTAGGCGCCCGGCTCTCCCTGGAAGGCGATGCGATTCGTTGTCATGGCGCGGCCCCACCTGTCCGAAAATTCAGCGTGCCGGGGTAACTATACCTTGATCCCCGAAAGCGAAAGCGGATAGATACCGCACGACTTGACGAGCTTACCAAGGCGGGGACCGCACGCGATGTTCAATACCATGACCCTGACCAAGGCCGCAGGCGCCCTCATCGGTGCGCTGCTGTTCCTGATGCTGGCCAACTGGGCCGCAAGCGGCCTGTTCTCGGTCGGGCATGGCGGGGGACATGGCGATGAGGAGGTCGCGCAGGCCTATTCCATCCCGGTCCCCGAGACCGCCGAGGGTGGCGGCGCGGAGGAGGAGCAGATCGACTTCGCGGCCCTGATGGCTTCGGCCGATGCCGCCGCCGGAGAGCGGGAATGGGCCAAGTGTCGGTCCTGCCACGCGCTGGACGGCAGCGACGGCGTCGGCCCGCACCTGAACGGCGTCGTGAACCGCGCCACGGCCAGCGTCGCTGGCTTTGGCTATTCTAGCGCGATGACCGAGCATGCGGCCGAGTTCCCGACCTGGGATTACGACCACCTGCAGCGGTTCCTGGAGAACCCGCGCGGCCTGGTCTCGGGCACCGCGATGAGCTTTGCCGGCATCCGCGATCCGCAGGCCCGCGCGAACCTGATCGCCTATCTCGAATCGAATCCCTGATCGACGCGACCCGTCGTGACGACCCCGCAAACCCCGGCCCGCGCGCCGGGGTTTCTGCCATGAGCGTTCACGAAATCGCGGCTTGAAGCCCGGCCCCTGGCTGGCCTAGCCTCTGGCTGGTCCAGACCGGAGAGACGACATGCGCCACGCCGCCCGCCTTGCCACGCTGCTTCTTGGGATCGCCGCGGTCCCAGCCTGGGCGCAGGACGCGGCCGGCGATCCGACGGTCATCAAGACACATGGCATCGCGACCTTCGGCGAACCCGCGCTGCCCGCCGATTTCCCGCACCTGCCCTATGTGAACCCCGACGCGCCCAAGGGCGGAGAGATGTCCCAGCACGGCATCGGCACCTTCGACAGCTACAACCCCTTCACCTTCCGCGGCCGGGCCACCGCCCCCTCCACGATCATGCTGGAGCGGCTGATGGTGCCGGTGCTGGACGACCCCTATTCTGACTACTGCCTGATCTGCGAGACGATCGAATATCCCGAAAGCCGGGACTGGGTGATCTTCAACCTGCGCCCCGAGGCGCGCTTCAGCGACGGCAGCCCGCTGACCGCCGATGACGTTCTGTTCTCGTTCGAGCTGCTGCGCGACAAGGGCTTTCCGTCCTTCAGCGAGGCGATCAAGCGCATGGTCGAGAGCGCCGAGGTTCTGGACCCGCACCGCATCAAGTTCACCTTCCGCGAGGATGCGCCGCGCCGCGACGTGATCGGGCAGATGGGCGCGCAGATCGTCTTCTCGCGCGCCGATTTCGAGGCCAATGCCCGCGACATCCAGGCGACCAGCACCGTGCCCTTCCTGGGGTCGGGGCCCTATGTCTTCGACAGCGCCGATTTCGGGCGGTCGATCACCATGCGCCGCAACCCGGACTATTGGGGCAAGGACCTGCCCATCAACGTGGGGCGGCACAATTTCGACACGCTGCGCTTCGAGTATTTCGCCGATTTCGACGCGGCCTTCGAGGCGTTCAAGGCCGGCATCTACACCTTCCGCGTCGAGCCGTCCGAGCAGCTGTGGTCCACGGGCTACACCTTCCCGGCGGTGGCCTCGGGTGCGGTCGTCAAGGAGGAGCTGCCCGACGGCAACATCGCGGCGGGTGATGCCTGGGTCTTCAACCTGCGGCGCGAGAAGTTCCAGGACATCCGCGTCCGCGAGGCGATCGGGCTGATGTTCAACTTCGAATGGTCGAACCAGGCGCTGTTCTATGGCATGAACACCCGGCTGGACAGCTTCTGGGACAACAGCGACCTCAAGGCCGAGGGCCCGCCCAGCCCCGAGGAGCTGGCCCTGCTGGAGCCGCTGGCCGCCGACCTGCCCGACGGCGTGCTGACCGCCGATGCCGTCACCAGCCCCGTCAGCGGGGAACGCCAGCTGGACCGCAGCAATGCGCGCCGGGCGGCCGCGCTGCTGGACGAGGCGGGCTGGACCACCGGCAGCGACGGCATCCGCCGCAACGCCGCCGGCCAGACGCTGCGGGTCGAGTTCCTGGACTTCAACCAGAGCTATGACCGCATCGTGAACCCCTATGTCGAGAACCTGCGGGCCATCGGCGTGGACGCGGTCCTGTCACGGGTCGATCCGTCCGAGCTGACCACCCGCACCCGCAGCCATGATTTCGACATCGTGCGCGACAGCCTGGGCAACGGCTATGGCATCGGCGGCGGCACGGCGCAGGTCTTCGGCTCCGAGCACAGCGACGACGTGTTCAACCCGATGGGCTTGGCCAACCCCGCCATCGACGCGCTGATCGAGATCGGCAGCGCCGCCGCGACGGATGCCGAGAACCGCGTCGCCATCCGCGCGCTGGACCGGGCGCTGCGCAGCCTGCGCTTCTGGATCCCGCAATGGTACAAGCCCGTGACCACGGTCGCCTACTGGGACGTCTATGACCGCCCCGAGACCCTGCCCACCCTGGGCCTGGGGGTGACGGATTTCTGGTGGTACGACCAAGCCCGCGCCGAGGAGCTGCGCGCCGCGGGTCAGCTGCGCTGAGCCTGCGATGCGCTTGATTTCCCGGCGCGGATTGCCGACAAGCGCGGTTAACGACAAGGTCCCGCCAAGGGGGCCGCACCGAACGGGGAAGGGCTTGCGCTGATGGGCGCCTACATCCTGCGGCGACTGCTGCTGATCATTCCGACGCTGATCGGCATCATGGTCGTGAACTTCACCCTGACGCAATTCGTCCCCGGCGGCCCGATCGAGCAGATCGCGGCCCAGGTCCGGGGCGAGGGCGACGTGATGGGCAACCTGTCCGGCGCCACCGCCGACAGTGCCGAGCAGCTGGCCGGCGACAGTGGATACGAGGGCGCACGCGGCCTGCCGCCCGAGTTCATCGCCCAGCTGGAGCGCGAGTTCGGCTTCGACAAGCCGCCGGTCGAACGCTTCCTGTCGATGATGTGGAACTATGTCCGCTTCGATTTCGGGGTGTCCTGGTTCCGCTCGATCAGCGTGATGGACCTGGTGGTCGAGAAGATGCCCGTGTCGATCACGCTCGGCCTGTGGTCGACGCTGATCGCCTATCTGATCTCGATCCCCCTGGGCATCGCCAAGGCCACGCGGGACGGGACGCGCTTTGACACCTGGACCTCGGGCGTGATCATCATGGCCTATGCGATCCCGGCATTCCTGTTCGCGGTGGTGCTGATGGTGCTGTTCGCGGGCGGCAGCTACTGGCAGATATTCCCGCTGCGCGGCCTGACCAGCGACAATTTCGCGGACCTGTCGGTCTGGGGCAAGGTCAAGGACTATGCCTGGCACGCGACCCTGCCGGTGATCGCGGCCACGATCAGCAGCTTTGCCACGCTGACGCTCCTGACCAAGAACAGCTTCCTGGACGAGATCAACAAGCAGTACGTGATGACCGCCCGCGCCAAGGGCCTGACCGAGCGCCGCGTCCTGTATGGCCATGTCTTCCGCAACGCCATGCTGATCGTGATCGCGGGCTTTCCGGCGATGTTCCTGGGGGTGTTCTTCGGGTCGTCGATCCTGATCGAGACGATCTTCTCGCTGGACGGGCTGGGGCGGCTTGGCTTCGAGGCGGCGGTCCAGCGCGATTATCCGGTGATCTTCGGCACGCTCTACGTCTTCGGCCTGATGAGCCTGGTCGTGGGCATCCTGTCCGACCTGATGTATGTCTTCGTCGATCCGCGCATCGATTTCGAGCGGAGGGCCGGCTGATGGCGATGTCGGAACTGAACCGCCGCCGCTGGCGCAACTTCCGCCGGAATGGCCGCGCCTTCTGGTCGCTGGTGATCTTTGCCGTGCTGTTTGTCACCGCGATGTTCGCCGAGGTCGTGGCCAATGACAAACCCGTGGTCGTCAGCTATCGCGGCGACCTCTACTGGCCCGCGTACAATTTCTATCCTGAGACCGCGTTCGGTGGCGACTTCGGCACCGAGGCGATCTATCGCGACGAGGCGGTGCAGTGCCTGATCGTCTCGGGCGGGCGCGAGGAATGCTGGGACGACCCCGAGGGGTTCATGGCCGCCGTGCAGTCCGGCTCGACCGACGCGCCCAAGGCCGAGCAGGGCTGGATGGTCTGGCCGCCGATCCCCTATCACTACCGCACCATCAACAACGTGGGCACCGCGCCCTCCGCGCCGGACGCGAACCACTGGCTGGGTACGGACGACACGGCGCGCGACGTGCTGGCCCGCGTGATCTACGGGTTCCGCACCTCGATCCTGTTCACGCTGATCGTGACGGTCGTGGCCTCGACCATCGGCATCGCGGCCGGCGCAATCCAAGGCTATTTCGGAGGACGCACCGATCTGGTGTTCCAGCGCGTGCTGGAGATCTGGGCCTCGACGCCCAGCCTCTACGTCATCATCATCCTCTTCGCGATCCTGGGACGCAGCTTCTGGTTGCTGGTCTTCGTGACCATTCTCTTCGGTTGGCCCGCCTTGGTCGGCGTGGTGCGGGCCGAGTTCCTGCGCGCGCGCAATTTCGAATATGTCCGCGCGGCGCGTGCCTTGGGGGTCAGCGACCGGGTCATCATGTTCCGCCACATCCTGCCCAACGCCATGGTCGCCACGCTGACCATGCTGCCCTTCGTGGTGACCGGCACGATCAGCGGGTTGGCAGCGCTGGACTATCTGGGCTACGGCCTGCCCGCGGGTGCGGCCTCCCTGGGCGAGATGGCGCTTCAGGCCAAGCAGAACCTGCAGGCGCCGTGGCTGGCCTTCACCTCCTTCTTCACCTTTGCGATCATGCTGTCGCTTCTGGTGTTCATCTTCGAGGGCATCCGCGACGCCTTCGACCCGCGAAAGACCTTCCGATGAGCGATCTGCCCATCCGTCCCGCCCCCGGCGCCCCCGCCGCCGTGGCCGAGAGCCATGGCGGGTCCATGCCCGGAGAGGCCGAGGCCCGCCCCGCGCCCGCGCCGCCGTCGGACGCGGTGCTGGCCGTCACCGACCTGCGCATCGGCTTTCGCAGCGAGGGGCAGGTGATCCCCGCCGTCAAGGGCGTCAGCTTTCACATCGCGCGGGGCGAGACGGTGGCCATCGTCGGCGAATCCGGCTCGGGCAAGTCGGTCACGGCGCTGTCCACGGTGCAGCTTCTGGGCGCGTCCGCCGTGGTCGAGGGGTCGGTGAGATACGCGGGCCGCGAGATGGTCGGCGCCCCCGACCGCGCCCTGCGCGAGATCCGTGGCAACGACATCAGCTTCATCTTCCAAGAGCCGATGACCTCGTTGAACCCGCTGCACACGCTGGAAAAGCAGCTCTCGGAAAGCCTGGCGCTGCATCAGGGCCTGAAGGGCGCCAAGGCGCGGGCGCGCATCGTGGAGCTGCTGACCCGCGTCGGCATCCGCGACCCCGAGACGCGGCTGGCCGATTATCCGCACCAGCTGTCGGGCGGTCAGCGCCAGCGCGTGATGATCGCCATGGCGCTGGCCAACGGCCCCGACCTGCTGATCGCGGACGAGCCCACGACCGCGCTGGACGTGACCATCCAGGCGCAGATCCTGTCCCTGCTGGCCGAGCTGAAGGCGACCGAAGGGCTGTCGATGCTGTTCATCAGCCACGACCTGGGCATCGTGCGCCGCATCGCCGACCGGGTCTGCGTGATGAAGGACGGCGAGATCGTGGAACAGGGCCCGGTCGAGGCGATCTTCGCCGATCCGCGCCACCCCTATACCCGCAAGCTGCTGGCGGCCGAACCGCAGGGGCAGGCGCGGCCCGTGCCGCCCGAAGCGCCGGTGATGGTCGAGACGCGCGACCTGAAGGTCTGGTTTCCCATCAAGCGCGGCCTTCTGCGCCGCGTGACCGGTCATGTGAAGGCGGTGGACGGCGCGACGCTCAGCCTGCGCGCCGGAGAGACCCTGGGCGTGGTGGGCGAATCCGGGTCGGGCAAGACGACGCTGGCCTTGGCGATCATGCGGCTGATCGAGAGCCGAGGGCCGATCCTCTATCTGGGCCAGGACATCCAGGGCTGGTCCGGGCCGCGCCTGCGCCGCCTGCGCCGCGACATGCAGATCGTGTTCCAGGACCCCTATGGCAGCCTGTCGCCCCGCATGACGGTCGAGCAGATCATCACCGAGGGCCTGGGCGTCCACGGGGTCGAGCCGGGCCGCGACCGCCGCCGGATGGTCGCCGAGATCATGTCCGAGGTCGGGCTGAACCCCGAGATGATGCACCGCTATCCGCACGAGTTCAGCGGCGGGCAGCGCCAGCGCATCGCCATCGCCCGCGCGATGATCCTGCGCCCCAAGGTCGTCGTGCTGGACGAGCCGACCAGCGCGCTGGACATGACCGTGCAGGTCCAGATCGTCGACCTGCTGCGCGACCTGCAGGAGCGGCACGGGCTGGCCTTCCTGTTCATCAGCCACGACCTGCGCGTGGTGCGCGCCATGGCGCATCACATCATGGTCATGCGCGCGGGCGAGGTGATCGAGCAGGGCAGCACCGCGCAGATCTTCGATGCCCCGCGTGAGGAGTACACCCGCGCCCTGCTGCGCGCGGCCTTTCCGATCCACGCATGAGGATCCTGTTCGTCGACCAGAACTTTCCGGGCCAGTTTCCGCATCTGGCACCCGCCCTGGCCGCGCGCGGCCACGAGGTGCTGGCCCTGACCGACGAGAAGAACGAGCGCACCAGCCCGATCCGCATCCTGCGCTACAAGGCGCCCGATCCGGTGCAGACCGCCAGCGCGCTGGGACGCAGCTATGCCGAGCATGCCGAGCGCGGTCTGCTGGCGGCGCGGGGGGCGCGGGCGCTGCGCGACCGGCACGGGTTCCACCCCGATGTCATCATCGGCCATCCGGGCTGGGGCGAGACGCTGTTCCTGAAGGAGATCTGGCCGCAGGCGCGCCTGCTGGTCTATGCCGAGCTGATGTACCGCACCCGCGGCCATGACGTGGGCTTCGACCCCGAGGTCAGCCCCGACCGGGACGAGACGCGCTTCATGACCGTGGCGCGGTCCGCGCATCTGATCCAGGCGCTGGTGCAGGCCGATGCGGCCATCGCGCCGACCCGCTATCAGGCGGACAGCTTTCCGCCCGAGCTGGGCGGCAAGATCACCGTGATCCATGACGGCATCGACACGGCGCGCGTGTCGCCCGACCCCGATGCCGTCCTGACCCTGCCCGACGGGCCGACGCTGCGTGCGGGGGACGAGGTCCTGTCCTATGTCTCGCGCTCGCTGGAGCCCTATCGCGGCTTTCACAGCTTCATGCGCGCGCTGCCCGAGGTGATGGAGGCGCGGCCCCGCGCGCAGGTGGTGCTGGTGGGGGCGGACGGCACCAGCTACGGCGGCAGGCCGCGCGACGCGAACAGCTGGAAGGACAAGATGCTGGCCGAGCTGGGCGGGCGTCTGGACCTGTCGCGGCTGCATTTCCTGGGCCGCGTGCCCTATGCCGACTATCTGGCGCTGATCCGGGTGGCGCGGGTGCATTGCTATCTGACCTATCCCTTCGTGCTGTCCTGGTCGCTGACCGAGGCGATGGCGGCGGGGGCCTATGTCGTGGGATCGGACACGGAGCCGGTGCGCGAGCTGATCACCGATGGCGTCAACGGCCGGCTGGTCGGGTTCTTCGACCGCGAGGCCCTGTCGGCGGCGCTGATCCGAGGGCTTGCGGGCGATCCGGACGCGCCCGCGATCCGGGCGGCGGCGCGGCGCACCATCACTGAGGGTTATGATCTGGCGTCCCGGTCGCTGCCGCGCCAGATTGCCTGGGTGGAAAGCCACGGCCTGATGCGCTAGACCCGTGCGACCCCGACGACGAGGCCCCCATGACCCAGATCCGGCTGACCAACACCCGCACCCGCCGCAAGGAGGATTTCGTCCCCATCGACGCAGGCAACGTGCGTCTCTATCTGTGCGGGCCGACGGTCTATGACCGGGCGCATCTGGGCAATGCGCGGCCGGTGCTTGTCTTTGATCTGCTGGTGCGGCTGCTGCGGCATGTCTATGGCGCGGGCGCGGTCACCTATGTGCGCAACTTCACCGACGTCGACGACAAGATCAACGCCGAGGCGCAGCGCCGCCGCGACGCCGGGTCGGAGCTGTCGCTGGAGGCGCTGATCGCCGAGCGGACCGAGGAGACGATCGGCTGGTATCACGCCGACATGGATGCGTTGGGCGCCCTGCGCCCCGATCACGAGCCGCGAGCCACGGCCTATATCGGCCAGATGATCGTGATGACCGCGGACCTGATCGCCAAGGGCCATGCCTATGAGGCCGAGGGGCATGTGCTGTTCGACGTGCGCTCCTTCCCGGACTACGGCAAGCTGTCGGGCCGGTCGGTCGACGACATGATCGCGGGCGCGCGGGTCGAGGTCGCGCCCTTCAAGCGCGACCCGATGGATTTCGTGCTCTGGAAGCCGTCGTCCGACGACCTGCCGGGATGGGACAGCCCCTGGGGACGGGGGCGTCCGGGTTGGCACATCGAATGTTCGGCCATGTCGGCGGCGTTGCTGGGGCCGCATTTCGACATCCATGGCGGCGGGATCGACCTGCAGTTCCCGCACCACGAGAACGAGATCGCCCAGAGCTGCTGCGCCCATCCCGGCGCAGGCTTTGCCAATGTCTGGCTGCACAACGAGATGCTGCAGGTCGAGGGGAAGAAGATGTCCAAATCCTTGGGCAACTTCTTCACCGTGCGCGACCTGCTGGACCGGGGCGTGCCGGGTGAGGTGATCCGCTTTGTCATGCTGTCCACGCATTACCGCAAGCCGATGGACTGGACCGAGGCCAAGGCGCAGGAGGCCGAACGGCATATCGAAGAGTGGTTTTTCGCTCTTGTAAAGGCGGGCTATAGTCGCCGGATGATAGACGTTCTAAAAGACGGCGGCGTCTGGAAGCCCTTGGATGCCGTCGTTAATGCACTTGCTAATGACTTAAACGCTGCGGAGGCAATGGCCGCATTGCATAAGTTCCAGACCAGCGAAAGCGCTGTGCAAATGGCGCCGTTCGCCGCGTCGTTGGAATTGATGGGCTTCGTGTCGGATTGGGATGAAATCGGAAGCATCGCCCGATTGGGTGTAGGAAGCCTTGGCGATCACCCCGCCCGCGAACGTGTCGCTGCCGTATTGATTGCCCGAGACGAAGCGAAGCGGGTCAAGGACTTTGCGACAGCCGATCGAATTCGGAAAGCGTTGGTGGATGCAGGTATTGAGATCCGTGATACGCCCGGCGCACCGTCCTCATTTACCATCCCGGGCGATTTCGATGAATCGGTCTTGGACGGTCTAGCTTAATGACCCTGGAGGCCTGCACCGAGAGCCTGCGGCAGCATGACCCCGACCGCTTCGGTGCGGTGCTTGTGGCCGAGCCGCAGGACCGCCCGGCGCTGGTCACGCTCTATGCGCTGAACCTGGAGGTCGCCCGCGCGCCCTTCCAGTCGGCCGAGCCGATGCTGGCCGAGATGCGGCTGCAATGGTGGATCGACCGGCTGGAGGAGATGGGCCGCGGCAAGGCGCCGCCGCTGCACGACGTGCTGACGCCGCTGTGGAAGGCCTGGGGGGCGGAGGCGGGCGGGCTGGCCGCCCTTGCCGAACCGCGCCGCCGCGACTGCGAGCGCCAGCCCTTTGCCACCCCCGACGCGGTCGCGCGCTATGTCGAGGAGACGGCGGGGCAGCTGATGTGGCTGGCCGCGCGGCGCTGCGGAGCGACGGAAGGCGCGCGCGAGGTGGTCGCCCGTCAGGCGCGTGGCGCGGGGCTGGCGGCCTGGCTGCGCGCGCTGCCGCAATTGCAGGCAGTCCGGCTGGGGCTGGAACCGGCCCGCCCCGAGGACGCGCGGGTCCTGGCCGAACAGGCGCGCGACGGGCTGCGCATGGCCGCGCGGATGCACCGCAAGCTGCCGCGCCGGGCGGCGGCGGCGCTTTATCCGGGCCCTCGCGTGCCTCGCCTGCTGTCCGAGATCATCGCGGGCCGCCTGGACCCCTTCGCCGACAGCCCGCCGATCACCCCGTTCCAGCGGCGCGCATCGCTGGCGCGGCTGGCGCTGACCGGGCGTTGGTGGCGCTGAGCCGGGCAGAAAGGTCTTTTCCTTGCGTCCGGCCTGTGCCAGCAATTGCGAAAGGCCGGGGCGGCAGCAAAGAGGGATCGGGATGGCAAAGGCCAGGTTTGACGCCGAAGCGCGGGCAGGGCTGTCCCTGGTCGCGCCGCCATTCGTCTATGCACTGGTCATCCTGGCCGCGCCGCTGGTCACCATCCTGGCCTACAGCTTCCTGACCGACGGCTATCTGGAGGTCCTGCGCGAATTCACCTTGGACAGCTATGCCCAGGTGCTGACCGACCCGATCGTGCGGACCGTCATGCTGCGCTCGCTGATGGTGGCGGCCATCGTGACGCTGGCCACCGTGGTGATGGCCTTTCCGGTCGCCTATTACGTCAGCTTCTGCGTGCGGCCCGAAAAGAAGGCCATGTGGCTGTTCCTGATCACGATTCCCTTCTGGACCAGCTATCTGATCCGGGTATTCCTGTGGAAGGTGATCCTGGGATACAACGGGGTCATCAACTCGTCCCTGACGGGGCTTGGCATCATCGACGAGCCGCTGACCTTCATCCTCTACAACACCAACGCGATCGTGCTGACGCTGGCCCATGCCTATGCGCCCTTCGCGATCCTGCCGATCTTCGTCGCGCTGGAGAAGATCGACCGCTCCCTGCTGGAGGCCGGGCGCGATCTGGGCGAAAGCCGGCTGATGACCTTCTGGCGGGTGACGCTGCCCCTGGCGATGCCGGGGGTCATCGCGGCGGTGCTGATCGTCTTCATCCCGACCGTCGGCGACTATGTCACGCCCGAGGTCATCGGCGGCGGCAAGATCCCGATGATCGCCAACCTGATCCAGGTCCAGATGCTGGCGCTGGACAACCGGCCCCTGGGATCGGCGCTGGCGGTGACGGCCATGGCCATCGTGGCGGTGGTCAGCCTGGTCTTCCTGTTCCTAAACCGCCGTTTCCTCAGGGTGCGCCAATGAACCGCCAGGGACGCGGGCTTCAGGCCTATGCCATCTTCTATCTGCTGTTTCTCTATGCGCCGATCATCCTGCTGCCGATGTTCGCGCTGAACTCCGGCACGATCATCGCCTTTCCGCTGCAGGGGGTGACGACCGACTGGTTCCGGCAGATGTGGGGCGACGCGACGCTGCGCCGGGCGCTGACCAATTCGCTGACCGTGGCGGTGGCCTCGTCCATCCTGGCGACCTGCTTCGGCATCTTCGCGGCGCGCGCCTCGACCCGCTTCGTCTTTCCGGGCAAGGGCGGGATCATGGGCTTCATCATGCTGCCCATGGTGCTGCCCGAGATCATCGTGGCCATGTCGCTGCTGGTCGTGCTGCTGGGCATGGGGGTGCAGCTGTCGCTGATGACGGTCATCGCGGGGCATACGCTGGTCTGCATGCCCTATGCCATCGCCGTGCTGACCACCGCCTTTTCGTCGCTGGACCGCAGCCTGGAGGAAGCCGCCTATGACCTGGGCGAGACGAAATGGGGCGCGTTCCGTCTGGTCACGCTGCCCCTGGTCATGCCGGGCATCATCAGCGCGCTGCTGATCAGCTTCACCATCAGCCTGGACGAGTTCATCCTGGCCTTCTTCCTGGCGGGGAACGAACCGACGCTGCCCACCTACATCTTCAGCCAGCTGCGCTTTCCGCGCGCGATCCCCGTCATCATGGCGTTGGGCACGGTGCTGGTGATCCTGTCGGTCGTCCTTCTGGCGATCGGCGAATATTTCCGCCGCCGGGGCAATGCCCGCATCGGCGGCAAGCCCACCGGAGGGTTGATGTGACCGAAGCCAAGCCTATGATCGAATGCAAGGGCGTCCACAAGTATTACGGCGATTACCACGCCCTGCGCGGGATCGACCTGACCATCCGGGCCGGAGAGTTCTTCTCCCTGCTGGGCCCGTCGGGCTGCGGCAAGACCACGCTTCTGCGCACCATCGCGGGCTTCGAGGACATCAGCGACGGCGCCATCCTGATCGGCGGCAAGCGCATGGAGGAGGTGCCCGCGAACAAGCGGCCCACCAACATGGTGTTCCAGTCCTATGCCATCTTCCCTCACCTGACGGTCGCCGAGAACGTGGCCTTCGGCCTGCGCCGCGATCCGCGCGGCAAGGCCGAGAAGGCCGCCGCGGTCGAGGAGGCGCTGGCCATGGTCGGCCTCAAGGGATACGGCGCGCGGTCCGCCCATGCCCTGTCGGGCGGCCAGCGGCAACGCGTGGCGCTGGCACGCGCGCTGATCCTGAAGCCCAAGGTGCTGCTGTTGGACGAGCCGCTGTCGGCGCTGGACCGCAAGATGCGCGAGCAGATGCAGGTCGAGCTGATCAAGCTGCAGCGGCAGGTCGGCATCACCTTCGTCCTGGTCACCCATGACCAGGAGGAGGCCTTGGTCATGTCCGACCGCATCGCCGTCATGTTCGAGGGCGAGATCGCGCAGCTGGACGGCCCCGAGGCCCTCTATGCCCGGCCGGCCACGCGCCGGGTCGCCGATTTCATCGGGGTGATGAACTTCCTGCCGGCCACGATCCTGTCGGAGATGGGCGGCACGGTCACCGTCGATGTCGCGGGCCTGGGCAGGGTCGAGCTGCCCGAGCGCCAGATCAGCCGCGCCAACCCGGACGACCAGGGGGACGTGATCGGTTTCCGCCCCGAGACGATGACCCTGGTCGGTCCGGGCGCGACCCACACGCAGCCGCGCGAGACCAACGCCACCATCGACGAGGTCGTCTATTACGGCGACATGACCTATTACGACCTGCGCCTGGACGGGGTGGCCCGCGACGACGGCAAGTCGCGCACAGTCCGCATCTCCATGCGCAACGTCTTTGGCCGCGACGTGCAGGAGGTCGGCACGCGGACCCGGCTGGCCTGGTCGCCCGGATCGCTTGTCCTGTTCCGCTAGCGCGGCGTCAGCCTGACCCAGATCCCGTGGCGCGCCCGGATCGTCAGCCGCGCCACGGGCATCGGCTGGCGGTCGGTCACCTCCAGCCGCCACCGCGCGGTGATCGCGGCCAGCATCACCACCCCCTCGACCATCGCCAGCCCCGCGCCGGGACAGGCGCGCGGCCCGGCCAGGAAGGGCAGGAACGCCGCGCGGGCGCTGGCGCGGCCTTCGGGCGTGTCCCACCGGGCGGGGTCGAAGTCGTCGGGTCGGTCCCACAGCCGGTTGTGCCGGTGCAGATGCCACGGAGAGATGACCAACTGCGCCCCGCGCGGCACGGCGCGGTCGCGGAACGTCTCCGGCGCCGTGGCCTCGCGGACGACCATCGCGACGGCGGGATAGAGGCGCAGCGCCTCGCGGAACACGGCGCGTGTGGCGCGCAGCCCGCCGACGCTGGCGAAATCGTCGAGGGTCGCGGCCTCTGCCGCCACGCGCTCCTGCCAGTCGGGATGGGCGGCCAGCAGCCACAGCGCCCAGGCCAGGACCGAGGCGCTGGTCTCATGCCCGGCCAGGAACATCACCGCGACCTGGTCGATCATCTCGGCCTCCGAAAACGGCGTGCCCGTTTCGGGGTCTGGGGTTGTCATGATCCGCGTGGCCAGATCGTCGGGCGCGGTGCCTGCCGCGATGGCCCCGCGACGCTCGCGCACCAGATCGCCGATCAGCCCGCGGATGCGCGCGGCGGTGGCGCGGGTGCGGCGCGAATGGGGCCGCGGCATCCAGGCGGGCAGGGGCAGCAGGGCCGCCAGGTTCACCAGGGGCTGGGCGGCCTGGTGGTCGCGGAACGCCTCGAACACATCCGTGGCGATGCGATGTTCGACGGGCAGCGAGAACAGCGTGCGAAAGATCACGTCGGCGGCGGCATGGGCGGCCTGCGGCTCGATGTCCTGTTCGCCCTGTTCCAGCCGAAGGCTGGCCGCGCGCGCGGCGGCCAGCACGGCGGGAAAGCTGTCGCGCAGCCGGCCGCCGTCGAGGGCCGGGTCGATGATGCGCCGCTGGCGAGCCCAATCCGCGCCGTTCGCGATGAAGACGCCGTTGCCCAGAAGCGGCGCCAGACCCTCGCGCATGCGGTTCGATTTCGGAAAATCGCCCGGCCGCTCCTGCAGGATCAGCCGGATCAGCGCCGGATCGTTGCAGAAGAAGCTGTGGATCAGCGGGGTGCGGAATTCGGCCATCCAAGCGCCGTAGAGGCGTTCGGGCAGCGCGCCCAGCAGGTCACGCCGGAACCCCCGGATCAGCCCGCGCAGGGTGCCGCGCCCCTCCGCGCCCCGGGGCCGGGGCGTCACCGCGCGCCCACGGGCCGGGTGATCCGCGCGGGCGACGGTTTGCGCCCCGCGAACCGCTGCGCCAGCGTCCGCGGGCCGGCGGTGATGGCGAAATAGTCGTAATCGCCGGGCCGGTCGAAGGCGCAGAGATACTGGAAATGCAGCCGGAACCAGCGGTTCCTGAGCGCCGCCAGCCGTTCGGGCGACAGCGTGTGGCTGTAGGCCGCCGAGAGGACCAGCGGCCCCCGCTGATCCGCCCCGCCCAGCCCGCAGACCGCCACCGGATCGCAGAGCGCGAAGCAGCAGGCATCGCCCGGCGCGGTCACGTCCAGCCAGAACAGCTGGTCGCTGCGCGAGATCCAGGCCAGATCGTCGCGAAGCCGCGTCGCATCGGGCAGGAAGGCCGCCATCGGCACGACCTGGCCAAGCGTCAGCAGCGACAGGGCCGGGCCGGGGGCCTGGCGCGTGCGCAGCAGGTCGGCCAGCAGCGACACCGCCAGATAGGCGCCCGAGGAATGGCCCACGACCAGCACCTCGTCCGGGCCGTCGTCCAGGATCGCGTCCAGACGGGCGCGGAAGGCGGTCAGGCGCGCCTCCAGCGCGGGCGGATAGGCGCCGCGATGGGCCGCGGTGAAGGCATAGTCGTGCATCAGGTAATAGGCAAAAAGGCGGCCATCCAGCCTCCGCCCCGCCACCAGCACGCCCCAGGCCGCAGCCGCGCCCAAGGCCAGACCCGGCCAGCCGCCGACCAGCCACGCGGCCAGCGCCCCCGCCAGGACCGCCAGCGCCAGCTGCGCCAGCAGCACCGCGATGGGATAGAGCGCCGCGATGACCGGCCCGCGCCGCAGCCGCATCAGCCGCGACAGGGTCCCGGTGGCGATATAGGTCCAGGCGGTGCGCACCAGCTGCAGGTATGTGCCCGCGATGCTGCGCCGCATCGAGGCCTGCACAATGTCCGACCAAACGGCGACCTCGATCACGGTGGCGGTGTCGCGCCCCTCGACGCGGCCGTGGACGGCCCAGGCAAAGCCCTCGGCCCGCGCCTTGGTGATGCGCAGCCGGTGGCCCGAGATGCGGGCCTGATCGGCGCCCTCGCGGCGATACAGCTCGCGATAGCGGCGCGGCGGGATCGGGTCGAAACCGGGCAGGTAGAGGACATGGCGTCGGAACGGCGGTTGCATCGGGCCTCTGGGCTATCCCCGCAACAATAGGGGGAAATCCCGCTCCGGCAAGACCGCTTTCCGCGGCGTGCCTAACGCGCCTGCCAGCGCGCCTCCAGCGCCTCGATGGCGGCGATGCGCTGCGCGGTGGGCGGGTGCGACAGGAACCAGGCGGGCGGGCGCGCGCCGCCCGCGCCGGTCAGCGCCTCCAGCTTGCGGAACAGCGACTTCTGCGGGGAGGTGCCGAGGCCCGCCCTGATCATCAGCGCGCTGGCAAACCGGTCGGCCTCAAACTCGTCCTGGCGCGACAGGCGGGCGGCGACGGCGGTGGCGATCAGGTTGGCGATCCAGGCGCCGACGCCCGGCAGGATGCGCCCCAGCACTCCGGCCAGCGCCATGCGGATGGCGTTCTGGCCCGCGAAGTCGATCATCCGGCGGCGCGAATGGCCCAGGCTGACATGGCCCAGCTCATGGGCGATGACGCTGGCCAGCTCCTCGGGCGTGACCTCTCCGGCGTCCAGCTTGCGCAGGAAGCCGCGGGTCAGGAAGATTCGCCCGTCGGGGGCGGCCAGGCCGTTCACCGGCTCGACCTCATAGACATGGGCGCGGATCGGGGGCAGGTCCATCGCGCAGCCCAACCGCTCCAGCATGGGCGTCAGGCGGGGATGGGTCAGGGGCGTGGCCTTCTGGTTCAGCTCCTGCCGCAGGCGCCATGCGGAGAAGAACCACATCGCGACCAGATAGAGCGCCAGCAGGATGAAGGGCAGGTAACGCATCATGCCCCCTATATGGCGGCGCCAGACCGCCCGCGCCAGAGCCTGCGCCCCGCCCAGAACGCCGCAGCCAGCACCGCGGCCGCCGCCAGCGCCTTGAGGGCCGCGGCCTCGTCCCCGCGAAAGCCGCGCCCGGCCAGGTGCCCTGCGCCCAGATGCAGCGCGGCCCAGATCACCTCCCCGGGGATGGAGGCGGCCATGAACCGCGCCAGCGACAGCCCCGCCGCCCCCGCGACATAGTTGGTGGCCGGCCCGAGCGGCGTGACCAGCCAGCGCGACAGGAACACCGCCCCCGCGCCGCGCCGCGCGATCAGCGCCTGCGCGCGCGCCAGGACCGCCCCCCGCCTGCCGCGCATCAGCCACGGCCGCATCCGGCGCGCCAGCAGGAACGCCGCCGCGTCGCCCGCGTTGGCGCCCAGCACCGCGCCCAGCCCGATCAGCGTCAGGTCCAGATGGCCGGTCCCCGTCAGCGCCCCCGCCGCGACCAAGAGCGCCGAGGTCGGCATCGGCACCATCAGGCAGGACAGGAAGGCCATCGCCCCGACCAGCCACGGCCCCCAGACCGGCAGCAGGGCGGCCAGGTCGGCGATCATCCCAGCATCCGCATGGCGCGCGTCAGCCCGTCCAGCGTCAGGGGCAGCATCCGGTCGGGAAAGATCTGCCGCACCATGCCGATGGACTGGGTGTGTCGCCAATGCGCCTCGGGGACGGGGTTCAGCCAGGCGTGGTCGGGCCAGGTCTCGGCCAGGCGCTGCAGCCAGACCTGCCCGGCTTCGGGGTTCCAGTGTTCGTTGGCCCCGCCCGGCACCGCGATCTCGTAGGGCGACATCGACGCGTCCCCCACCACGATGCATTTGTAGTCGCGGCCGAAGCGGCGCAGCACCTCCCATGTGGGGGTCTGCGCGTCCCACCGGCGGCGGTTGTCGGTCCACACGCCCTCATAGAGGCAGTTGTGGAAGTAGAAATGCTGCATGTGCTTGAATTCGGCGCGGGCGGCGCTGAACAGCTCGTCCACCACGCGGATGTGGTCGTCCATGCTGCCGCCCACGTCCAGGAACAGCAGCACCTTGACCGCGTTGCGCCGTTCGGGCCGGGTCCGCACGTCGATATAGCCGTGATCGGCGGTGGCGCGGATCGTGTTGGGCAGGTCCAGCTCGTCCGCCGCCCCGTGGCGCGCCCATTGGCGCAGGCGCTTCAGCGCGACCTTGATGTTGCGGGTGCCCAGTTCGGCGGTGTCGTCGAAGTCGCGGAACTCGCGCCGGTCCCAGACCTTGACGGCGCGGCGGTGGCGGCTGTCGTCCTGGCCGATGCGCACGCCTTCGGGGTTGTAGCCATAGGCGCCGAAGGGCGAGGTGCCCGCCGTCCCGATCCATTTGTTGCCGCCCTGATGACGGCCCTTCTGTTCGGCCAGCCGCTCGCGCAGCTTCTCCATCAGCGCCTGAAAGCTGCCGCTGCCCTGGACCCGGGCCTTCTCCTCATCCGTCAGCAGCGTTTCGGCCAGCTTCTCCAGCCAGTCGCGGGGCAGGGTGCGTTCGTCCAGCAGCGCCTCGGTCGGGATGGTCTCCAGCCCCGAGAAGGTCTCGGCGAAGGCGCGGTCGAAGCGGTCCAGATGGCGTTCGTCCTTGACCAGCACCATCCGGGCCAGCGCGTGGAACCCCTCGACCGTGGTGCCGTCCAGGCCCGCGCGCATGCCCTCCATCAGGTCCAGCCATTCCCGCAGCGAGACCGGAACTCCGTGCCGGCGCAGGCTGTCGAGGAAGGGCAGGAACATCAGGCCATCCGGTGAATGATGATCGTGGCGAACACCCCGATCATGGCCAGTCCCAGGGCAAAGGCAATGGCGTATTGCACCCGGTCGGCGCGCGTGCCGCCCAGCTGCCCGGCGCGGCGCCAGCCCAGGGCGGCCCCGATGATGATGGCTGCGATGACGATCATGGCTGTCCTTCCCGTGGCATGCTGTGGCGCAGATACCCCGCGCGGACCCGACCCGCAACCGGCGCGGGGGGCGGTCAGGCCGCGGGGGTCAGCATGTCGCGGAAGGCGTGCCAGCTGGCCTTGGGGGTGCGGACCATCGTGTCGTAATCGACATGGACCAGCCCGAAGCGCGGCCCGTATCCCCAGCCCCATTCGTAATTGTCCAGAAGCGACCAGTAGAAGAAGCCCCGCACATCGACCCCCTGGTCGATCGCGGCCTTGGTCGCGCGCAGGTGGTCGGCGATGAACTGCACCCGGCGGGCGTCGTCGGTGATGTCGGCGCCCGCCTCCAGCGCCATGCCATTCTCGGTCACGTAGAGGGGCAGGTCGCCGGTGTGGTCGCGCTTGAGCCGGGTCAGGAACTCGGTCAGGCCCTCGGGGCGGATCTCCCATTCCATCTGGGTCTTGGGCAGCGGTCCGGGGGCTTCGCTGGCGCTCGGCCAGAGGCCGTCATTCGCGGTGTAGAGACGCCGCGTGTAGTAGTTGACGCCCAGCCAGTCCAAGGGCTGCGCGATCAGGGCCATGTCGTCCTGCCAGCCGTCGGGCAGGTGCGGGCCGATGCCCTCCAGCGCCGCGTCGGGATAGCCCTGGCCCATCAGCGCGCGGATGAACCACTGGTTGTAGATCGCGTCCTGGGTCGCCGCCGCGCGGGCGGCCTCGGCGCTGTCATCGGCCGCGTGGCTGGTCTCGAAGTTCAGCACGATGCCGAGGTTCCGCGCACCCTCCGCGCGCAGGGCCTGCATCGCGGTGCCATGGGCCAGCAGGACATGGTGCATGGCCCGGCTGGCGGCGCGGATGTCGCGCAGGCCAGGGGCGTGCGCCCCGATGAAATGCGACAGCCAGGCGATGCACCAAGGCTCGTTCAGCGTGGCGGCGGATGCCACGCGGTCGCCGATGCGGGCGTTGATGGTGGTGCACAGGTCCGCGAAGCGTGCCGCAACGTCGCGGTTCTGCCAGCCGCCCTGCGCCGACAGCGCGGCGGGCAGGTCCCAGTGGTGATAGGTCAGGAAGGGCTGCAGGCCGCGTTCGAGCATGCCGTCCACAAGGCGGTCGTAGAAGTCCAGCCCTTCGGGGTTCACGGTCACCCCGTCCGGCATCACCCGCGCCCAGGAGGTCGAGAAGCGATAGGCGCCGAAGCCCGCATCGCGCACCAGGTCCAGGTCCTGCGGCCAGAGCGTCAGGTGATCGCAGGCGCGGCTGCCGTCGGTGCCGTCCATGATGGTGCCGGGCGTGGCGGCGAAGGTGTCCCAATGGGAGAGGCCGGCGCCCGCGGTGCCCTCGATCTGATAGGCCGATGTGGCGGCGCCGAAGGTGAAGCCTTCGGGAAAGTCGGTGCGGGGGGGCAGCATGGGTCTCTCCTCCTGGTGGCGGTAACAGGGTGCCATGTGCGGCGGGCGGTGGGAAGGGGTCAGGCGCGCGGGGCCAACTGCCGCCAGGCGAAGGCCAGCACGAAGAGGGCCGTCAGGATGACGATGATGGTCGGTGCGGGCGCGCTGTCCAGCCAGAAGCTGGCCCAGATGCCCGCGAGGCTGGACGCGACCGCGATGGCGCAGGCCAGCGCCATCATCGCGGCCAGGCGGCGGGTCAGCAGGAAGGCGATGGCGCCGGGCGCGATCAGCAGGCCCACGGCCAGGATGATCCCCACCGCTGACAGCATCGCCACGACCGAGGCCGCGATCATCGCCAGCATCCCGTAATGCAGCCAGCCCACCCGCAGCCCCGAGACCCGCGCCTGCACCGGATCGAAGGCCAGCAGCGCGAAGTCCCGCCATTTGAGCAGCAGCGCCAGCGTCACCGCGGCTGCGATGGGCAGGGCCTGGGCAAAGTCGCCCGGCCCGATGCCGAGGATGTTGCCGAAGAGGATGTGATCCAGATGCACGCCGGGTGGAAAGACCGTGAAGAGGATCAGCCCGACCGCGAACATGCCCGCCATGACGACGCCCAGAGCGGTGTCGGGCTTGATGCGGCTGTTGGCGTCCAGCCAGCCTGATGACAGCGCGCAGATCATGCCGGCGGCAAAGGCCCCGACCAGCAGCGGCACGCCCAGGGCATAGGCCAGCACGATGCCCGGCAGGACCGCATGGCTGATGCCGTCGCCCATCAGCGCCCAGCCCTTGAGGACCAGAAAGCAGGACAGCAGCGCCGCCGGGATGGCCACGATCACCGCGATCAGCGCGGCATCCGCCATGACGGGAAAGGTGAAGGGCAGGATCAGCTCGTTCATGGCCGTGCCCTGACGGCGTCGCGGGCACGCCTGCGCGTGGCGCGCAGCCCGTGGGTGGGGGCGAAGGTGAAGGCCGCGAGGAAGATCAGCGTCTGCAGCGTCACGATGATGCCGCCCGTGGCTCCGTCCAGAAAGAAGCTGGCATAGGCGCCGATGGCCGAGGTCGTCGTGCCGATCGCGACCGAGATCGCGATTAGCCGCGGAAAGCGGTCGGTCAGCAGATAGGCCGTGGCCCCCGGCGTCACCACCAGCGCGATGACCAGGAAGGCGCCGACGGTCTGCATCGCCGCCACGGTCGATGCGGCCAGCAGGGTGAAGAACAGCGCCTTCATGCGGTTCGGATGCAGGCCGATGGTGCGGGCGTGGGTCTCGTCGAAGAACACCACCATCAGGTCGCGCCATTTCATCAGCAGGATCGCCAGCGAGACGCCCGAGATCAGCACCAGCTGGATCACGTCGCCCGGCGCGATGGCCAGGATGTTGCCCATGGTGATCGCCTGCAGGTCCACCGCGACCGGGTTCAGAGACACCATGAACAGCCCGATGCCGAAGAAGCCGGTGAAGATCAGGCCGATGATCGCGTCCTGTTTCAGCCCCGTGCGGGTGTTCAGGAACAGCATGGTCAGCGCGGCAAGCCCGCCCGAGAGGAACGCGCCGAGCGCGAAGGGCAGGCCCAGCATGTAGGCTCCGGCCACGCCCGGCACGATGGAATGGGAGAGCGCGTCGCCAATCAGGCTCCAGCCCTTGAGCATCAGATAGGCCGAGAGGAAGGCGCAGACGCCGCCAACCAGGGCCGAGACCCAGATCGCGGTCGTCATGTAGCCATAGGTGAAGGGGGTCAGGGCCAGTTCCATCATCGGGCGTCGTAGGCGGGGGTTTCACACCCCCGCACCCCCGTGGGATATTTGCGTGAAGAAGAAGTCATGCGCCGCCCCCCGTCCGGTGGCGGTCGTCGTAGAAGATCAGCGGGCGTTCGTCGTCGGTGAAGACATCGACGTTGCGGGCGTCGGCGTCGTCATGCAGGTCGCTGCCGCCCAGCATGAAATGGCGCAGCGTGCCGCCGAAGGCCTGGCGCAGATTGGCGGGGGTGAAGGTGGTCTCGGTCGGGCCGGAGGCCAGCACCGTGCCCTTGACCAGCACGACGCGGTCGCAATATTCGGGGACCGAGCCGAGGTCATGGGTCGAGACCAGCATCACCCGGCCTTCATCGCGCATCTGGCGCAAGAGCGTGATAATCGTCTGTTCGGTCTGCACGTCGACGCCGGTGAAGGGTTCGTCCAGCAGGATCACCCGTGCCTCCTGCGCCAGCGCGCGGGCCAGGAAGACACGCTTTTTCTGGCCGCCGGACAGCTCTCCGATCTGGCGGGTGGCGTAATCGGTCAGGCCCACGCGGGCCAGCGCGTCGGTCACCGCCTGGCGGTCGGCAGGTCGGGCGCGGCGCAAAAAGCCCATGTGACCGTAGCGCCCCATCATCACCACGTCGCGCACCAGAACGGGGAAGGTCCAGTCGACCTCCTCCGCCTGCGGGACATAGGCGACCAGGTTGCGCGACAGGGCCTGGCGCACGGTCAGGCCCAGGATGCGCACCTGTCCCGTCGCATGGGGCAGCAGGTCCATCAGCGCCTTGAACAGCGTCGATTTTCCCGCGCCGTTCACGCCGACCAGCGCGGTCACCGAGCCCTGCGGCACGGTGAAGCTGGCCTGCGCCAGGGCGCGGTGGCCGTTGCGATAGGCGACGGTCAGGTCGTGGACCTCGATGCCCAGGGGATCAGCCATCGGACAGCGCGTCCACGATGGTCTGCGAGGTCACCCGCAGCAGGTCCAGATAGGTCGGCACCGGTCCGTCCGTCTCCGACAGGCTGTCCACGTAGAGGACGCCGCCATAGTCCGCCCCGGTTTCCGCCGCGATGCTGCGGGCCGGGCGGTCCGAGACGGTGCTCTCCGAGAAGATCACCGGCGCGCCCGTGTCGCGCATGGCGTCGATCAGGGCGCGGACCTGCTGGGGCGTGCCCTGGCCTTCGGCGTTGATGGGCCAGAGATACATCTCGGTCAGGCCAAAATCGCGGGCCAGGTAGCTGAAGGCGCCCTCGGACGTCACCAGATAGCGGCGATCCTCGGGCAGGGCGCGGGCGGCGTCGCGCAGGGGGCCGATCGTGTCGGCGATCTGCTGCTTGTAGCTTTCGGCATTGGCGGCATAGGCGGCGGCGTTCTCGGGGTCGGCCCGGCCCATCGCGGCGGCGATGTTGTCGACATAGATCTGCGCCGAATCCAGCGCCATCCAGGCATGGGGGTTCGGCTTGCCTTCGTAATCGCCGCTGCGGATCGGCAGGGGGTCGATGCCCTCGGTCACCGTGACGATGGGCACGTCGCCCGCACGGTCCAGGTATTGCTGCGCCCATCCGTCCAAGTTCAGGCCGTTGACCAGGATCAGATCGGCATCGGCGATGCCGATGATGTCGCGCGGGCTGGGCTGATAGTCGTGGATCTCCGCCCCCGGCGGGGTGATGGACCGCACCTCGGCCAGGTGGCCGCCCACGTTGCGGGCCATGTCGGCGATGACGGTGAAGCTGGTGGCGACCTGCAGTTGGTCGGCACGCGCATGGGTCGGGATCAGGAACAGGAACGGCGTCAGGAATCGATACATCGCATCCTCCATTGGCATCTTTATCTGCGAACGGTTCGCAACTGTCAACAGTTGAGAACCAGTTGCAACTGGGCCGCGCCTGCGGCAGAATGCGCGCATGACCAGACGGCGTGCGGACAGGTTGGAACAGGCGTTGCGGGATGCGGGGGTCCGCGTCACGCGGCAGCGCGCTGCGCTGCTGCAGGTGATCGCCGCGGCCGAGGACCACCCCGACGCGGCCGAGCTTCATGCCCGCGCGGTCACCGCCGGGGCGGGGGTGTCGCTGGCCACGGTCTATCGCACGCTGACGACGCTGCAGGCGCAGGGCGTGATCGACAAGCTGGAATTCCAGGGAGAGCCCGCCCGTTGGGAGGCCGCCGATCAGCGCCACCACGACCACATGATCGACGTGGACAGCGGCGAGGTCATGGAGTTCACCAATGACCGGATCGAGCGCCTGCAGGCCGAGATCGCCGCCGAGATGGGCTATGACATCGTCCATCACCGGCTGGAGCTCTATGTGCGGCGGCGCTGATGCAGGTGTTCGACAGGATCATCAGCGACCGGGGGTCGCGCTATGCGGTGTCGGGCGGGCCTGCCGCCGACCGGGCGGCGGTGGCCGCGATGCTGGCCCAGCTGACGCGGGTCAAGCGGTTCCGACAGGCCACCCATCACAGCTGGGCCGCCATCCTGGGCGGCGAAGGCGTCAAGGACGATGACGGCGAAAGCGGCGCGGGGCAGCTGATCCTGCAGATGCTGGACCGCGCCGGCCTGCAGGATCATGTGGTCATCGTCACGCGCTGGTATGGCGGCAAGCATCTGGGCGGGGACCGGTTCCGGCATGTCGCCGATGCGGTGCGCCATTACCTGCGCGAGACGGGGCTGGACGTCAGGGCTTGATCATCACCTTGCCGGTGCGGCCGGGGGTCAGGGCCGCGTCCATCGCCGCGACTGCTTGGTCCAGGCCGAATTCGCCGCCCGAGGTCAGCTCCAGCTTACCCTCCATCACCAGGCCGATCAGCTCTCCGAACATGCGCTGACGGTCGGCGGGCGGGGTCGCGGGCATCACCTTGGCGCCCCAAAAGCCCTTGACGGACAGGTGCTTGAAGATGATCGGCCCGGCGGGCAGCTGCAGCGGATCGCCGGTGGTCGAGCCGAAGGTGACCGGCAGGCCCTCGGTGCCCAGCAGATCGACCAGACCGGCCGCGACCTCGCCGCCGACCGAATCGACCGCCGCGCGGGCGCCGTCATCGCCGATGATCTCGCGCGCCTTGGCCACCCAGTCCGGGTCGCTGGTCGAAATGACATCGGTCATGCCCATCGCGGTCAGCTCCTCGACCGCCTCGGGGCGGCGCACCAGGTTCAAGAGGCGCACGCCGCGCGACTGGGCCAGCACCGCCATGATCTTGCCCACCGCGCCGTTGGCGGCGGTCTGGACGACCCAGTCCCCCTTGCCGACATGCAGGAACTCCAGCAGCGTGATGGCGCTGAAGGGCATGGCGATCAGCTGCGCCGCGGCCGCATCGGGCATGGCGTCGGGGACGGGGATGGCGCCGGCGGCCTGGGCGATGGCGTATTCCGCCCAGGAGCCCTTAACCCCGGCAGCCGCGACGCGGCGGCCCTTCAGGGCGGGATCGACGCCGGGGCCGGTCTCCTCGACGATGCCCACGGCCTCGCTGCCGCCGATGGCGGGCAGGTCGGGACGCACGCCATAGGTGCCGCGGATGGTCCACAGGTCGTGGTTGTGGATCGGCGACAGGGTCACGCGGACCAGGATCTGGCCCTCGGCCGGGCTGGGGCGGTCGCGCTCGGCGGTCTGGACCACGTCGGCGGGTTCGCCGAAACGCTCGTGGATGATGCTGCGCATGGGATGTCCTTTCGGTCGGTCAGTCGTTGACCCCCGACCTAGGCATCCACCCCCTGTGCCGCCAGAGGCGAGGGCGTTGACGCGGGGTCAATTTTGGGTCAGGCGGCCTGCGCCTCGCGCATCAGGGCGCGGGTCTGGGCGCGGTCCAGGGCGGCCAGGCGGTCTTCGACCGACAGCCCGCGCGACCGGCCCCGCTCCCACAGGCGCAGGCAGGAGGTGGGCGACCAGGGCAGCGCCGCCCGCGCCAGCCACGCCCGCAGCGGCGCGGGCAGCGCGTCATAGGCGGCCATCGGATCGCGCGTGCGCCGGCGCTGACGCTGCGCGGTGCGGCCCAGATTGGCGTTCCGGCCGGTCAGCATGACGCGGCCTCCTCCACCGGATCGACGACCACCAGCAGCCGCACCTGACCCGCGATCGCGGGCGGAGAGCGGTGCAGGATGCCGGTGGGTTCGCCCGGCCAGGCGCGGCCGCGGAACAGGCCGACGCTGCCCGTGGGCATGGCCTGCGCCCGGTCGACCTCGGCCAGGCCGGTCGCGGGGCCGAACTGCGTGCCCGCCCCGCGCAGCGTGCAGAGCAGCCGTGCGCGCACCGCATCCAGATGCCATTTCGGGCAGGCCTGCCCGGTGGCCACATCGACCCGCAGCGCGACCATCAGCGCCTCCATGTGCCGCGCGGCCAGCTGCGTCAGCTCGGCGATGCGCGCGATCAGCGCCCGTCGCTGCGGGTCGTCGGGCAGGGCTGCGGCGTCGCAGGCCGCGGCCAGCGCCGCCGCCGCGTCGCGGGGGCGCAGGACCTGGCGCAGGCGCGGCAGGCGTTCGGGCGGCAGCGCGTCCAGCCAGGCCTGCCAGTCGGGGTCGGGCCGGGGGTGCCACAGCGCGACCGCGACACCCGGCATCGCGATGGTGCCCAGCACGCGGGGGTCGTGCCCGTCGGTCATGCCCGTGGCGGGGCGCAGGACGACGGGCCGGTTCATGCCGCCTCCGCGGCGCGGCGCCAGGCGGGGAAGGGGTCCGGCAGAGCGGTCCAGCCCGCCGGGTTGTCGCCCCATTCCTCGCCCAGGAGGCAGGCGTCCAAGCGGGCGCGGATGCGGTCCTCGTCCATGCCGGCGCCGATGAAGACCAGCTCCTGCCGCCGGTCGCCGAAGGGTTCGGACCAATGCGCGTCCAGATAGGCGCGGCCTTCAGGATGGGTGGGCCAGCGGTCGCGCGGGACCGAGGCCCACCACTGCCCCAGGGGCCGGACCGAAGACAGGGCGCCCGTCAGCGAGAATTCCGCCACCCAATCGGGCCGCGTGGCGACCCAGAAATGCCCCTTGGCGCGGATCACGCCGGGCAGGGGGCCGTTCAGCAGCTCGTGGATCTTGCGCGGCTCGAAGGGCAGGCGGGCGCGATAGACGAAGCTGGCGATGCCGTATTCCTCGGTCTCGGGGGTGTGGTCGGCATGACCGTAAAGCTCCTTGGCCCACATCGGATGCGTGTGCGCGCGGTCAAAGTCGAACAGGCCGGTGTTCAGGATGTCCGACGGCGCGACGCGGCCGTGATCTGTCTCGATGATGCGGGCGTCGGCGTTCAGCGCGCGGATGATCTTGCGCGCCGCATCCACGCGGGCGGGGCCGGCATCGGCGCATTTGTTCAGCACGATGACATCGGCGAACTCCATCTGATCGGTCAGCAGGTCGACCAGCGTGCGCGTGTCGCCCTCGCCCATCACCTCGCCCCGGTCGGAGAGAAAGTCGTGGCTGGAGAAGTCCGCCGTCAGGTTCACCGCATCGACCACGGTCACCATCGTGTCCAGCCGGGCGACCTCGGACAGGCTGGCGCCGCCCTCGTCGGCGAACTCGAAGGTGGTGGCGACGGGCAGCGGCTCGCTGATGCCGGTCGACTCGATCAGCAGGTGGTCGAAGCGGCCCGCCTCGGTTAGGCGGCGCACCTCGATCAGCAGGTCCTCGCGCAGCGTGCAGCAGATGCAGCCGTTCGACATCTCGACCAGGGTCTCCTGGGTCTGCGACAGGCCGCCCTCGGCGCGGACTAGATCGGCGTCGATGTTCACCTCCGACATGTCGTTCACGATCACCGCGACGCGCAGCCCGTCGCGGTTGTTCAGGACGCGGTTCAGCAGCGTCGTCTTGCCCGCGCCCAGAAAGCCGGAGAGCACGGTGACGGGAAGGCGGGGATCAGGGGTCATGGCGAGACCTTTCAGTTCGGGACCCGCGTAAAGTAATAGTATAACATTACGCGATGCAAGCAGGCATTGACGCCCCGCCCCCTTTAGGCCATGCCGCGCCCCATGCTGCGCATCGATGACATCAGTTACTCCATCCAGGGCCGCCCCTTGTTCCAAGGCGCGACCGCCACGATTCCCGAAGGCCACAAGATCGGCCTCGTCGGTCCGAACGGGGCGGGCAAGACCACGCTGTTCCGCCTGATCAAGGGCGAGGCGCAGCTGGACGGCGGTGCCATCAGCCTGCCGTCGCGGGCCCGCATCGGCGGCGTCGCGCAGGAATCGGCCGCCACCGGGCGGTCGGTCCTGGAGACGGTGCTGGACGCGGACGTGGAGCGCACCGCGCTGATGGCCGAGGCCGCCACCGCGACCGACCCGAACCGCATCGCCGAGATCCAGACCCGCCTGACCGACATCGACGCCTGGTCGGCCGAGGCCCGCGCCGCGACGATCCTGGACGGCCTGGGCTTTCCGACCGCCGATCAGGCGCGTCCGACCAGCGATTTCAGCGGCGGCTGGCGGATGCGCGTCGCGCTGGCGGGGGTGCTGTTCGCGCAGCCCGACCTGCTGCTTCTGGACGAGCCTACGAACTATCTGGACCTGGAGGGGGCGCTGTGGCTGGAGGGCTATCTTGCGCGCTATCCGCATACCGTCATCATCATCAGCCACGACCGCGGCCTGCTGAACCGCGCGGTGGGCCATATCCTGCATCTGGAAGACAAGAAGCTGACGCTCTATACCGGCGGCTATGACAGCTTCACGCGCATCCGCGCGGAAAAGCGCGCCCTGCAGGCCGCCGAAGCCAGGAAGCAGGCCGACCGCCGCGCGCATCTGCAAAGCTTCGTCGACCGCTTCGGCGCCAAGGCCTCCAAGGCGCGCCAGGCCCAGGCCCGCGTCAAGATGCTGGCCAAGATGGAGCCGATCACCGCGCCCGAGGAGGCGAAGTTCTTCCGTTTCACCTTCCCGCAGCCCGAGGAGATGTCGCCCCCCATCGTGGCGATGGAGGGTCTGTCGGTCGGCTATGGCGAGCGCGCGGTGCTGCGAAAACTGAACCTGCGCATCGACCAGGACGACCGGATCGCGCTGCTGGGCCGCAACGGGCAGGGCAAGTCGACCCTGTCGAAGCTCTTGGCCGACCGGCTGGCGCCGATGGAGGGGCGGGTGACGCGGTCCTCCAAGCTGCGCGTGGGCTATTTCGCGCAGCACCAGGTCGACGAGTTGCATCTGGACGAGACGCCCCTGGACCACATCCGCTCGGTCCGGCCCGACGAGGGGCAGGCCAAGCAGCGCGCGCGGCTGGCGGGCTTCGGCCTGATGGAGGCGCAGGCCGAGACCAAGGTGCGCGCCCTGTCCGGCGGCCAGAAGGCGCGCCTGTCGCTGCTGCTGGCCACGATCGACGCGCCGCATCTGCTGATCCTGGACGAGCCCACGAACCACCTCGACATCGAGAGCCGCGAGGCGCTGTCCGAGGCGCTGAACGACTATACCGGCGCGGTGGTGCTGGTCAGCCACGACATGCACCTGCTGGGGCTGGTCGCGGACCGGCTGTGGCTGGTCAGGGACGGCGCGGTCGCCCCCTACGAGGGCGATCTGGACGATTACCGCAAGTTCCTGCTGTCGGGCGACGCCCCGGCCGAGAAGCCGGCCGAGGCTGCCAGGCCCGCTGCCCCCAAGCGTCCCGGCCGCGACGCCGTTCTGGCGCTGCGCGCCGAGGCCCGCAAGTCCGAGGAACGGGTGCAGAAGTTGACCGAGATGATTGCCAAGCTGGACGTCAAGCTGGCCGATCCCGCGCTCTACAACGATCCCTACGAGGCCGAGAAATGGGGCAAGAAGCGGGCCGAGGCGGTCCGCGCGCTGTCCTTTGCCGAGGAGCTGTGGATGGGCGCGCTGGAAAAGCTGGAAGCCGCCGAGAAGGGGTGACCGGCCTCCGCCTGACGCGGCCGTGATCGCGGAACTGTTGCGAAAATGCGGCGGATGGAACAGGATATTCGTCGGATGGTTGTGCGCCCGGGGGCAGGCGCACTACATGCCCCGAAAGCCCCATTCGCGCGGATCAGACCCCATGAAATACGCCCTTGCCCTTGCCGTCCTGTTCGCCGTTCCCGCCCATGCGCAGGATTTCGGCATTGCCGGGGGGCGGACCTATTCGGTCGATCTGGGCTTGGGCGCGACGGTCGGCCCGTCCTATCCGGGCGCTGAGGATGCCGAGGTCTCGCCCTGGATCATCTGGCGCAATGCGGGCTTCGGTCCGGTCGGCACGGCACCCGAGCAGGGCTTCTCCATCGCACCGTCCTTCGGCACGGTTGGCAAGCGCGAGAGCGGTGACGACGCCTCCCTTGCGGGGCTGGATGACATCGACCGCGCCTATGAGCTGGGCCTGCGGGTCAGCTATGGCGCGGGGCCGGTGACGGCCTATGGCAGCCTGCGCCGCGGATTCGACGGCCATGAGGGCCTGACCGGAGAGCTGGGCACGAAGTACCGCACCGAGCTGAGCGACCGCGTGACCCTGTGGTCGGGTGCCGAGCTGGTCTATGGCAACGACGACTTCAACAACACCTATTTCGGCGTGACGCCCGCCGAGAGCGCCGCCAGCGGTCTGGCCGCGACCGCGCCCGGCGGCGGCCTGAACGAGGCCGCGATCACCTTCGAGGCGCGCTATGCCATCAACGACACGACCGCCCTGCTGGGCGAGGTGCGTTACGGCAAGCTGATCGGCGACGCCGCCGATTCGCCGGTGGTCCAGGACGAATACCAGCCCTCGCTGCGCCTTGGCGTGACGCGCCGGTTCTCCTTCGGCTTCTGACCTGCCAATGGTCATCGAATCGGGGTCGCGCGCGGCGCGGCCCTTTTTCCCGTCGAAACGTTTTAAGCCTGAAATAATTTCTTGACAGGTCGCGCCCGCCTGTTGCGTTCTGGTGTCAAGGCATCAGAACCGGGCCGCGACCAACGCGGTCCCCGCCAACAGGGAAAGACCGCACCATGACCCAGACCCGTTCGCTGATCGCGGCGCTTGCCGCAACGACCGCCCTGGCCGCCCCGGCCATGGCGCAGGACGACACGCTGACCGTGGGCGTGCTGCTGACGCTCTCCGGCCCCGGCGCCGTGCTGGGAGAGATGGCGCGCGACGGCTTCCTGCTGGCCGCCGAGGAGATCGGCGATCTGGGCGGCATCCCCACCGAGATCATCGTGGTCGACGACGAACAGAAGCCCGACGTCGCCGCCAACAAGGCCCGCGAACTGGTCGAGCGGAACGGCGCGGACATCGTGGTCGGGCCGATCTTCTCCAACGTCGCGGGTGCCATCGTGCAGCCGGTGACGCAGGGCGGCGGCATCCTGATCAGCCCGAATGCCGGCCCGTCGAACCTGGCCGGGGCGGAATGCAACAAGGCCTTCTTCGCGACCTCCTATCAGAACGACCAGATGCACGAGGTGATGGGCGCCCATGCGCAGGCGCAGGGGTTCCAGAACGTCTTCCTGCTGGCCCCGAACTATCAGGCCGGGCAGGATGCGCTGGCGGGCTTCAAGAAGAGCTATACCGGCGGCGTCGCGGGAGAGATCTTCACCCAGATGGGCCAGCTGGACTATTCCGCCGAACTGGCCCAGATCGCCGCGATGCAGCCCGATGCGGTCTTTGCCTTCATGCCGGGCGGCATGGGTGTGAACCTGGTGCGCCAGTATCGCCAGGCCGGGCTGGAGGGCATCCCCTTCCTGTCGGCCTTCACCGTGGACGAGGCGACGCTGCCCGCGCAGGCCGAGGCGGCCTTGGGCTTCTTTGCCGGATCTAACTGGGCGCCCGATCTGGACACGCCGGAAAACGCGGCGTTTGTGGCGGCCTATGAGGCGAAATACGGCCATGTGCCCGGCGTCTATGCGATGCAGGGCTATGACGCGGCCCGCCTGATCGACGGCGCGCTGCGCGAGGCGGGCGGCACCGACCGCGACGCGCTGATCGCGGCGCTGGAGGGGGCGCCCTTCACCTCGGTCCGCGGCGATTTCAGCTTTGGTCCCAACCACTTCCCGATCCAGGATTTCTACCTGACCACGGTCGTGCAGCGCGAGGACGGCAAGTTCGCCACCTCGGTTGTGGAAAAGATCTTCGACGACTATCAGGACAACTACGCCGCCAACTGCCAGATGAACTGAACCGATGACCAGCCTGTTCCTGCTGCAGCTGCTGAACGGGGTGCAGCTGGGGGTCCTTCTGTTCCTGATCGCCGCCGGGCTGACCTTGGTCTTCGGGATCATGGATTTCGTGAACCTGGCCCATGGCGTGATTTACATGGTCGGCGCCTATCTGGTGGTGATGTTCGCGTCCATGACCGGCAGCTACGGGCTGGGCCTCCTGCTGACCCTTCCCGCGACGCTGGTCATCGGGCTGATGCTGGAGGCGCTGATCTTTCGCCGCCTTTATGACCGCCCGCATCTGGATCAGGTGCTGGCGACCTTCGGGCTGGTCATGGTGGTGACGGAGCTGGTCAAGATCATCTGGGGCCAGTCGCCGCTGTCGATTCTGCCGCCCGACGCGCTGTCGGGGTCGGTGCCGTTGGTGGGCGCGCTGCGCTATCCGGTGTTCCGGCTGGTGGTGATCGCGGCGGGGCTGGCGGTCGCCGTGGGGCTGTGGCTGGTCATCACGCGGACCCGCATCGGCATGCGCCTGCGGGCGGGCGCCACCAACCGCGCTATGGTGGGCGCGCTTGGCGTCGATATCGGGCGGCTGTTCACCGTCATCTTCGCCTTCGGCGCGATGCTGGCGGGGTTCGCGGGGGCGATGGTGGCACCCATCCTGTCGGTCGATCCGGGGATGGGGGAAAGCGTGCTGATCCTGGCCTTCGTGGTGATCGTCATTGGCGGTATCGGCTCGGTCAAGGGCGCCTTCGCGGGCGCGCTGCTGGTGGGGATCGTCGACACCTTGGGCCGCAGCTTCGGCCCGATCATCCTGCGCGCGGTGATGGAGCCCTCGGCCGCCGCCCAGACCGGGCGGGTGCTGGCGCCGATGCTGGTCTATGTGCTGATGGCCGCGATCCTGGCCGCCCGGCCGCAGGGCCTGTTCGGAGCGCGCCCATGACCCGCTGGCTGATGCGCCGCCGGGTTGCGGCCTGGGCGATCTTCGGCGGTTTCGCCATCCTGCCGCTGATCGCGGCGGTAACGGGGGACCCCTATCTGGTCGTCGTGGCGACGCGCATCCTGGCCTTCGCCATGGCGGCCTTGGCGCTGGATCTGATCCTGGGCTATGGCGGCATGGTCAGTTTCGGCCACGCGGCCTATCTGGGCATTGGCGCCTATGCGGTGGCGATCCTCAGCCGCGCGGGCATCACCGATCTGGGCGCGCATCTGGGCGTGGCGGTGGTCGCGGGCGCGCTGTTCGCGCTGGTCACCGGGGCGATCAGCCTGCGCACGCGGGGCATCTATTTCATCATGATCACGCTGGCCTTCGCGCAGATGGCCTATTTCTTCTTCGTCTCGCTGTCGGCCTATGGGGGCGACGACGGGGTGACGCTGACGGCGCGGTCCACCGTGCTGGGGCGGGACTGGCTGGCCGATGACCGGGTGCTATACTACGCGGCGCTGGCGATGCTGGCGGGGCTCTATCTGCTGTGTGTTGCGATCACCGGGTCGCGCTTCGGACGGGTACTGACGGGCGCGCGGGAGAACCCGCTGCGGATGCAGGCGGTGGGCTTCACCCCCTTCCGGTTCCAGCTGACGGCCTTCGTCATCTCGGGCGCGATGACGGCCATCGCCGGGGTGATCCTGGCCAATCAGGCCAGCTTCGTCTCGCCCTCCTACATGAACTGGCACCGCTCGGGCGAGCTGGTGGTGATGGTCGTCCTGGGCGGCATCGGCAACCTGCTGGGCGCCATCGCCGGGGCCACGCTGGCGCTGCTGCTGGAGGAATGGCTGGCGCTCTTTACCGAACATTGGCGGCTGATCTTCGGCGCGCTGCTGATCCTGGTCGTGCTGTTCTCGCGCGACGGGCTGACGGGGCTGTTCAAGGGATTGTCCGGGGGGCGCGGGAAATGAGCCTTCTCTCCGTGCGCGGGTTGCGCAAGGCCTATGGCGCGCTGAAGGTCACCGACGATCTGGACCTGGAGGTGCGCGAGGGCGAGCTGCATGCTGTCATCGGCCCGAACGGGGCGGGGAAATCCACGCTGATCGCGCAGCTCTCGGGGCAGGCGGGGTCGGATGCCGGCTCGGTCCGCTTTGCGGGGGCCGAGATGATGGGCCGACCCATGCCCGCGCGGGTCCGGGCGGGCATGTCGCGCAGCTTTCAGATCACCTCGATCCTGCCGGGCTTTACCGTGCTGGAGAACGTGGCCACCGCCGTGCAGGCCCATGCGGGCAGCAGCTTCCGCTTCTTCGCCCCGGTCGCGCGAGACGCGGACCTGAACGCGCAGGCGCGCGACGCGCTGTCCCGCGTGGGTCTGGCCGACCGCGCCGACACCCGCGCGGGCAGCCTGTCGCACGGCGAGAAGCGCGCGCTGGAACTGGCCATCGCGCTGGCCACACGCCCGCGCCTGCTGCTGCTGGACGAGCCCCTGGCCGGGACCAGCGGGGCCGAGGCCGAGCGCCTGGTCCAGGTCATGGCGGGCCTGAAGGGGCAGGTGACGCTGGTGCTGATCGAACATGACATGGACGCGGTCTTTGCGCTGGCCGACCGGGTCAGCGTGCTGGTCTATGGCCGGATCATCGCGACCGGCACGCCCGATCAGGTCCGCGCCGATCCGGCGGTGCGCGCCGCCTATCTGGGGGATGCGTGATGCTGGTCGTCGAGGGGCTGCAGGCCGGTTACGGAGAGGCGCAGGTCCTCCACGACATCCACCTGTCGGTCGGGCAGGGGCAGGTGGTGACCCTGCTGGGCCGCAACGGCATGGGCAAGACGACGACGATCAGCACGATATTCGGCCTGCTGGCGGCGCGGGGCGGGCGGGTCAGCATCGACGGGCGCGACGTGACGCGGGCCGCGCCGCACCGCATCGCGCGCGCGGGCCTGGGCCTCGTCCCCGAGGGGCGGCAGGTCTTTCCCACCCTGGACGTGCGCGAGAACCTGATCGCCACCGCGCGCCCCGGCTACTGGACCCTGCCACGCGTGTTGGAGCTGTTCCCGCGCCTGGCCGAACGCATGGGCCACAAGGGCAGCGAGCTGTCGGGGGGCGAACAGCAGATGCTGGCCATCGGCCGGGCGCTGATGACCAACCCCCGCCTGATCGTGCTGGACGAGGCGACCGAGGGCCTGGCCCCCCTGATCCGCGACGAGATCTGGTCCTGCCTGACCCGCCTGAAGGATCAGGGCGAGGCGATCCTGATCGTGGACAAGAACCTGTCCGCCCTGACCCGCTTTGCGGACCGCCATGTGGTGATCGAGAAGGGCCGCACCGTCTGGTCCGGCGACAATGCACAGCTTTTGAGCGATCCTGACGTTGCGGAACGGCATCTGGGCGTCTGATCCTGCATCCGGACGCTTTACCGGACCGGCCCCGTCCCGGTAAGGTTGTGCGACGGCCCGCCGGGGCCGGTTCCACCACATGCATCGACCGCGGATATGCCCATGCGCCTGACTACCCGGATCATCGGCCTCGGCCTGTCGGCCATGACCCTGGCCGCGGCCGACCGACCGGCGGGACCCGCCTGCACGACGCGGCCGGGTGCCGATGCCGCCCTGTCCAAACGCCTCTGCGCCGCCTTGCGCGACGCGGCGTGGGAGCAGGCGGTCCGGCTGGAGGTGATCGCGACCGGGCCGGACATGCTGTCGGCACGCATCGCGCGGGGAACCGGCGCTTTCGGGCCGCGACTGGATTTCACGATGACGGACCGGTCGTTGCGACCGGATGATTTCAGCAGCTTCGCCCGCGATCTTCTGCGGTTCGGGCTGGTCGATTAGGGAAGGATTACATTCATGTGTCAGGTTTGCGCGGCATTGCGGCCGCAGGACAAGTCCTGTGCCTTGGACGGGCTCTCGGGCAGCGGCATCGACATGCTGCGCGCCACGCTGCGCGAGGGGGGCGATGCGCCCACCGGGGGCTGGACCCCCTATCGCATCGCGCCGGGCGACGGCTTTCTCGGCGTGATCGGGCAGCCCGGCGATCAGGACTGGGTGGGCATCCGGCTGCAGGCCGGGCAGACCTATCGGTTCGACCTGGTCGGCGGCACGCTCTCGGACCCGCTGCTGCGGCTCCATGGTCCGCAGGGCGGCCTTCTGGCGTTGAACGATGACGGCGGTCTCGGCTTCGACAGCCTGCTGACCTTCACGCCGACGCGGGACGGCGTCTACTACCTGTCGGCCGGCGCATTCGCCTCCGGCACCGGCTCCTATCAGCTTACCGCCGAGTTGGTGCGCCCGCCCGCCGCGGCGCCCATGGCCCAGCTGGCCGACTATCTGGTGCGCGGCTACTGGGACGATCGTGGCCAGTCGCAGCGCCGCTTCGACGTGGGCGCGGACGGCGTCGTCACCGTCGATCTGTCGGGGCTGGACGCGGCGGGACGGCGGCTGGCACGCGACGCGATGCAGGCCTGGGAGGCCGTCGCCGACCTGGACTTCGTCGAGCGGCGCGGCAATGCCGACATCACCTTCTCGGACCATCTGGACGGCGCCTTCGCGCAGTCGACGCTCATGGACGGGCGGATCCTGCGGTCCGACATCAACGTCGATCGCGACTGGCTGAACATGGACGGCGTCCAGATCGGCACCTACTCCTTCCAGGTCTATGTCCATGAGATCGGGCATGCCTTGGGGCTGGGCCATCAGGGCAACTACAACGGCAGCGGCAGCTTCGAATGGGACGCGCGCTTCTCGAACGACAGCTGGCAGGCTTCGGTCATGTCCTATTTCGGACAGGACGAGAATCCCAACATTGCCGCCGACCGCGCCTATCTAGGCACGCTGATGCCGGCTGACATCCTGGCGATCCAGCGCCTTTACGGCGCGGCGGGGGCGGGGTCGCTGACGGCGGGCAACACCACCTACGGCGTCGGGCATACCTTGGGCGACAGCTGGCTGGGGCGGATCTTCTCGGCCCAGAACGGCGTGGCGCAGGGCAGCGTGCGCGACGCGCGCGAGATCGCGATCACCATTCACGACGCGGGTGGGTTCGATCTGCTGAACTTCGCCAACGACCGCGCTGCGCAGCGCGTCGATCTGCGGGCGGGGGCGGCCTCTGACATCTACGGGCTGCGCGGCAACCTGCAGATCGGTCCGGGCACCGTGATTGAGGCCTATGCCGCGGGCAGCGGACACGACCGGGTGACGGGCAACGCGGCCGCCAACGTCCTGCGCGGCAATGCGGGCAACGACCGGCTGGACGGGATGACGGGCGACGACCGGCTGTTCGGCGGGTCGGGCACCGACGTGCTGAACGGCGGGCTGGGCAACGACCGCCTGTCGGGCGAGGCGGGCGACGACCGCCTGTCGGACATGCTGGGCGAGAACTGGATGTCGGGCGGCCTGGGCAACGACCTGCTGGTCACCGGAGCCGGACGGGACACGCTGCGCGGCGATGCGGGCCATGACGTGATGCTGGCGGGCGGCGGCAGCGACCTGCTGCTGGGCGGTGCGGGAGACGACCTGCTGCGCGGCGAGAGCGGCGGCGACCGGCTGGAGGGTGGTCTGGGGGCGGACCGGCTGTTCGGGCAGCAGGGCGCCGACATCCTGGTCGGCGGCGCCGGTGCGGACATCATGGCGGGTGGTATCGGTGCGGACGTCTTCGTCTTCACCCGCCTGTCGGACAGCACGCGCGCGGCCGCCGATCTGATCACCGACTTTGCCCCCGGTCAGGACCGGCTGGACCTGTCTGCGCTGGACCTGGACCTGATCGGCCGCGCCCCGTTGACCGGCGGTCGCGAGATCCGGTTCGAGCATCGCGGTGCCGAGACCCATCTGCTGATCGACGTGACGGGCGACCGCCTGCCCGACATGGTGATCCGCCTGGCGGGGCGGCACATGCCGGATGCGGACGACTTCATCCTCTAGGGGGTGAACCGGACCGGGGGGAGCGGCGTTGGCGTGCGGGTTCACCCGTCCGGGTCGCGCCCCCGTCATCCTGTCCAGTCCGAAGGAGCCGTCATGGTCCATGCGAACTGCCTTGCCCCGCAATCCGGTCTGGGCCTGCCGCCGCTTGGTGCGCCGGGCATGGTCGCGCTGATCGTCCTGGTTCTGGGCACGCTGGCCTTGGCCGTTGTGCAGGGCCCGGCGATGGGTGCGCTGTTCCTGATCGGGGGGGCGTTGGGCATCGCGCTCTATCACGCGGCCTTCGGCTTCACCTCCGCCTGGCGGGTCTTCATCCTGGAGGGGCGGGGCCGGGGGCTGCGGGTGCAGATGCTGCTTCTGGCAATCGCGGTGGTGCTGTTCTTCCCGTCCCTGGCCTCGGGGACGCTGTTTGGCAACGATGTGCGCGGCCTGATCTCTCCGGCCGGCTTCGGCGTGCTGGCGGGGGCCTTCATCTTCGGCATCGGCATGCAGTTGGGCGGCGGCTGCGCCTCGGGGACGCTGTTCACCGCTGGGGGCGGCAATGCGCGCATGCTGATCACGCTGGTTTTCTTCATCATCGGTTCGGTGACCGCCACGGCGCATTTCGACTGGTGGGCCGGCCTGCCCGCGCTGGAGCCGATGGCCCTGTGGCAGCCGCTCGGCCCCTGGGGCGGCATCGCGCTGTCGCTGGCGATCTTCGGCGCCATCGCCGCGCTGACCGTGGCCGTCGAGCGTCGCCGCCACGGCGCGTTGGAGCGGGCTCCCGACAGCCCGCGCCACGGGCTGGCGCGGTGGCTGCGCGGGCCTTGGCCGCTGGTGGCGGGGGCGGTCGCGCTGGCGCTGCTGAACTTCCTGACGCTGGTGATCTCGGGGCGGCCCTGGGGCATCACCTCGGCCTTTTCGCTCTGGGGTGCCAAGATCGCCCAGCCCCTGGGCATCGACGTCTCGGCCTGGGGCTACTGGCAGCGTCCCGCCAATGCCGAGGCGCTGCAGTCCAGCGTCTTTGCCGACATCACCTCGGTCATGGATTCCGGCATCATCGCGGGGGCGATGCTGGCCGCCGCGCTGGCCGGGCGCTTCGCGCCATCGCTGAGGATCCCGCTGCGCTCGGTGCTGGCGGCGGTGATCGGCGGGCTGATGCTGGGCTATGGCGCGCGAATTGCCTACGGCTGCAACATCGGCGCCTATTTCTCGGGGATCGCCTCGGGCAGCCTGCACGGATATCTGTGGGTCGTCGCGGCCTTCGCGGGCAACGTGCTGGGCGTGAAGATGCGGCCGTGGTTCTTCATGGAGCGTCGCACCAGCCGGGCGGATGGCTGACATGGGCTGGCTGGACCCGGTCGACGCCTATTGCGAACGCACCGGGCCGGACTACTGGTCAGAGCCTGTCAACGCGCTGACGAACCTGGCCTTCATCCTCGCCGCGCTGATCATGGCGGGGCGGCTGCGCGGGCCGGGCATGGCCATGGGGCGCGCGCTGGCCGGGGTGCTGTTCGTGATCGGCCTGGGGTCGTGGCTGTTCCATACCCATGCGAACCGCCTGACCGGATTGCTGGACGTGCTGCCGATCCTGGTCTTCATCCTTCTCTACGTCTTCGCGGCGACGCGTGACTTCCTGGGCGCCCGGCCGTGGGTGGCGGCGCTGGTGACGGCAGGCTTTCTGCCCTATGCCGCGCTGACCGTGCCGCTGTTTTCGATGGTGCCGGGGCTGGGATCGTCGGCGGGCTATGCACCGGTCCCGCTGCTGATTCTGATCTATGCGCTGCTGCTCCGAAATCGGCTGCCCCGCGTCGCGCGGGGTCTGGCGGTCGGGGCGGGGGTGCTGATCCTGTCCCTCACGTTCCGCACGCTGGATCAGGCCAGCTGCGCGGTCCTGCCCATGGGCACGCATTTCCTGTGGCACATCCTGAACGCCGTCATGCTGGCCTGGATGATCGAGGTCTGGCGCCGCCATCGCGGCGACGCCACCGTCTGAGGTCCGCCCTCAGCCCGGATCGGCCGACAGGCCCAGGCTTTCGATGGCGTGCACCGCGCAAGCCTCGTCATTGTCCGACGTGTCGCCGGTCACGCCCAGGGCGCCGATGACGCGACCGTCCTGCCGGATCAGCACGCCGCCCGGCACCGGGACCAGCATGCCGCCCGCCAGCGCGTTCATCGACTGGATGAAATAGGGCTGCGCCTGCGCCCGGTCGAACAGCGTGCGCGACCCCGCACCCATCGCGACGGCGCCCTTGGCCTTGCCCTGCGCGATGTCGGGGCGCATCGGGCTGGTGACATCCTCGCGCAGCAGCGCGACCAGATGCCCGCCCGCATCGACCACCGCGACCGTCAGCGGGTTCAGGCCAAGCGCGCGGCCCTTCTCCAGGCAGGCATCGGCCAGCTTGCGGGCCATGTCCAGTGTCAGTGTCATCGGTTCCTCGCCTTTGCTATGGGTCGCGGGACCATGCCACCCCCTGCCGGGACATGCCAGCCGGTGACGGCTTTCGCGTCCGCCCGATCGGCGCTAAGCCTGCGGGACGGGCAAGGGGGGCGGGGCCGATGCGGGTGGATCTGATCATCTTCGACTGCGACGGGGTGATCGCCGACAGCGAGGTGCTGTCGGCGGAGGTGCTGATCGACCAGCTGGCCGGGCTGGGCATCGCGGTGACCGCGGAGGACGTGCGGCGCGACTTCCTGGGGCGCAGCTTTCCGACCGTCGCGGCCAGCATCCGCACGCGCTTCGCCCGCGACCTGCCCGCCGATTTCGAGGCCAGCTATCGCAGCCGCCTTCTGGCGCGGTTCGAGGCCGGGCTGACCGCGACGCCGGGCTTTCCCGCCATGATGGCGGCGCTGGACCGACCGGTCTGCGTCGCGACCTCCTCCAGCCCGCCGCGGGTGGCGCGGACCCTGTCGCTCCTGGGACTGACCGACCGCTTCGGCCCGCATGTCTTCACCGCCAGCCAGGTGGCACGCGGCAAGCCCGCGCCCGACCTGTTCCTGTTCGCGGCCGACCGCATGGGCACGCCGCCCGCCCATGCCCTGGTGATCGAGGACAGCGCGGCGGGTCTGGAGGCGGCTCGGGCGGCGGGCATGCGGGTCGTCCATTACACGGGCGGCTCGCACCTGACGGGCCTGCCGGGCGATCCGGACGCGCCGGGGCTGGCCTGCTGGTCGGCGTTTCCGGCCCTGCTGGCGCGGCTGGAGGCGGGGCGGTGAAACTGTCGAAAATGCCGGGCAATCGGGGGTGCGGGGTAACAGTTCGCTAACCTGTGGCGTGCTAGCCCGGGGATCGATGCCATTCACGATCCACCTCGAAGGAGGGACCGCATGCCGCTACCGTCCATGTCCATCCGTGCCAAGCTGGCCGTCTCGGCCGCCGCGATGACGGCGCTTGCCGTCCTTGCGGTGATCGCGCTGACCACCACCCTCATGTCGCGCGCCGCCATGCGCCAAGCCGAGGATCAGGCCCGCGCGATGATGGGCGAATATGCCGCAACCCTGACCCGCGAGATGAGCGGGGTCACCGAACTGGTCCGCACCGGCGTCGCCGCCGTGGAGGGGGTGATGGTGCAGGCCCAGCCCGATCGCGACCTGCTGGGAGAGGTCGTGACGGGCATCCTGGAGACGCGGCCCGATCTGGTCGGCATGACCCTCGCGCTGGAACCCGACGCCTGGGGGCCGGACAGCGCCGCGATCGGGCATTCCTATTCCGACGCGGCCGGGCGCTTCGTGCCCTATTTCTATCACATGCCGGACGGCACCGTCGCGGTCGAGCAGCTTGACATGAGCCCCGAGGCCGGGACCGACAGCTGGTATGCGCGCCCCATGCGCGAGGATCGCAGCCTGATCACGCCGCCCTATCTCTATGCCGTCAACGGCCAGGACGTCCTCATGGCCACGGTCAGCGGGGTCGTGCGGCCCCAGGGCCGTCCCGTGGGCATCCTGACTGCGGACCTCTCGCTGGCGCAGCTCTCGGCGCGGATCGACCAGCTGCGTCCCTTCGGCGAGGGTCGGGTCCGGCTGATCAGCTCGGGCGGGCTGTGGATCGCGCATCAGGACGCCGCCCTGCTGGGGCAGGCCGTGTCGGATGCCGATCGCGCGCTGCTGGCCGGGGCGCCCATGCATTACGCCACTGTTGGCGGCGCCGAGATGATGGTCCTGCACGCCCCAGTCGATTTCGTGGGCGTCGAGGAGCAGTGGACCCTGGTCATGCAGGTCCCCCGCGCCACGGTGATGGCGCCCGTCGCGCAGACGCGCGAGCGGGCTGTGCTGGCCGCTGTGCTTCTGCTGCTGGCGACGCTGGCAGTGGTGTGGTTCGGGGCGCGCGTCGTCTCGCGCCCGGTCGAGGCGCTGACGGCTGCCATGCGCCGTCTGGCCAAGGGCGATCTGGACACGCCCATTCCCCATGCCGACAGGCGCGACGAGCTGGGCGCGATGGCCGGGGCCATGCAGGTCTTTCGCGGTCACGCCCAGGAGGCGCGCCGGCTGGAGGCCGAGGCGGCCGCCCATCGCGCCGAGCGCGAGGCCGCCGCGCAGACCGAGGCCGACCGCCAGTCCCGCGTCGTGCGCGAGATCGGTTCCGGGCTGGAACGGCTGGCGGCGGGCGACATGACCCACCGCATCGACAGCCCGGCGCATGATCCCTTCCCCGAGGGCTATGATTCGCTGCGGCTGGCCTTCAACGGCGTCGTGTCGCGACTGGCGCAGACGATCCGCCGCATCGCCGACGTGGCCCAGCAGGTCCGCGGCGGCGCGGACGAGATCAACACCGCCGCAGGCGAGCTGTCCAGTCGCGCGGAGACCCAGGCCGCCACGCTGGAGCAGTCCGCCGCCGCCCTGAACGAGATGAACGAGAGCCTGCGCCAGACCGCAGGCCGTGCCCGCGACGCGGAGCTGGCCAGCAGCCAGAACCGTGACATCGCCCGGACCAGCGCCGCCGTCGTCTCCGAGGCCGTGGGCGCCATGCGCGGGATCGAGCGCTCCTCCGAGCAGATCACCCGGATCATCGGCGTCATCGACGACATCGCCTTCCAGACCAACCTCCTGGCGCTGAACGCGGGTGTCGAGGCTGCGCGGGCGGGCGAGGCGGGACGCGGCTTCGCGGTCGTGGCCTCCGAGGTGCGGGGTCTGGCGCAGCGCGCGGCCGAGTCGGCGCGCGAGGTGCGCGGCCTGATCTCGGAGAGCGCGGCGCAGGTCCGCAGCGGGTCCGAACTGGTCGGCCGCACCGGCGAGAGCCTGGCGGTCATCGTCCAGAAAGCCGCCGAGGTCTCCGAGCAGATCGCAGGCATCGCCCAGGCCGCGGCGGATCAGTCGGTGGGGCTCTCCGAGATCAACACGGGCGTGAACCAGCTGGACCAGGTGACCCAGCAGAACGCCGCCGTGGCCGAACAGGCGACCGCCGCCTCGATGACGCTGCGCCAGCAGGCCGAAGCCCTGTCGCGCGAGATCGGCGCCTTCACGGTCGACGGCATGACCGCCGAGACGCCGAAGCCGTCGCTTGCGCCCGATTTCGCGGTCGAGGCGCGCCCGATACGCCTGACCGGAACGGGGCGGACGTCGGTGATGGAGTTCTGACGGCGTCGGAGATACGACGTCGCCTCACCGGCGCCCTCTTGCAAATGCGACCGGATGACGCCATAAAGTGAAGGCGGGACCGGGCCCCTCTGGCGCGGCGATCCAATGGGGATTGCTTCGCGATGTCGGACCGCATCGAGCGTGCTCGGTGCATCGGCGGCCCAACTCTGCTCCCTTGCACGGTGCGTCAATCACACTGATGAGGGTATCGTGGATCTTCTTCTGACCGAATTTCTCGGCAAGCCCATGTGGATGTGGCTGCTGTTCATTACGGTGGTCATCGCGCTGCTGGTTTTCGACCTGGGCGTCCTGAACAAGGACGACCATGAAATCGGCATCGCCGAGAGCCTCAAGCTTTCGGCGATGTACATCACTCTGGGCATCGCCTTCTCGGGCTTCATCTACTGGTCGATGGGCGGCGAGGCCACGGCGCAGTACCTGACCGCCTTCATCGTCGAGAAGACGTTGGCGATGGACAACATCTTCGTCATCGCGCTGATCTTCAGCTTCTTCGCGATCCCGCGGGAATATCAGCACCGGGTGCTGTTCTGGGGCATCTTAGGCGTGATCCTGCTGCGCGGCATCATGATCGGCCTCGGTGCGACGATCGTCGAGAACTATCATTGGGTGCTGTACCTGTTTGCCCTGTTCCTGATCTTCACCGGCATCAAGATGCTGTTCGCCAGTGACGACCACACCGACATGGCCGACAACAAGGCGCTGAAATGGCTGCGTCGCCGCATGCGCGTCACCGACGAGCTGCATGGCCATGCGTTCATGGTCAAGCTGCCCGATCCCAAGACCGGCAAGCTGGTCCGCTGGGCGACGCCGCTGCTTTTGGCGCTGATCGTGATCGAGGTCGCGGATCTGGTCTTCGCGGTCGATTCGGTGCCGGCGGTGTTCACGATCACGACCGATCCCTATCTGGTCTACACGTCGAACATCTTCGCGATCCTGGGTCTGCGCGCGCTCTACTTCGCGCTGGCGGCAATCCTGCACCGCTTCGCCTATCTGAAGTACGCGCTGTCGATTCTGCTGATCTTCATCGGCTCCAAGATCTTCATTGCCGATCTGATGGGCTGGGAGAAGTTCCCGCCGGCCTGGTCGCTGGGCATCACCTTCGTGATCCTGACCATCGGCGTCGTCGTCTCTCTGGCGAAGACCCGCGGTCAGGCGCCCGAGCCGCTGCCGTTCGGCGAGAATCGCAGCTGACGAAAAGACGGATCGGCGGCCCGCGTGGCCGCCGATCTGCATTTTGGGCTATCCGATCCCTGCGGACGCCATGATTTCGGTTCGCATGCTGCACGCCCGGTCTGGCGCTGCTTGGATACGCTTCCGACCGCGCAGCGACTGTTCGCAGGCGTGGTTGCGACAGGGCAAGCGAACCATCCCCGATACATCTCGAACACGCCGGAACCCGTGCTGAGTGCATGGACATGCGACTGCACATCCATACCGCCGCGCCGTAGGCTCGCGTGGTCCGGTCCGATGCCGCCGTCAGTTCAGCAGTGCGCGGGCCAGATTGATCACCGCGAGAATCTGCTGCGTTTCCGCATCGACGCGATAGACCCGGTCGCCGGACCGATAGTAGCGCCAGCCGTCGCGGCGCTGCAGATCGAAGCGGGCCGGGTCCCGCACCAGAACGTAATCGCCGATGCGCAGACGGTCGCCCACGTCGCGGCCGTAGCGGATCTCGTGGTGGCGGGCCTGTCCGGGCGGCACGCAGGCCGGGGATTTCTTGGCAAGGCCCGGCGGACAGCCATGCGCTGCGTTGCGGGCATGATGGCCTCGGTCGCGGTCATGGCCGCGGCCCTTGCCGGGATCGGCCGATGCGGTTCCTGCAAGGGCGATGGTCAGGGCGGCGGTGGCGGTTGCAAGCCTGCGCAGGCGGGACATGGCGAACTCCTGTCGTAACGGACCATATCATAACGACGCAGGCGGCGAATGGAGCCGGGACGGCCTTCCCAACTGCGTGAGGCGGCGGGGAACCGCCGGTCCCTCATCCCCGCGCGGCCTCGCGTGCGGCATCCTGCAGCTGCCGAAAGATCGCATAGCGCCGGTCGTGCATCGCGCGGATCGCCCCGTCGCGCGGGGCGAAGCGGGCGTCGAAGCGCGACATGCGGGCCATGGCCTGCGGGATGTCGGGCGCAACGCCGCCCGCCACTGCCGCCAGGATTGCCGAGCCCAGCAGGACCGGCTCCTCGGTCTCGGGTCCGGCCAGGGGCAGGCCGGTCGCGTCGGCCAGCAGCTGCCGGATCATCGGGCTGCGTCCGGCGCCGCCGCTGATCACGATGCCCTGCACGGGCGCGCCCGCGGCGGCCTGGGTCTCGACGATCTGGCGCAGCCCGTAGGCCAGCCCGCAGAGCCCCGCGACGTAGAGCGCGATGAGGCTGTCCAGGTCGCGCTCCATCCCCAGGCCCGCGACCACAGCGCGGCTGTGCGGGTCGGCATGGGGGGCGCGGTTGCCCAGGAATTCGGGCACGACATGCAGCCCGCCGGCCAGATCGGCGGGGTTGTCTCCGGCCCGCGCCTCGGCCTGACGGGCCAGCCAGGCGGGCAGGGACAGCCCCTCCTGCTGCGCCTGACGGGTGGCCTCGGGCGCGTGGGGGTGGTGGTCCAGCAGCTGCTCGATCGCGGCGCCCGCGGCGGATTGCCCACCCTCGTTCAGCCAGAGGCCCGGCACCATGGCCGAGAAGTAGGGTCCCCAGACCCCCGGCACGAAGACCGGCTGCTGCGTCGAGGTCATCGTGCAGGAGGAGGTACCGAAGACATAGGCGAGGTTCGCTTCGGCCCCGCCGCCGCCCTTGGGTCCGACCGAACCGATGCCGCCCGCATGCGCGTCGATCAGCCCCGCCGCGACCGGGGTGCCGGGGCGCAGGCCCAGATCGCGCGCGGCCTTGGCTGTCAGACCCCGGCCCAGGGCCGAGCCTGCATCGACGACCCGCGCCCCGATCCGGGCGAAACCGTCATCGGTCAGATCGCCCAGGCCCACGGAGCGGAAGTAGTCCGCGTCCCAGGACCGTTCATGCGCCATGTAGGTCCATTTGCAGGTGACGGTGCAGATCGACCGCGCCAGATCGCCGCTGGCCTTCCAGGTCAGGAAGTCGGTCAGGTCCATGAACTGCCAGGCGGCGGCATAGGTGTCGGGGCGGTGCTCCTTGAGCCAGAGCAGCTTGGGCGTCTCCATCTCGGGAGAGATGCGCCCGCCGACATAGTCCAACACCCGGTGCCCGCCCGCGTTGATGCGTTCGGCCTGTTCGACCGCGCGATGGTCCATCCAGACGATCACGTTGCGCTCGGGATGGGCGGCGTCGCCCACCGGCAGCGACGCTCCCTCCGGCCCCAGCACCACCAGCGAACAGGTCGCGTCGAAGCCGATCCCGGCGATCTCCTCGGGCCGCGCGCCGGCCTGCGCCAGGGCGGCGCTCACGGCACGGCAGACGGCGGCCCAGATATCGGCCCCCGACTGTTCGGCGATCGATCCGCCCTCGCGGTGCATCGCGATGGGATGGGCGGCGCTGGCCGTCATGCAGCCCTGGGCGTCGAAGACGCCGGCACGGGCGCTGCCGGTGCCGACATCGACGCCGATCAGGAAGCGGGGGTCTGACATGGGGGCCTCCGGAGGCTTGTCGTCACAGATCGACGCTGTTGGGCAGGATGACCAGATCGCGGATGACGACGCCCTTGGGGCGGGTCAGCATGAAGAGCACCGCCTCGGCCACCTCGCGCGGCTGCATCAGCGAGCCGTTGGCCAGCGCCTCCTCCATCTTCTCCTTGGGCCAGTCGTCCAGCAGGGCGGTGACCACCGGGCCGGGCAGGACCGCGCCCAAGCGGATGCCCTGCGGCGCGACCTGGCGGCGCGTCGCGTGCAGGAAGGCCTGGACCGCGAATTTCGACGCGGTGTAGATCGGCTCCCAGACCACCGGGACGACGCCCGCGACCGAGCTGGTCAGGATCACATCGCCCGCGCCGCGCCCGATCATGCCGGGCAGGACGGCGCGCACGCTGCGGAAGGCGGCGTTGATGTTCAGGTTCAGCATGCGGTCCCACTGATCGGGGTCGCCCTCGGCCGCGGGACCGCCGACATAGGCGCCGGCATTGGCGTGGAAGATGTCCAGCGGCCCGACCAGCGCCTCGATCCGCGGGGCCATGCCCGAGACCTGCGGCCCGTCCAGCAGGTCCACGACCAGCGGATGGGCCTGGGGCCCCAGCTGGCCGCAGAGGTCGTGCAGCCGGTCGGCGGCGCGGTCGATCAGCACGACCTGGGCGCCTTCCTCGATCAGGATGCGGGCGCATTCCAGCCCGATCCCCGATGCCGCCCCGGTGATGGCCGCGGTCTTGCCTTGCAGTTTCGCCATGATGGTTCCTTTTCCGTCAGGCCCGGCCGTTGCTGGCCCGGGAGCGTCGCGCCAGCGAGTCGACGATCACCGCGATGGCCAGCACCGCCCCCGTGATCATGTAGCGCAGCGACGAGCTGAGATTGAGAAGCGTGAGCCCGTTCGAGATGGCCATGATGACCAGCACCCCCAGCAGCGCCGACCAGGCCGATCCGCGCCCGCCGAAGAGTGATGTCCCGCCGATGACCGCCGCCGCGATGGCGTTCAGGTTCACGTCGCCGGTGCCGGCCTGCTGGCTGGCCGAGGCCAGGCGCGCCGCCGCGAAGACCCCGCCAAGCGCCGCCAGGCTGGAGCAGATGACGAAGGCCGACAGGCGGATGCGGCGGATGTTGATGCCCGAGCGGCGCGCGGCCTCGGCATTGCCGCCCACCGCGAACATCCAGCGGCCCCATTGCGTCCGCGTCAGCGCATAGTTCAGCGCGGCGACCGCCAGCACGAAGATCCCGAACATCAGCGGCACGCCGCGGCCGCGCTCCAGATACCAGACCGCGAAGATCAGCGCCGCGGTCAGCAGCACCGCCTTGGCCAGCGCGATGCTGAGGCCCGCGGCCGAGAGGTTCGCGGCGCTGCGGCGGCGGTTGGTGCGGATCGCGCCCAGCACGATCATGGCGCCCGGCAGCAGTGCCGCCAGATAGGAGGCCCAGCCCGGCAGGATCAGGATCTGCCCAAAGCGCACCAGCGAGGAGGTGAAGGGCATGTTGATCGACCCCGTCGGCCCCAGGAGGTAGAGCTGCGCTCCGAGCAGCGCCAGCAGTCCCGACAGCGTGGCGACGAAGCTCGGCATCTCGAACTGGTTGCGCAGGAAGCCGTAGATCAGCCCGACCGCCGCCCCGGTGGCCACGACGGCCAGGATCGTGACCGGCAGGGGCATGCCCGCATTGACCCACAGCACCCCGGTGATGGCCGAGGCCAGGCCGCTCATGGAGCCGATAGACAGGTCGATCTCTCCCAGCAGCAGCACGCAGACCACGCCGAGCGCGATGAAGCCCACGGCGGCCGCGTCGAACAGCAGGTTGACCAGGTTGTTCGGCGCCAGAAAGACCGGGTTCAGCACCGTGAACACGGTCGAGATGATGACGAGGCCGACGATCACGGGCAGCATGCCCAAGTCGCCCGAACGGACCTGATCGACGAAGCCGCGCAGCGCGCCCGCGATGCCCGCGTCGTGGCGGACCCGGCTGTCGGCGCGGTCGAGTTGGGTTGGCTGGGTCACGACTGGCCCTCCATGATGTCCATCTTGCGCGCCGCCCGGCGCGAGACCGAGTTCTCGCTGGCGCCGGTGATGGCGGCGACCAGCTCCTGATGCGAGCTTTCGGCGGTGAAGACGCCGTTGTTGCGGCCAAGCCGCAGGACGACGATGCGGTCGGCGACCGCGCGCACGTCCTCCATGTTGTGCGAGATCAGGATAACCCCGTGGCCGCGGTCGCGCACCCGCTCGATCAGGTTCAGCACCTCGGCCGTCTGCGCGACGCCCAGAGCCGCGGTGGGTTCGTCCAGCATGATGATGTGCGGGTCCAGCAGCAGAGAGCGCGCGATGGCCACCGTCTGCCGCTGCCCGCCCGAGAGCGAGGCGATGGGTTCGCGCACCGAGGGGATGCGCGCCGCCAGCTCCTGCAGCAGGGTCCAGGCGCGGACCTCCATCTGCACCTCGTCCATGTGCCAGGGAGAGAGTTCGTGGCCCAGGAACAGGTTCGCGACCACGTCCAGGTTCTCGCACAGCGCCAGGTCCTGAAAGACCGTGGCGATGCCCAGCTCCAGCGCGCGGCCGGGATTGTCCAGCGTCACGGGCCGGCCCAGATACTCGATCGTGCCCGATGTGGGCTGGTGGACGCCGGCCAGCACCTTGACCAGCGTGGACTTGCCCGCGCCGTTGTCGCCGACCAGGGCCACGACCTCTCCGGCATGGACGTCCAGGGCGATGTCGTCCAGCGCGGTGACGGCGCCGAACTGCTTGCCCACGCCGCGCAGGCGCAGGATCAGGTCGCCCTTGGCGGGGCTTTCGGGTTTTCTGGACATGATGACCTCTCTGGGCGCGGGGACGCGCGGCGGCACGGGCCGCCGCGCGCGGGCGTCACTGGATCCCCAGCTCGGCGCAGGCATCCGCGTATTCGGCGGTGCAGACCTCCTCGGCGGTCTGGATGCCGCCGTCGAAGATCACCTCCTTGATGTTCTCGCGGGTGACGACCTCGGGGACGAAGAGCTGCGAGGGCGTGTTGTAGAGCTCGGTCGTGGGTTCGGGCGTCTCGCCGTTCAGCAGCTGGACGGCCACGTCGGCCGCGGCCGCCGCCACGATCTCGGAGGGCTTGGAGATGGTGTTGTACTGATCGCCCGCGATGATCAGCTGCAGCGCGGCGATTGTGGCGTCGTTGCCGGTCACCGGGGGCAGGGGGTCGGTGCCGGCGGCCTTCAGCGCAGCGATGGCGCCGCCGCCGGTGCCGTCATTGGCCGCGACGATGCCGGTGATCTGGTCGCCAAAGCGGGTGATCTGGCCCGCCGTCCATTCCTGCGCGCGCGGGGGCGCCCAGTCCGGCGTGTCGTATTCCGACAGCGTCTTGTAGGGCGAGGCGTCCAGCGCGCGGTCGATGCCGTCGCGGATCAGCCCCGCCGCCGCATCCGTGGGAGAGCCGTTGATCTGCAGCACGCCCGCGCCCTCGGGCACGCCTTGGGCCTGCAGATGCTCGACCAGCGATTGAGCAATGGCATAGCCGATGCCCTCGTTGTCGAACGAGACGTAGAAATCGGCCGGCGTGTCCGGGATTGGCCGGTCATAGGCGATGACGCGGACATCCTGGGCGCGCGCGATCTCGACCAGGGCTGCGGCCGCGGCCGAGTCGACCGGGTCCAGCACCACGACCGTGGCGCCCTGCGCCAGGACCGAGTTGAACTGCTGCTGCTGCAGCGCCACGTCGCCGTTACCGTTCTGATAGATCAGCGTGCAGTCGGGGCATTTCTCGGCCATGGCGGCCTGGAAGCCGGGCCAGTCATGCTCCTCGTAGCGGGTCGATGCCTGGTCGGGCATCAGGAAGGCGACGGTCTGCGCCGCCGCCCCGGTCGCGGCAAGGCCGAGCGCCAATGCCGAAGTCGCTGCAAGCGACGTGATCCTGGTCATGCTGTCTTCCTCCTCAACAGGGCCTTCACCCGCCGCAGGAAGGGCCGCGCGCCGCCGGTCACGCCGGGTCGCCGCGGGTCCTCCTCCCGCACATCCTCCAATGCGCCATCGGCGACGCGACCAAGCGCAACCGATTGCGCAAACTTGCTACATCGGTTGCACCAAGTCAATATGGCATTTGCGGGCCGGATCGGCCCTGACGAAAGGGACAGGTCATGGACAGGGATTCACGGCGCACGACCATCTACGACCTGGCGCAGCTGGCCGGGGCCTCGCCCAGTGCGGTCAGCGCGATCCTGAACGGCACCTGGCAGAAGCGGCGAATCAGCCAGCGCCTGGCCGAGCGGGTCAAGGCGCTGGCCGAGGAGCAGGGCTATGCGGTCAACAGCCAGGCCAGCCTGCTGCGCCGGGAGCGTTCGCATATCGTCGGCATGATCGTCCCGAAATACGACAACCGCTATTTCGGACAGATCGCCGAACGGTTCGAGGCCCAAGCCCGCACCAGGGGGTTCTTTCCCGTGGTCACCTGCACGCAGCGCGACCCCGAGCTGGAGTTCGAGGCCGCCAAGGAACTGGTCTCATGGCAGGCGGAATGCGTGATCGCGACGGGCGCCACGGACCCGGACCGGATCAGCGGCTTCTGCGCGGCGGCGGGGGTGCAGTCGATCAACCTCGATCTACCGGGGACGGCGGCGCCGTCGGTGATCTCGGACAACTTCGCGGCGGCGCAGGCGCTGGCGGCGGTGATCCTGGACCGCTGCGACGCGCCGGGGCCGCTGCGTTTTGTCGGTGGACGGCCGGGCGATCACAACACCGCCGCGCGCCTGCGGGGCTTTCTGGCCGAACATGACCGCCGCGGGATCGCGGTGCCCGAGGATCACCGGATGATGCCCGGATACTCCGCCGACAAGGTGGCGCAGGCGCTGGCGGGGTGGTGCCCCGACGGGCCGGTGGGGCTGTTCGTGAACTCGACCATCGCGCTGGAGGGGGTGGTGCGCTGGATGGCGGAGCTGCCGCAGGGGGCGGGGCCGGTGCGCTATGGCTGCTTTGACTGGGACGCCTTCGCGGCGCGGCTGCCGGGCAATGTCGGCATGGTCGAGCAGGATGTCGGCACGATGCTGACCCGCGTCTTCGACATGATCGGTGCGCGCGACCTGGCCCCCGCGGCCACGCTGGTTCCCTGCCTGATGCGCTGCACCGGCTGAGCGGAGGCGCCGCCGGGCCACGACAAAATGCCGCGCGGCATCACGGCCCTGTCGAAAAGGCGTGCAATCCCCCCCGAACCGTTCCAACATGGGGGTTGTTGACGGTGGAGGGTACGTCGGCCTGCCGCGCCGCCCTCTCGCCCGGTCAGAACCCAAGCGCGAAGGCACTGATGAGACGAGACGTCAACCACTCCATTCTGCTGCAGACCAGACTTGACGAGATCGCCGCGGGCTTCGGCGCCGTATCGGCGCCGCTAGGCGCGGCCATGTCCCATGCGGCGCTGTCCTCGGGCAAGCGGTTCCGGGGCAACCTGCTGCTGTTGGCGGCGGACGCGTCCGGCGGGGTCTGCGAGACGATCGTCGATGCCGCCTGCGCCATCGAGATGGTGCATGCGGCCTCGCTGGTCTTCGACGACCTGCCCTGCATGGACGATGCCGCGCTGCGCCGCGGCCAGCCCGCCACCCACGTCGCCCATGGCGAGAGCCGGGCCGTGCTGGGCGGCATCGCCCTGATCACCGAGGCCATGGCCGTGCTGGCCACCGCGCGCGGCGCGTCCGGCGCGGTGCGCGCGCAGCTGGTGCGCATCCTGACCCGCGCCCTGGGGCCGCAGGGTCTGTGCGCGGGCCAGGACCTGGACCTGCATGCCGCCAAGAGCGGCGCCGGTGTCGAGCGCGAGCAGGACCTCAAGACCGGCGTTCTGTTCATCGCCGGGCTGGAGATGCTGGCCGTGGTCAAGGATTTCGACGACGAGGACCGCGATCAGATGATCGCCTTCGGCCGTCAGCTGGGCCGGGTGTTCCAGTCCTATGACGACCTGCTGGACGTGATCGGCGACCGGGCGGCGCTTGGCAAGGATGTGGGCCGCGACGCCGCAGCGCCGGGACCCAAGCGCGGCTTGCTGGCCGTGGCCGACATGCAGAACGTGTCGCGCCACTATGAGGCCAGCCGAGCGCAGCTGGACGCGATGCTGCGCAGCAAGCGCCTGCAGGCCCCCGAGATCGCGGCCCTGCTGGAGCGTGTCCTGCCCTATGGCGTGCGCGCCTGAGCGTGATGCGGCCGGGTCCACAGGCCCTGCCGCGTGACGCCCGCCCCCGGCAGGCGTGAGCGCGCGACATCCCACCCTCCGACGCCCAGCAGCGCGACCTTGGTCGCCTTGGAGGTGCTGATCCGCTGCCGATAGGCTTCGGGCCCGCCCTTGCGGATGCGCAGCCCGATGGCGCGATAGATGCGCAGCGCGGCGGCGATGGACCAGGCGCAACGCGGCGGCAGGTCCGCCAGACCCACGCGGGCCGATGCGTAATAGGGCTCTGCCGTGTCCAGCAGCCGCAGGATCACGCCGTAGAGTCCGGGCGACGGCACCGGACCGTCGATGCTTGCCCCCGCCTCATCCAGCCAGTCCCCCGGCAGATAGCAGCGCCCGATGGCCGCATCGTCGATCACGTCGCGCGCGATGTTGGTCAGCTGAAAGGCCAGCCCCAGATCGCAGGCGCGGTCCAGGACGGCATCCTCGCGCACGCCCATCACGCGGGCCATCATGACGCCGACGATGCCCGCGACGTGATAGGAATATTCCAGAACGTCGTCGATGCTGCGGTAATCGCGCGCCTCGACATCCATGGCAAAGCCCTCGATCAGGTCCAGGGGCCAGGCATCGGGAAAGTCGTGCCGCCGCGCCACCGCGCGCAGCGCCGCGAAGGGCGGCGTCACCGGGCCGTCGCCCTGCAGCGCCGCCAGCGTGTCGGCGCGTAGATCGGCCAGCCGCGCCCGCGGGTCGTCCACCAGTTCGGGGCGGCTGCCCAGGGCCTGACCGTCGATCACGTCATCGGCATGGCGGCACCAGGCATAGAGCATCACCGTATCCTCGCGGATGCCGGGCGGCATCAGCTTGGCGGCGGTGGCGAAGCTCTGCGACCCTTGGGTGATCGCCTCGGTCGAGGTCAGGACCAGATCGCTCATGCGTCCGCCAGGTCGGCCAGCATCACCTGGGCCGTGGCCTTGGCCGAACCCACGACGCCCGGAATGCCCGCGCCCGGATGGGTGCCCGCGCCGACCAGGTAGAAGTTGCGGATCGTCTTGTCGCGGTTATGCGGCCGGAACCAGGCCGATTGCGTCAGGATCGGCTCGACCGAGAAGGCGCTGCCGTGATGGGCGTTCAGCTCGGTGGCGAAATCGGACGGGGTGAAGATGCGCGTCGTGGTCAGGTTGGCGCGCAGATTGGGGATCAGCCGCTCCTCCAGGCTGGCCAGGATGCGGTCGGCATAGCGCGGCCCCTCGACCGCCCAATCGATCTCGGCCCGGCCCAGGTGCGGCACCGGGGCCAGGACGTAATGCGTGGACATGCCGTGAGGCGCCATGTCCGGGTCGGTCGTGCAGGGCGAATGCAGATAGAGCGAGAAATCCTCGGCCAGCTTCGGGCCCTTGAAGATCTCGTTCACCAGCTCCTTGTAGCGGGGGCCGAACAGGATGGTGTGATGCGCCACGTCCTTGGGCGCCTTGCGCAGGCCGAAATGCAGCACGAAGAGCGACATGGACCAGCGTTTGCGGTCCAGCGACTTTGCACGGCTCTGCCCGCGGGCGGTATGGCCCAGAAGGTCGCGATAGTTGTGCATCACGTCGCCGTTGCTGGCGACCATGTCCGCGGTCAGCGCGCGCCCGTCCGCCAAGGTCACGCCGGTCGCGCGCGGCCCGTCCGTGTCGATCCGCGCGACCTTGGCGTTCAGCAGCATCTGCCCGCCAAGCCGTTCGAACAGCGCGACCATGCCCGCGACCAGCCGGTTGGTGCCGCCCTTGGCGAACCAGACTCCGCCGCGCCGCTCCAGCGCGTGGATCAGCGCATAGATCGAACTGGTCGAGAAGGGATTCCCGCCCACCAGCAGCGTGTGGTACGAAAACGCCTGCCGCAGATAGGGGTCCTTGATGAAGGTCGCGACCTTGGCATGGACCGACTTGTAGGCCTCCAGCTTCATCAGCGCGGGCGCGGCCTTGAGCATCTGGCCCAGCTTGAGAAAGGGCACGGTGCCCAGCTTGACATAGCCCTCCTGGTACACCTCCTCCGCGTAATCGCGAAAGCGGCGGTATCCCTCCAGGTCGTCCGGGTTGAACTGGGCGATCTGGCGCTCCAGTAGATCGGCCTCGTTCACATAGTCGAACACCTTCCCGCCCGGCCACATCAGCCGATAGAAAGGCGAGACCGGCATCAGCGTCACGTCGCGCGCCATGTCCTGCCCGGTCAGCGCCCACAACTCCTTGAGCGCATCGGGGTCGGTGATGACGGTGGGGCCCGCGTCGAAGACATGGCCCTGATCGTGCCAGACATAGGCCCGCCCGCCGGGCTTGTCGCGGGCCTCGACCAGGGTCGTGGCGATGCCCGCCGATTGCAGGCGGATGGCCAGGGCCAGGCCGCCGAAGCCTGCTCCGATCACGATGGCCGTCTTGGTTGCGGGCGAATGGGCGTTCATGCGTCTTCCTTCAGAAGGGGGCGTTCGGGCAGGCAGCGGAGCGCCGTGCCGATGGGGATGGGGGGCTTGCCGGTGACGATGCGCAGCTGATCGGCCGCGGTCAGGCGCCCGGCATAGAACCGCTCGATCAGCCCCTCGGGCATGCGGTAAAAGCGCTGCAGCAGCGTATAGCGTTGATCGGGCGGGCAGCCGCGGAACAGCATGCGGTTCAGCAGGCGCAGGAACCGGTCCTGACGCGCGCGCCCCAGGGCGTAATCGCGGATGGCCGCGCGGGCCGCGTCGGTGGTGGGCCGGCCGGGCAGGGCGGCCACCACGTCCGCGACCTGCGCCGCATAGGGCAGCGAATAGCCGGTGACCGGGTGAAAGAACCCCGCCCGCAGGCCCACCGGCACCGCGCCCGCGGCATGATCGTCCCAGAACCCCGCCGCGTCATGGGCCAGCGCGATGGGCAGGATGCCGCGTTCGCGCCGCACCTCACGGCCCGTCCAGCCCTGCGCGCGGGCATAGTCGTGGGACGCCTGCGCCAGCGCGTCGTCATCCAGATCGCCACCATCGGAATAGCGCGTATCCTCGATCAGGATGCGCGTCGGGGTGAAGGGCAGCAGATAGATGAAGCGGTAGCCGTCCTCCTGCGTGACGGTCGCGTCCATGATCATCGGGCGGGCGACGCCATGGGGGGCGTCGGTCTCCAGCTCGATGCCCACGAATTTCTGGAAACCCACGGTCAGGTGCGGGGTGGCCTGCGCACCGCGCCCGTCCAGCACGCAGGGCGCGGCGATGCGGGTGCCGTCGGTCAGGGTCGCGCCCTTCGCATCCAGCGCGCCGATGGCGCTGTTCCAGCGGATTTCGGCCCCGGCATCGGTCACCGCCCGCGCCAGCGCCGCCCCGTCCAGCGAGCCGTATCCGGTGCGCAGCATGCGCGCGTGGGTGGGAAAGCGCACCTGCTGGCCCGACCAGCGCCCGCGTTGCAGCGGATGGATGCGGGCCTGCCAGGCGGGCGACAGGTCGGGATCGTGACAGGACCAGGTATGCCCGTCCGACGGTCCGTCGCGCCCGTCCAGCAGGACCACGGTCAGGTCGGGCCGCGCGGCCCGCAGCGCCAGCGCGATCAGCCCGTTGGCCAGGCCCGCCCCGGCCAGCAGGATGTCGGGGGTCACGACCGCTCCTGCGCCTCGGCGCGCAGGACGCCGGAATTCTTCAGGTCCTGCTTCAGCTTGTCGACCGGCGGCGCATAGATGAAGCCGAAGCTGACGCAATGGTCGCGCCCCTCGACCGCGTGATGCAGCCGGTGCGCCTGATACAGACGCCGGAAATAGCCGCGCCGGGGGATGTAGCGGAAGGGCCAGCGCTGATGGACCAGCCCGTCATGCAGCACGAAGTAGATCAGGCCATAGACCGTCATGCCAAGCGCGATCCACCACAGGACCGGCGACCAGATCCAGCCCACCGTGAACAGGATCGTGGCGATCACCGCGAAGACCACGCCATAGAGGTCGTTCTTCTCCAGCGCGTGGTCATGCTCCTCATGGTGCGACTTGTGCCAGCCCCAGCCCAGGGGGCCGTGCATGATCCAGCGATGGACGGAATAGGCCATCAGCTCCATCACCAGCACGGTGGCGACGACGATCAGCAGATTGGTCATGCGGGGGTCCCTTTCTTCCGGTCCGCCCTGGCACGGGTGCGCGGCAGGCGCCACCACGGCACGGTGGGATAGAGGTGATGTTCGTGATGATAGCCGCCAAAATGGAAGCAGGTCAGCAGCGACACCGAGTCGCTGACCCGCGACGACCGGGCATTGTGGCGGTCGGGAAAGGCATCATGCCCCGGCCGGTGCGGCAGCCAGGTGCCGAAGACGAACAGCTGCACCGAGGCCAGGATCGAGGGCAGCGGCCAGAAGACCACATACATCCAGCGATCCCCCAGGATCAGCGCATAGGTCGTGACGATCACCGGCAGGAGCAGCCCCTCGCGCCAGCCGAAATAGGTGCCGATGAAGCGGCCGTACCAGCGGACCGGCCCGCCATGGTCGAAATCGGGGTCGTCATCGGTGCCGGCGTGGCGGTGGTGGGCCATGTGCTTGACGATCATCTTGCGCCACGAGAACCCGGCATAGAGCCACAGGACCAGCTGCCCGATCCGCGCGTTCCAGCGCGGATGGCCCGGCACGACCGATCCGTGCATCGCGTCATGGGCGATGATGAACAGCCCCACCGACAGCCAGGTCAGGCCCGCGAAGCTTGCCGCCGCCAGCAGCGGATGGGCCGCGGCGTCCAGGAACCACAGCGTGTGGACGTGCAGGGCCAGCCAGGCCAGGATGATGGTCCCGGACACGGCCAGGCTGGTGACGGTCAGTTCCGCCTTGGGCAGGGCATTCGCGCTCATGGTGTCCCCCGGACCGGCGATGGCGGCAGGCTACAGCCCCGCATCGCCGGTTTCCATCCCCGATGCTTGCGACCATTGGCCGCCCGCGTCGCGCTCCAGCAGCGGCGCGCGGCGCAGGGCCGCCAGATCGGCCGATCCGGTGCAGAACATGGCGATGCGCAGCTGGGTCACGACATCGTCCAGATGCGCGACCAGGGCCTCGGTGCTGTGACGGGCGGCGGGCAGGGCGCCCGCGGCCTGTCCGGCCAGATCGGCCCCCAGCCTGACGGCCCGCGCCACGTCCAGCCCGTGGCGCACGCCGCCCGATCCGATCAGGACCTGACCCGGCCGCATCTTCGGCGCGACCGCGCGGAGCGCCGCCGCGGTGGGGATCCCCCAGTCATGGAAGGGCGCGGCCAGCGCCTGAAGGCGGGCCGGGCCGCGTTCGGCCTCGACCCGCGCCCAACTGGTGCCGCCGGCGCCGGCCACGTCCAGGATGATGACGCCCGCCTCGGTCAGGCGCCGGGCAAGGGGGGCCGAGAGGCCCGCGCCGACCTCCTTGACGCCCAGGGGGACGGGCAGCGCACTGACCAGCGCCGCGATCTTGTCCAGCAGGCCCGAGAAGTCGCGATCGCCCCCCTCCTGGATCGCCTCCTGCAGCGGGTTCAGGTGCAGGATCAGCGCGTCGGCGCCGATCATCTCGACCGCGCGGGCGGCCTGATCTGGGCCGAAGCCGTAGTTCAGCTGCACCGCGCCGATATTGCCCAGGATCGGGATGTCGGGCGCGCGGGCGCGCAGGCTGGCGCCCAGGCCGCCATGGCCGCCCGCCTCGACCGCGATGCGCTGCGAGCCGACCGACAGGGCGATGCGGTGATGGGCGCAGGCCTCGGCGATGTGGATATTGATGGCCTCGGCCTCCTCCGGGCCGCCGGTCATGGCCGAGATCAGCAGCGGCGCATCCAGCGCCCGCCCCAGGAAGCGCGTGCCGCAGTCGATCCGCGCCATGTCCAGCTCCGGCAGGGCCAGGTGCCGGAAGCGGATGGCGTCGAAGCCGCTGTCCAGCCGGTCCTGCGCGCCGCGCCCTTCGGCGACGATCCTCAGATGGTCGGACTTGCGGCGCGAGATCTCGGTCATGGAATGGCCATTCGTTAGGGTTGCCCGACTATCGCGCCAATGGCTGCCGCCTTCCAGCCCCCGTTCCAAGGGGGCGAACTGTCGCGGCGCAGCCCGGCCTCAGCCCCGGCCCGCGGCCTTCATCGTCCGGGTGTTCGCCGCCTGAAGCCAGCCGTCATCGTAGAAGACCTCCTCGACGATCTCGGCGCAGGTCTGGCGCAGCGCGACCTCGCGCGCCTTGGACTGCTGGATCTGGCGCTTCAACGGGCTCAGCCCGGACCGCTCGACGCCCTCCATCTGCTTCTTGATGACACGCCGCGCCTCAGCCTCGTCGCCGATCTGCTTCCAGTAGACGGCGGCCTCCTCGCGCTTGCGGCGCAGCGGTTCCAGGAAATGCTCCAGCGAGCGGAACAGGCCGCTGCCGACCAGCAGATCCTCGATCTCGGCGGTGTGCCCGGCCTCCTCCAGCCGCTCCATGCCGTGATAGTGATAGAGCCGAACATCCTCGCGCGGCGGAAAGTCCGTGCCATCGACGGGATAGTTGTGCGCCCGATCCAGCTCGCGGAAGCGCGCCCCCGACCGGGCGATGGCGACCGGCAGCGATGCCTGGTCCAGCCATGGCCGCTTGGCCTCGTCATCGACCGAGGGGTCGAAGTCGATCGTCATGGCCGTGTCCAGCCACAGCGCCCCGAACCGCTGACCGGAAGGCGCGACCTCGGGGAAGGCCACCATTCCGGCGTTGAAATAGGGCGGATGCTCGCGGTCGGTGCGCAGCATCCGGACCCGCTCGACCGGGGTGGTCAGGCCGAAGATCGCATAGGTCGCATCCCAGATCTCGATGAAGCGCCGCGCGAATCCCGCGACGGATTCGGGCACCACGGCCACATGGTCGGGCGACAGCAGCGCCTCGGCGTCCAGCGGCCGGGCCAGATAGGTGTCGGTGTCCAAGAAGATCGCGAATTCGGTGTCGCGCTCCTCGGCCGCTGCCAGCAGCTTGTTGCCGTGCAGATAGGGCTTGTCGTAACGCTTGCGGCTGAAGGCCAGCTCCTGCGTCAGCTCGCGGATCGGCGCGCCCATCCGTTCGTGGAAGGCCCTGACCCGCTCGGGTATGTCCCGAAGCCGATCCTTTGGGGTGTAGGGGATCACCGTCGCCTCGGGATGGTGGCGCCTGATCGACAGCAGCAGCGGAATGGCGGGCGAGATCAGATGCGGCGGATCGATGAAATAGATAATCGCGCAGCGGCCGGATTGGATGGGGTCGGTCACTGTGAATATCCTGCAAGTTGAAATTCGCGTGATGTCTTCGATCCCGACGCAAGCACAGTCACCCCGCCGATGTCCATGAAAAAGTTACGTTAACGGCTCCGGTTGCCCGTTTGCCCGGCGTCAGTTCGTGGAGTCCGGGCCGGGCCGCCAACCCGTGGCACCGCCCGACATCCGACGCCGCGAGGTCGACCGTTCGCCCAAGAGATCCAGCGCATCCGCATTGCTGCGCCCCCAGTCATAGACCCGCTCCACCAAATCGACGAAGCGCGTTCCTAGGGCCGTCAGGCGGTACTCGACCGCCGGCGGCACGGTGCCTTCCACATGGCGGGTGATCAGTCCGCTGGCCTCCATGTCGCGCAGCGTCTGGACCAGCATTTTCTTGGAAATGCCGGGCAGGCTGCGGTGAAGGACGCCGGTCCGCGCCGCGCCCTGATGGCGGGCGTGCAGCGTGTGCAGGATCATGCTGGTCCATTTGGTCGCGAACAGGTCCAGGACGCGGCGGGGGGGCGCAGTCCTCGCGCCATTCCTGATCGGACGGGTCTTCGCTCACGGGTGGTCATCTCCGGGTTCCTACGTCCCGGAACGGTGCCTTCTGGAAGCGCGGATCGCAAGCGCCTACCTCGCCGGGTGAGCATCGGAACGGAGAGACAGGATGACACGAACCGCACTCGTCGTCGGCGGTACCGGCATTCAGGGCAGCGCGATCGCCGCGCAGCTGGTGGAGGAGGGCTGGACCGTCCACGGCCTCAGCCGCAGGCCGCAGGATCAGCCCGGCGTGCTGCCCGTGGCCGCGGACCTGCTGGACCCGCAGGGCCTGGCCCGCGCGCTGGACGGGATCGCGCCCACGCATGTCTTCCTGACCTCGTGGCTGAGGATGCCGACCGAGGCCGAGAACATCCGCGTCAACGGCGCCATGGTGCGCAACGTCCTGGATGCGGTGAGGCCCGCGGGATCGGTGCGGCATGTCGCGCTGGTCACGGGGCTGAAGCATTACCTGGGGCCGTTCGAGGCCTATAGCCAGGGCCGGCTGCCGCAGACGCCCTTCCGCGAGGATCAGGGCCGGCTGGACGTCGCGAACTTCTACTATGCGCAGGAGGACGAGGTCTTCGCCGCCGCCGCCCGCGACGGCTTCGGCTGGAGCGTGCACCGCCCGCATACCGTGATCGGCAAGGCCATCGGCAACACGATGAACATGGGCACCACCCTGGCCGTCTATGCCACGATCTGCCGTGAGACGGGGCGGCCTTTCCGCTTTCCCGGCTCGGCCGTGCAGTGGGAGGGGCTGACCGACATGACCGACGCGCGCCAGCTGGCGCGGCAGGTGATCTGGGCCGCCGGGACCCCCGCGGCCCGTAACGAGGCGTTCAACATCGTCAACGGCGACGTGTTCCGCTGGAAGTGGATGTGGCATCGCATCGCCGACGCCTTCGGGATCGCGGCCGAGGATTTTGACGGCACGCCCCGTCCGCTGGAGACGCAGATGAAGGACGACGCCTCGGTCTGGGCCCAGATCGCCGCGCGCCACGGCCTGGTCGAGGCCGACCTGTCGCGCTTGGCCTCGCCTTGGCACACGGACGCCGATCTGGGCCGGCCGATCGAGGTGGTGACGGACATGTCGAAAAGCCGCCGTATGGGCTTCACCGGCTATCAGGCGACGGACGCGGCCTTCATGGATCTGTTCGCGCGGCTGCGCGCCGACCGCATCATCCCGTGATGCCGGCGGGTGCGGTGCCGGTCCCGATGGACCGGCGCGGCATCCGAAAGCGCAGCTTTCGCGATGGTCCGCAAGCCACCTGACGGGGGCGTCTGCCTCGCGCTGCATGGGCGGATGTCATGGCGACCCCGGGAGGACTTGAACCCCCGACCCGCCGCTTGGAAGGTCGCTGGTCCCTTGCTCTAACCGATTAGGTTACAAGCGTTTTTATCGTCTATTTTTGACACTATGCAATTGCGATGCAAATGGCGACCCCGGCACGACTCGAACGTGCGGCCATCCGCTTAGAAGGCGGATGCTCTATCCAGCTGAGCTACGGGGCCACGGGGTTGACGTTTAAACGGTCAGTCGCGGTTGGGCAAGGTGGGAGGCGCGACCGCTGATCCTCCATTTACGCAAGCAACGATGCTTGTTCAGGGACTGTCGAGACGGGACCATCTACGAACGTGACCCCGGCCAATGCCCCAAGGTCATGCACGACGAGAACCACGCGGCGAGCCAGAAACTCGCGATGCCGCCCGCGCGTTCCCCGGCACGTCTTTCATCGAGATCAGGTTTGACAGGTCGCGAAGCGTGCTTTTCATCGCAAGGAACAATTCGGCGGACGTTACCGTGCCTTCGCGCCGATGCCACTGTCACAGGCCGCAAGGTAATCGACGAGGAAAATGTAAACGCTCTTCGCCGTTGCGGCCTCCTCGGCCATTTCCAGGCGCGTCTTCGCGTAGTCATGGCCGAGCCAGCCGTCTGGCCTGCCGAGCGCTCGCGCGACGCACTCGCCCGCCCGTGAGAATACCCCGAACTGCAAACTCGTCTTCTTGATCAGTAACCATTGGGCAACACGGGCGAGACGAGAGTGCAAAGCACACCGCGCCATTGTGCCATGTTCGCCGTTCGATAGGCGCGGAACACGTCCTCGGGTAATCCCCCCATTCTTAGCGGGATGCATCTGTAGAATTCACGCGGCCATTTTCAGTTTCATGGCGGGTGTGATGCCACCGATATCGTTCCGGGCTTGCCACGCCACTCGATAATCCGGTCAAGGCTTCGGATGACCCGCTCCGCTGGCAGCGAAAAGTCGACCTCGATGGCTAAACCTTCGCGGTTGAAGTCGTCCAGCACGTTCAGCAGCCGAAACTGGCGGCCATCGCCGAAGCGATCAGCCATGAAATCCATCGACCAGGTCATGTTTGGCGCATCCGGCACGGCCAGAGCCTCCGGTTTGTCCCGCTTCAGCCGCTTGCGGGGTTGATCCGCAGGTTCAGTTCCAGCGCGCAATAGATGCGGTAGACGCTGACCTGCCACTGAACTTTCATCCAGCCGCGACCGGAGCCGGTAGCTGATTTACGCCTTTCGGCGTGGGTTGAGCAATCGCCCGGCGCGCGGAACCCTCATCGCGTGCAGCGGGACGGGCGATTGCGGTGGTCAGGTGCAGAGCAAAGCCTGCGGGGGTCTGGTAGCCGAGGGCCGAGTGGGGCCGCGCGGTGTTGTAGTCGGTGACCCAGGCCGCGATCAGATCGCGGGCATGGGCGATCAGTGGAACGCCTCTGTTTCGTGGAGCCGATCGCCCATTGCGACAAGTTGGGCGGCGTAGGCTGCGGAGATCTGGTATCCGAGCGCGGAATGGGGCCTTTGGTGAAGGTCATTTTGTGCTTTGCCATGACGACCTCAATGCAATCGACGATGCAATTACATGGCATCCAACGGCGGCGCCGATCAAGCGGAGGCGCTGATTTTCTCAGATGATACAACCGTCAGCAATGGTGAGCGAGGCGGCATGATCTGACCGGAAGGCGGCTGCTCTATCCAGCTGAGCTACGGTGCCGCGCCAACCGGTCTTGGCAACGGTCGCGGAGGATTTGAAAGCGATAGTGACGCGCTCAGAAGGGCAGCTCATCGGTCTGCCGCAGGCCCACGTCCACCTGCGCGGCGGTGAATACGCCCCGCACCTCCATCACCGCCCGGCCGTTCAGCAGCACCGTCGTGATGCCCGAGACAGCATCGGCGCTGACGCCGACCCCTGGCGGGCTGTCGGCGTCGAACGTCGCGTGCAGCGTGATGCGGTCGGCCTCGCGGTCGTAGTCGCGCAGCGATGCCAGGCCGCCCTCGGGCGCCACGATCATCGAGAAGACGTCCTGTCCCGCCCCGCCGATCGCGATGTCATCGCCCAGGAAGAACAGCGCATCGTCGCCGTCGCCGCCCGAAAGCGTCTCCTCCCAGCCACGCTCCCACTGGGCGTCGTCGTCCAGCCGGTCGCTGGACAGCACGTCGTTGCCCGCGCCGCCCTCGATCAGATCGGTGCCAGCGCCCCCGGCCAGCAGGTCATCGCCATTGCCGCCGCGCAGCGTGTCGTCTCCGGTATTGCCCTCAATCCCGTCGTTCCCGGCGCCGCCGATCAGCAGATCGTAGCCGCCCAGCCCGATCAGGGCGTCGTCCAGATGGCCTCCCGTCAGGGTCTCGGGGGCATCGGTTCCGATCAGGGCCTCCCCGGTCGTGTCGACGGGGTCTTCGGCCTTCGGGTCGTCATCGCCGCCGAACAGGTCGAACGGGTCAGCATAGAGCAGTGTCAGACCGCCGAAGATCAGCCAGTTGACGATGAACGCCAATTCATAGCCCATGTGACCGCCCCTGCCTCTCACGCCGCCGTGCAGGTCATGCTTGGCGCGGGTGCGACATCATGTGAATCTTGGGTCTTGGGTCTTGGGTCTTGGGTCTTGGGTCTTGGGTCTTGGGTCTTGGGTCTTGGGTCTTGGGCATGCGCCCTTACAGCAGCAGCGTCATGAAGACCGAGTTCGGGTCCGCGCGATAGCTGCCGAAGGGCGGGCATTCGGTGAAGCCCTCGCGCGCATAGAGGCCGCGGGCGGCCAGAAAGCCCGGCTGGACCCCGGTTTCCAGCGACAGGCGCTGCAACCCGGCCGCGCGGGCGTCCTCGATGATGCGGCGCAGCAGCATGCGGGACAGGCCGCGGCCGCGATGCTCGGCCAGGACATGCATGGACTTCACCTCGGCCGAACCCGGCTCCAGCGCCTTCACGGCGCCCATGGCGACGGGCTGGCCCGCGTCGCGGATGACCAGGAAGCGGATGGCCGGATCGGCCAGCGCCTCCTTGGGCAGCATGTGGATCGATTCGGGGGGCGTGTCGGCATGCATCTCGGCGGTGTGGCGCTGGAACAGTTGGTCCAGATCCGCCCCAAGCGGGCTTTCCGCGGCGATCGTCAGCGTCATGTCGGGTCCTGTCGGAAATGGTGTCAGGCCGGGCACTAGCCCGACCTGACGCGCAGGTCAAACGGTCCGGGGGCCGCCCAGCACCCGGTCCAGCACCGGCGACAGCCGCGCCACGGTGCCGTCCACATCGGCCAGCTTGTCCAGACCGAAGAGCCCGATCCGGAAGGTCGAGAAATCGGCCCCCTCGTCCACGGCCAGGGGCACGCCCGCCGCGATCTGTGTGCCCTGCGCCGCGAAGGCGCGGCCCGATTTCACCTCCGGATCGTCGGTATAGCCGACCACCACGCCCGGCGCCTGGAAGCCCTCTGCCGCGACCGAGCGGATGCCGCGCGCGGCCAGCGCCTCGCGCACCGCCCGGCCAAGCCGCCATTGCGCGTCGCGCGCGGCGTCGAACCCCATGGCGCGGGTCTCCTCCATCGCGTCGCGCAGGCCCAGCAGCGCGTCCGTGGGCATGGTTGCGTGATAGGCGTGGCCGCCGTCCAGATAGGCCTGCATGATCGCGCGCCATTTCTTCAGGTCCAGCGCGAAGCTGTCGCTGGTCGTCGTCTCCAGCCGTTCGGCGGCACGCTCCGACAGCATGACCAGGCCCGCCGCGGGCGATGCCGACCAGCCCTTCTGCGGGGCAGAGATCAGCACGTCCACGCCGGTGGCCGCCATGTCCACCCAGACCGCCCCCGATGCGATGCAGTCCAGCACCATCAGCGCGCCCACCTCATGCGCGGCATCGGCCAGCGCGGCGATGTAGTCGTCGGGCAGGATCAGCCCGGCCGAGGTCTCGACATGGGGCGCGAACACCGCGTCGGGGCGCGTCTCGCGGATGCGGGCCACGACCTCGTCGATGGGGGGCGGCGCATAGGCGGGCTGGGGCGCGTTCCCCTGCGGGCGGGCCTTGACCACGGTTACCTCGCGCGCAAAGGCGCCCGCGTCAAAGATCTGGCTCCAGCGATAGCTGAACCAGCCGTTCCTGACGATCAGCGCATGGGCGTCGCGCCCGAATTGGCGGGCGACGGCCTCCATGCCGTAGCTGCCGCCGCCCGGCACGATCACGGCATGGGCCGCGCCATAGACCTCGCAGAGGCCCGCCGACAGGTCGCGCATGACCTGCTGAAAGCGTTTCGACATGTGGTTCAGGGACCGGTCGGTGAACACGACCGAGAATTCGTCTAGCCCGTCCGGGTCGATCTCGGGGCGCTGATGGGGCATGGGGCATCCTTTCCGTTTGCGGGCAGCCTAGCGCCTGCAGCGCGGCCCGGCCAGACCGCCAAAAGCCGCAAACGCCCCCCTTGCGGCGCCCCCCGCGGGGCGACTAGGCTTCGGGCGCAAGCAACATCAAGGTTTTCCATGCGGATCGGCATCCTTCAATGCGGCCAGTCGCCGGCGCAGCTGAAGCAGAGCCTGGGCGACTATCCCGATATGTTCATGCGCCTGCTGGACGGTCGCGGCTTCACCTTCACCACCTGGCATGTCGAGGGGATGGCGTTTCCGGACGACATCCACGACGCCGACGGCTGGCTGCTGACCGGATCGCGCCACGGCGCCTATGAGGATCACGCCTTCATCCCGCCGCTGGAGGCGTTCATCCGCCGCGCCCATGACGCAGGCGTGCCGATGGTCGGCATCTGCTTCGGCCACCAGATCATCGCGCAGGCCTTGGGCGGCACGGTGGTCAAGCATCCCGGCGGGTGGGCCGTGGGCGCGCAGGATTACGATTTCGGCGGCCAGCCCGTCACGCTGAACGCCTGGCACCAGGACCAGGTCGTGGCCCTGCCGCCGGGGGCGCAGGTCGCGGGCCGCAACGCCTTCTGCGAGAATGCCGCGCTGATCTATGGCGACCGGGCCTTCACCGTGCAGGCGCATCCCGAATTCCGCGACGACTTCATCCAGGGCCTGATGGACACCCGCGCCAAGGGCGTCGTGCCGGACGACCTGCTGGCCGGGGCTGCGGCCCGCATGGGGCAGGCCGACGGCGCCGCCGTGCTGGCCGACCGGATCGAGGCCTTCTTCAAGCAACCCCGCGCCCTGGCGCGACCCGACAAAGGTGCCGCATGAGCGACTGGACCGAGAAACTGCCCCAGGCCGCGCGCGACTTCATGGCCGGGCGCCGCCTGGACGAGGTCGAATGCATCGTGGCCGACATGGCGGGCGTGGCGCGCGGCAAGGCCATGCCCGCGTCGAAATTCGCGCGGCAGAACCAGTTCTACCTGCCCAATTCGATCTTTCTGCAGACGATCACCGGGGAATGGGCCGACAACCCGTCGGGCGCCTTCACCGAACCGGACATGGTGATGGTGCCGGATTATTCCACTGCCACTGCCGCGCCCTGGACCGCCGACTGGACCATCCAGGTCATCCATGACGCGACCGACCAGCAGGGCAACCCCATGCCCATCGCGCCCCGGAACGTGCTGAAGCGCGTGGTGCAGCTCTATCGCGACAAGGGCTGGAACCCGGTCGTGGCGCCCGAGATGGAGTTCTTCCTGGTCGCGCGCAACATCGACCCGAACCAGCCGATCATCCCGCCCATGGGCCGCACGGGCAGGCGCGCTGCGGCGAAGCAGGCCTATTCCATGTCCGCGGTGGACGAATACGGCAAGGTCATCGACGACATCTATGACTTTGCCGAAGCGCAGGGCTTCGAGATCGACGGCATCCTGCAGGAGGGCGGCGCGGGCCAGGTCGAGATCAACCTGAACCACGGCGATCCGGTGGCCCTGGCCGACGAGATCTTCTACTTCAAGCGGCTGATCCGCGAGGCCGCGCTGCGCCATGACTGCTTCGCGACCTTCATGGCCAAGCCCATCGAGGGCGAGCCGGGCAGCGCCATGCACATCCACCATTCGGTGACGGATGTGGCGACGGGGCGGAACATCTTCTCCGACGACAAGGGCCGCGAGACGCCGGCCTTCCTGCATTTCATCGCCGGCATGCAGAAGCACCTGCCCGCGGCCATCGCGCTGCTGGCGCCCTATGTGAACAGCTATCGCCGCTATGTCCCGGACTTCGCGGCGCCGATCAACCTGGAATGGGGGCGCGACAACCGCACCACGGGCCTGCGCGTGCCGATCTCGGGGCCCGAGGCGCGGCGGCTGGAGAACCGGCTGGCGGGGATGGACTGCAACCCCTATCTGGGGATCGCGGCCAGCCTGGCCTGCGGCTATCTGGGCCTGCTGGAGGCCGAGAACCCGCGCGCCGAATGCCTGGGCGACGCCTACATGTCCGAGGACGAGCTGCCCTACAACCTGGGCGACGCGCTGGACCTGATGTCCGAGAGCGCGCCGATGCGCGGCGTCTTGGGCGAGGATTTCTGCGCCGTCTACGAATCGGTCAAGCGCAATGAATACAAAGAGTTCCTGCAGGTCATCAGCCCGTGGGAACGCGAACATCTGCTGCTGAACGTATGAACCTGCTGCACCTGAACGACAGGCTAGGGGCCTATCCGCCCAGCCTCTATGCCGATCAATGCGGGCCGCAGCCCGAGCTGCCGCCGCTGCGAGGCGAGGCGCGGGCGGATGTGGCGGTGATCGGGGCGGGCTATACCGGGCTGTCGGCCGCGCTGCATCTAGCGCGGCGGGGCCTGTCGGTCCGGGTGCTGGAGGCGCAGCGCGTGGGCTTTGGCGCATCGGGCCGCAACGGCGGCCAGATCGGCTCGGGCCAGCGGCAGGAGGTCGACTGGCTGGAGGCGAACCTCGGTCCCGACATGGCCCGCCGCCTGTGGGACCTGGCCGAGGAGGCCAAGGCCGCCGTCCGCAGCATAGCCGCCGAAGCGGGCGTGCCGGTCCGCGACGGCATCGCCCATGCCTGCCGTAGCGGGGCGGAGGTCGACCATGCCCGCCACATGGCCGACCATCTGGCGCGGCATTACGGCTACGATCGTGTCACGCCTCTGGACCGCGACGGTCTGGCGGCGGCCCTGGGCAGCGCGGCCTATGTCGGCGGCGATCTGGACCGCGGCGCGGGGCACGTCCAGCCGCTGGCGCTGGCTCTGGGGATGGCGCGGCTGGCGCAGCAGGCGGGCGTCGTGATCCATGAGCGCGCGCAGGTCACCGGGCTGATCCATGGCGCGCCCAGCATCATCCGCACCGATCAGGGCGTGCTGCGGGCCGATCACGTCATTCTGGCCTGCAACGGCTATCTGGGCGATCTGGACCGGGGCGTGGCCGCGCGGGTCATGCCCATCAACAACTACATCGTCGCGACCCCGCCGCTGGATGACCACCCCGAGATCCTGCCGGACCGCATCGCAGTGGCGGACACGAAATTCGTGGTGAACTACTGGCGCGTCGATGACGACCGGCGGCTGGTCTTCGGGGGCGGAGAGACGGTGACCTACCGCTTTCCGCGCGACATCGCGGCGGTGGTGCGCCCGCATCTGCTGTCGGTCTATCCGCAGCTACGCGACACGCCCCTGACCCATGCCTGGGGCGGGACGCTGGCCATCACCATGAACCGCATGCCCTATTTCACCCGTCCCGCGCCGAACTGCCTGTCGGCCAGCGGCTATTCCGGGCATGGGGTGGCCCTGGCCACGCTGGCGGGGCGGCTGATGGCCGAGGCGGTGGCGGGCCGGGCCGAACGCTTCGACGCGATGGCCGCCGTGCCCACCCGGCCCTTTCCGGGGGGCGCGGCCCTGCGCAAGCCGCTGCTGGTGGCGGGGATGGCGTGGTTCGGGCTGCGCGACCGGCTAGGGTTCTAGGCCCATCCGGGCCAGCACCTGCTGCCGGATCTCTGCCGAATCGCGGTCGGTCAGGCCCAGCAGGCTGGAGACCAGGCGGATCAGGCTGTCCTCATCCGCGCCGCGGCTGCTGTCGGCATAGGCGACCTCCCACAGCGCGGCCAGAACGGCACGACGATCCTCCAGCGCGATCCGGTCCTTGATCTGGCGGGTAAAGCGGACGGTGTCGCTGGCCTCGGCCTCCAACGCCTCGGCGCGCAGCCGCCGGGCGCGCGCGGCATCCGGGGTCAGGCCGCGACAGGCCAGCACCCGTTCGATGCGCTCGCGTTCGGCCTGATCGTAATGATCGTCGGCCCGCGCCACGCGCACCAGCAGCGCGGCGATGGCCAGCTCGGCCTCGTCGCGGTCGATCGGCGCGGGGGCCTCGCCCATCAGGCGTGTCAGAAGGTCCATGAACATCTGCGCAAGATGCCCCTGCGCGGCCCGGGGGTCTAGCCGGGCCAGCCCTCGACGATGATCACATCTGCGGCAGAGACCGGCTCGCGCAGCGCCTTGGCCGCCTGATAGCCAGGGCTGTCGTAACAGGCCTGTGCCGCCTCCAGCGACGGGAACTCGATCACCACGCTGCGGGGACGGGCCTGGCCCTCGACCACCTGCTGCGGCCCGCCGCGCACCAGGAAGCGCGCGCCGAATTCGGCGAAGGGGGCGGCATTGGCCCGGCGATAGGCGGCATAGGCGTCGGGGTCGTCGATCGTCACATGGGCGATCCAATAGGCCTTGGTCATGTGTCCTCCGGAATGCGGATGCGGCCTTGGGCCACGGGAACGGCGCGGCCCGACACGCGGACCTGCGCCAGCGCGCCGCCGCTGACGGTGATGCGCAGGCCCAGCTGGGAGGGGCGCCCCATCTCGCCCCCCTGGCGCAGGGACAGCTGCGTCTCGCCCTCGGGCAGGACGCCCGCAGCCAGAAGGGGCGCGGCAAGGGTCGCGGTGGCCGATCCGGTGGCGGGGTCCTCGGGGACGCCGCTGCCGGGGGCGAACATGCGCGCGCGGAACCCCGCGCCGTCGGGGGCATAGGCATAGACCTTGCCGACCCGTGCCGTCAGCGTCTCGAACGCGGCCCCCGCGGGGCGGGCATCGGCCAGGGCCTGGGCGTCGCGCAGCGGCACGAAGATGAAGGCCGGCCCCGCATGGGCTACGACCGGACGGTGCGTGCCGAAGCCCACCTGATCCACGCCAAGGCCCAGACCCGCCGCCGCCAGATCGGCCGCGACCGCATCGCCCAGCTGCGGCAGCACGGGGGCCGCGAATTCGGCCAGGCCGTCGCGGATGGTCACCGGGACCGGCACGGCCTCCTCCTCCAGCACCAGATCGCCGTCGCCCGCCGACAGGTGCAGCGCGCAGCCGATGGTGGGATGGCCCGCAAAGGGGATCTCCGCCAGCGGCAGGAAGATGCGGACGCGGGCGCGGTGGGCGCGGTCGCGCGGCGCCATGACGAAGATCGTCTCGGACAGGTTGAACTGGCGGGCGATGGTCTGCATCTGCCGCGTGCTCAGCGCGTCGGCCCCCATGACAACGGCCAGCGGATTGCCCGCGAAGGCCCGGTCGGTAAAGACGTCATAGACATGGTATTCCAGCATCGTCGCCCCGTTTCAGTATTTCTGGGGAACATACAGCTCCCGCGGGACGGCGTCGCGCTCATAATCGGGGTTGAAGACGCGGTCGGGCAGGGTGATCTGTTCATGGTCCACGTCGCCATAGGGGATCAGGCCCAGCAGGTGGTCGATGCAGTTCAGACGCGCGCGCTTCTTGTCGTTGCCGGGCACGATGTACCAAGGCGCCTCGGGGATGTTGGTGCGCTCTAACATGTCCTCCTTGGCCTTGGTATAGGCCTCCCACCGGACGCGGGACTGCAGGTCCATGGGCGACAGCTTCCACTGCTTCATCGGGTCATGGATGCGCATCTGGAACCGCATCTGCTGCTCCTCATCCGTGATCGAGAACCAGTATTTCACCAGCCGGATGCCCGACCGGACCAGCATGCGCTCGAATTCCGGGACGTCCTGGAAGAACTGCTCGACCTGGTCCTCGGTGGCGAAACCCATCACCCGCTCGACGCCCGCGCGGTTGTACCAGCTGCGGTCGAACAGCACGATCTCTCCGCCCGCCGGCAGATGCGGCACATAGCGCTGGAAGTACCACTGCGTCTTCTCGCGGTCCGACGGGGCGGGCAGGGCGACCACGCGGACCACGCGCGGGTTCAGGCGCTGCGTGATGCGCTTGATGACGCCGCCCTTGCCGGCGCTGTCGCGGCCCTCGAACAGCACGACGACGCGTTCGCCATGATGGGCGACCCAGTTCTGCAGGCGGATCAGCTCGGACTGCAGGCGCAGCAGCTCGCGGAAATAGACCCGGCGGTCCATCCGGTCGGGGTGATGGCTGCGATAGATGCGGCGGATCTCGGCCGACAGGACCGCATCCTCCATCTCCAGCTCCATCTCCTCGTCCAGGCAGTCCTGCAGCTCGTCGCTCAGCCAGTCCTTGTAGTCGCTCATCAAGCCCTCCGCGTCCTGAACAGGCATCTAGGGGCGGGGTGCGACATTTCCATGTCAGCGCAGGAAGCGGCGGGCACAATTCTGCGTCACCGCCAGCACCATCCCGCCGTCGCGCAGCCCGTCCACGGTGCCGCACCATGCGCCGTCGGTGGTGAACAGGCTCTGCGTGCCGCGCGCGGGGCGATAGGCGACGCGTCGGCCCGACAGGTCGAACAGGTTCAGCACCCCCCCGGCATTCGGCGCGTAATAGCCCACGACCGAGCCGTCTGCGGTGAAGATCACCCTCTGCTCGTTCTCGGGGTCGGTGGGGCGGTTGCCGGCGACCTGCGCGGAATTGGCGGTGTTGCCGGCGCTGTTCCAGGCGGAGTGGGGCGCGTTGCCGGGGCGGGCGGGGCTGTTGGCGGGATGGCCCGGCCCCAGGTCGAAGGGCAGCTGCGTGCTGTCCAGCACCACCAGCGGCGCATCCGCCAGCACGGGCGCGGCGGCCAGCATCACAAGCATCGTCAGCAGGCGCATCGGGTCTCCTCGGGCGGTGTCGGGCGCAGGATGGCGCAGCCGGGCCGCCTGCGCCAGAGGGCGGGTCAGGATCGCAGCGCGGCCTCCAGCCGGTCGAACTCGTCGCGGTCGCCCGGAATGCCAAGGCGCAGCCAGCGGTCGGAATAGGGAAAGCGCCGCGTCCAGACATGTGCGCGGGCCAGCGTCTCCTGCGCCGCGCGCGCATCGGGCGTGTCGTAGAGGCGGAACAGATGCGTGCCCCCGACGGGCCGCCAGCCGCCGCGCAGGGCCAGCCGGTCCAGGTTCAGCGCGGCCTCGGCGTTATAGGTCACGGCCGCATCGGCCCAGGCCGCATCCGCCATGGCCGCGGCCCCGATGGCCAGGGCCGGACCGCCCACGGCCCAGGGCCCCGCCGCCTCGCGCAGCGCGGCCAGCAGGTCCGGCCGCGCGACCGCGAAACCCAGCCTCAGCCCCGCCAGACCCCAGAACTTGCCGAAGCTGCGCAGCACCACGGCATTCTCGGGCAGGACCGGGATCAGCGATAGGTCCGGCCGCGGATCGGCGAAGCTCTCATCCACGACCAGCGTGCCGACCCGACCCGCCAGCGCGCTCAGACGCGCGGGGCTCCACGCGCGGCCGTCGGGGTTGTTGGGGTTGACCACCACGGCCAGATCGGCCCCCTCCATCGCGGCGATGTCCGGGGCGGCACTCACCTGCCAGCCCGCCGCGCGCAGGCTGGCCGCGTGTTCGTTGTAGCTGGGCGTCAGCACCGCCGCCCGGCCCGGCGCGACGACGCGCGGCAGGATCTGGATCGCGGCCGACGCCCCCGCCATGGGCAGCACCCGTTCGGGCGGACAGCGAAGGTATGCGGCCGCCACGTCGATCAGCCGCGCCTCGTCCGCGGCGGTGGGCAGGGCACGCCAGGCGTGATCGGGCAGGACGGGCACCGGCCAGGGCCGCCGGTTGATCCCGGTCGAGAGGTCGATCCAGTCCCCCGGCCCGAAGCGCGCGACCGCCGCATCCAGATTGCCCCCGTGATCGCGCGCCATGCCGCCCCCCGTCGTTCCGCGCCCTTGCTAGGGCAGGGGACGCGCGCAGGCAATGCGTGGCGGTCGCGGCGGCCGGGTGCCGTGGCACGGCTTCAACCATCGTGACAGGAGGCCCCATGTCGGACGACGCGACCGGACAGATCATCCCGCCCGACATCCGCCGCATGCCAGACGGGCGGCTGGTTCTGGTCGGAGGGAATCACAACCAGACGATGTTCGCGGCCGACGGAACCGCGGCCGATCCGGCGGCGGTGGCGGTCTTTCTGGCCAACCATGCCGCGCGCGGCGGTTGGTGCGCCGAGCGCGGCATCAGTTATGGGCAATGGGTCTTTCCCGACCCGATCGTCTTTGCCGAGGGCTTTCCGCCGGGAAGCGTCGCCTCGGTGCTGGAGCGCGCCCTGCCCGAGGCGGTGCGGCCCATGGGCATCCACTATCCGCTGCCGCTGATCGCTGGCCATCCCGACCGGCAATGCATGACCGACACGCATTACAGCCCGATCGGCGGGATGCATGTCGCGGCCGATGTGGCGCGCATCCTGCTGGGCGTCGATCCGACGCCCACGGTGGAAAGACTGACGGCCGAACTGTCCGAACCGGCCTCGCATGTGGGCGATCTGGGCGTCCAGTGCACGCCCCCCATCGCCGAGATGCGCGCCCGCCAGCCGCACCTGCCGGGTATCCGGTCCGCCACGAACGGGGTGCAGGCGGGCAACATGGGCATCATCCAGCTGGTGGACAGCCCCAATGCGCTGACCGAGCGGACCCTGCTGATCTTCGGCGATTCGTTCTTCAGGTCGCTGCTGCCCGAACTGGCGCGCTACTGGCGCAGCATCGTCTTCTGCCGCACGCCGTTCTTCCATGAGGAGATGGTCGCGGCCATCGCCCCGCATGACATCGTGACCGGTCTGGCCGAACGCTATTTCGCCACCACCCGCCCCGATGCCGAGCGGCCGCATTTTCTGGCCTATCCGCTGATGCTGGGCCGCGCGACGAACCCCGATGCCGCCTTCCCGGCGCTGTGGACACAGCTGGTGGATGGGGCGCGGCTGGCCCGGCCCTGACCGGTCGGGGCGGTTTCACCCTTTACTGTCCCGCCCCGAGCTGCCACGATATCTGGTAAGAACCAAGGGGGACCTACGCCGTAGGTTGTGCGTCCCCCGACAGATGGAGGGCCCCGGGCCGGGTCAGGAAGGGGCAGCGATGCAGATCACCGACGAGGCGCTGACCGAAGGCGCCCATCCCATCGACATCGTCCAGGCCATCGCCACCCATCGCCACTGGGACTTCGACCGCCCCGCCAGCGACCAGATCGCGATGGTGCTGCAGGGGCTGTGGCGCGGCTATGCGCTGACGCTGGCCTGGTCGCCCGAGGACCGGGTGCTGCGGCTGATCTGCAGCTTCGACTTCGCGCCGCCCGCCGACCGCCTGCCCGCCGTACTGGAGGTCGTGAACCTGGCCAACGACCGGGTCTGGGAGGGGGGCTTCACCTTCTGGGCCGATCAGGGCCAGATGGTCTGGCGCTATGGGCTGGTGCTGGCGGGCGACGCGGTGGCCCATCCCGATCAGGTGGACCGGATCATCGCCGCGGCCCTGACCGCCTGCGAGCGGTTCTATCCGTCGTTCCAGCTGGTGTCGCGGGGCGGGCGCGGCCCGGCCGCCGCGCTGGACATCGCGTTCGGGCCGACCTACGGACGGGCCTGAGGGGCTGCAGGGGAGGGGCAGGATCATGGCGGATTTCGACGACATCAATCGGCGCGGACTGGTGCTGGTGGGCTGCGGGCGCATGGGGGGCGCGATGCTGACCGGCTGGCTGGCGCAGGGGCTGGAACCCGGCGCGGTCACGGTGCTGGACCCGAACCTGGCACCCGAATGGCAGGACCGGGGCCTGCGGGTGAATGCCGACCTGCCCGCCGATCCGGCGGTGGTGGTCTTGGCGGTCAAGCCGCAGATGATGGGCGAGGCGCTGGCCGCGATGCCGGACCTGGCGGACAGCCTGGTGATCTCGGTCGCGGCGGGCACGACCATCGCGACCTTCGAGGCGGCCTTTCCCGGCGCCCCGGTGATCCGGGTGATGCCCAACACGCCCGCGGCCATTGGGCAGGGCATCTCGGCCATGATCGGCAACGATGCCGCCACGCCCGCGCATCTGGACCTGGCCGAGGCGCTGATGCGCGCCGTGGGCCGCGTCGTCCGGCTGGAGCATGAGGGCCAGATGGACGCCGTCACCGGCCTGTCGGGAAGCGGCCCGGCCTATGTGTTCCACCTGATCGAGGCGATGGCCGCCGCAGGCGCCGCGCAGGGCCTGTCGCCCGCGCTGTCGCTGGAGCTGGCGCGCGCGACCGTGGCGGGCGCCGGTGCGCTGGCCGTCCATGCGGACGAGGACCCGGCTGTGCTGCGCCGCAACGTGACCTCGCCCAACGGGACGACCGCGGCGGGGCTGGCGGTGCTGATGGACGAGGGCGCGGGCCTGACGCCGCTGATCGTCCGCACCGTCTCCGCCGCGACCGAACGCGGGCGGGAGCTGGGCCGCGCATGATCAGCTTCGACGATTTCCTGAAGGTCGACATCCGCGTGGGCACCATTACCCGCGCCGAACCCTTCCCCGAGGCGCGCAAGCCCGCGATCAAGCTGTGGCTGGACCTGGGCGATCTGGGCGAGCGAAAGTCCTCGGCCCAGATCACCCGCCATTACGACCCCGAAACGCTGGTCGGCCGCCAGGTCCTCTGCGTCGTGAACTTTCCGCCGCGCCAGATCGGCCCCGTCATGTCCGAGGTGCTGGTCCTGGGCGTGCCCGACCCCGACAACGAGGTCGTGCTGATCCGCCCCGACCTGCCCGTCCCCAACGGAGGCCGCCTCTATTGAAGGTTCTTGTCACCCGCCCGATGACCGACCGCGCCACCGCCGCCATTCGCGCGGCCTGCGACGCGACTTTCCGCGACAACACGCCCCTGACCGTCGATCAGGCGGGGCAGGCGATGCGCGACTATGACGCGATCATCCCGACGCTCGGCGACGCCTTCGGGGCGGAGGCCTTCCGGGGCGATCTGCGCTGCCGGCTGCTGGCCAATTTCGGCGCGGGGTTCAACCATATCGACATCGCCGCCGCCCGCGCCGCCGGTGTGGCGGTCACGAACACGCCCGACGTGGTGACGGATGCCACCGCCGACATCGCGCTGACGCTGATGCTGATGGTGCTGCGCCGCGCGTCCGAGGGCGAGCGCCTGCTGCGTGCGGGCGGCTGGACCGGCTGGAACCCCACGCAGCTGCTGGGCGCCGAGATGTCGGGCCGCACCGTGGGCATCGTCGGCATGGGCCGGATCGGCCAGGCCATCGCCCGGCGCGCGCATCTGGGCTTCGGGATGGAGGTGGTGTTCTTCAACCGCTCGACCGTCGCGGGGCTGGAGTTTCCGGCCCGCCAGATCGGCGATCTGCGCGCGATGCTCTCGGCCTGCGACGTGGCGGTGATCGCCGTCCCGGGAGGGGCGGCCACGCGCGGTCTGATCGGTGCGGCCGAGCTGGAGGCCCTGGGGCCGCAGGGCGTGCTGGTCAACATCGCCCGTGGCGACGTGGTGGACGAGGACGCGCTGATCGCCGCGCTGGTGGACGGCCGCATCGCCGGGGCCGGGCTGGACGTCTATGCGCGCGAGCCGCATGTGCCGCAGGCGCTCATGGATGCGCCGAACGCCACGCTGCTGCCGCATCTGGGCACCGCCACCGACGACACCCGCACCCGGATGGGCCTGCGGGCGCTGGCGAACCTTCAGGCCTTCATGGACGGGGCCAGCCTGCCCGACGCGGTCGGCTGAGGAACCCGGCGCCGCCCCGGACATTGTTCCCGCATAGGAACGTCTGCAAAGGAGACGGACATGAACTGGGATATCATCCAAGGCAAGTGGAAGCAGCTGAAGGGCGCCACCAAGGTCAAGTGGGGCGAGCTGACGGACGACGAGCTGGACCAGATCGACGGCAACAAGGACAAGCTGGCCGGCAAGCTTCAGGAGAAGTACGGCTGGACCAAGGATCAGGCGGATCGCGAGATCGACGACTACTATCGCGACAAGTGATCCGATCGCCGCGAGGCGGGAAGGGGCGCTCCGACCGGGGCGCCCCTTTCGCATGGGCGGGACCTGCCGCATCGGCTTGATCGTCCGCCCTGGCTGGGGCACCAAGGGGCGACATCGCCGGAGGCGTCCCATGCACTATGCCTATACCGTCCAGGACAACCGCCTGACCCGCCTCGGGGCCGACCGCGATCTGGCCGATGCGGTCTGGATCGACCTGATCCAGCCCTCCGATGCCGAGATCGCGCGGCTGCGCGCCTTGGGCGTTCCCGTCCCCAGCCTGTCGGAGATGGAGGAGATCGAGCTGTCCAACCGCCTCTATCGCGAGGACGGGCTGGACTACATGACCGCCATGTTGCCCGGAGAGCGCGCGGGCGGCGACCGAACCTCGATGCCGGTTACGTTCATCCTGTCGGCGGATCGGCTGGTGACGGTGCGCCACCATTCGCCGCGCCCCTTTCTGACCTTCCCGGAACGCGCCGAGCGGTCGTCCCTTGGCTGCGGCACGCCAGGGCGGCTGTTCCTGGGCCTGATCGAGGAGATCATCGCCCGGCTGGCCGACATCCTGGAGGGGGCGGGGCGCATGCTGGACCAGACCACGGCCTCGGTCTTCGAGCGGCGCGCCGTGGCCGCAGGCTCCGAGCGGTTGCAGGCCGCGCTGCAGGATGTGGGGCGCGAAGCCGAGACCATGGCCCGCGTGCGTCTGGCGCTGCTGACGGTCGAGCGGCTGCTGGCCTTCCACACCGCGACGCTGGAGGACCGCCCCGACGACCGCCGGTTGCGCGCCGCGACCCGCGCCCAGATGCGCGACATCCAAGCGCTGGAGGTGCACGCCGATTTCCTGGGCGGCCGGGTCAGTCTGGCGGTGGACACCACACTTGGCCTGATCAACCTGCAGCAGAACAACACCGTGCGCATCCTGTCCGTGGTGGCGGCGCTGTTCCTGCCGCCGACGCTGATCGCCAGCATCTACGGGATGAACTTCACCAACATGCCCGAACTGGACGAGCCTTGGGGCTACGGCTTCGCGCTGGCCCTGATGGGGGTGACCACGGTCGGCACCTGGCTGTTCCTGCGTTGGAAGAACTGGATCTAGAGGTCGTCCAGCATGTCCAGCATCTCGGGCGGCATCTGTCCTTCGGACAGGGTGACGCTGTGCGGGCCGGTGGCGTCGGTGACGGTGATCGCATAGCGCATCCGGTCGGGACAGCCGGGGCAGGGGGTGGCGGCCATGCGCGCCAGCGCATCCGGGTCGAAGGCGGTGCACAGCGCATCGGCCCGGTCGCCGGGCTGCGCGGCCGTGTCGATGCGGCGCGACGTGGCGGCGGTGATGCCGCCGAAGCCGCCATGGCTGCGGATCTCGATGATCATGCGGTCCTCCGGTCCGCCGATCATAGGATCAGACCGCGATTCCCACAAGTTTCCACGCGCGCCGCAGCAGCAGCGCCTGCTGGCTGCCCGCGCCCGCCAGGGCCGCCGCGCTGCGCAGGGTCTGGTCGGCGAAATCGGAGAAGCCGGCCATGGGGTTGTTCAGGTCCTGCAGCGTCCGGTACCAGATGCGGCCCGGCAGCTCCCACGCATTGCCGCCCAGATAGCTGCAGAACAGGTAGAAGGCGTGGTTCGGAATGCCCGAATTGATGTGCACGCCGCCATTGTCGTCGGTCGTGGTGTTGAACTGATCCATATGCCAGGGCTGCGGATCAGTGCCCAGCAGGTCGTCGGCATAGGCCGTGCCCGGCGCCTTCATGCTGCGCAGCGCCACGCCGTTGATGCCTGGCCCCAGGATGCCGCGCCCGATCAGCCAGTCGGCCTGATGCGCCGTCTGGCCCAGCACGCGCTGTTCGGCCAGCGCGCCGAAGACATCGGCCACATGCTCGTTCAGTGCGCCGGACTGGTTCTCATAGATCAGCCCGCCGGAATGCTGGATGACGCCATGCGTCATCTCATGCGCGATGACCGACAGTTGCAGGAACGTCCGGAAAATCTTTCCGTCGCCCGTGCCATAGGCCATCTGCTGCCCGTCCCAGAAGGCGTTGTTGTAGTTGCGGCGGTGCTGGACGGTGGCGACCAGCGGCATGCCGCGCCCGTCCAGCGAATTGCGGCCATATTCCTCGGCGAACATCGCATAGACCTGTCCGGCGCTGTCATAGGCCATGTCGGCATCGGGAATGCCCGAGGGCGCGTAGCCCTCGCCCCGCACCAGGCGGCCGGGCAGGGCGGCGCGGAATTCGCCGTCATGGATGCGCCGGTCGGGGCAGCACAGGTCGAGATCGGGCGCGATGCCCTGCGGGGCGGGCGGCGGGCTGGCCCAGGCCGCGCGCTCCTCGCGCAGCTGTTCGTCATGGCGCAGCAGGGTCCGCGCCATGTCGGCGGTGGCCGGATCGCCGCGCAGCGCCAGCACGCGCAGCATGTAGGGCGGCACGATGCAGGCGATGGGATTGTGGTGGGAGCAGCCGAAGGACAGGCACATTGCAGGCGACCTTTCCGCATTGGGGTCGCCCTAGGGTAGCACGGAACGCCCGCCCCGCAAGAGGCGGGCGTTCACGTTTCATTCACGTCAGTCCATCCGCTTGCCGCTGTCCTTGGCAAAGAGGTGCAGCGCGCCGGGGCGGTAGGACAGGCGCATCCGGTCCGACAGCGCCGCGTCCGAGGGCAGAGTGATGGTGATGCGCGCATCGCCCGTGCGGCCATGGACCAGGCGCTGCGCGCCCAGCTCCTCGACCGCGGTGACCTGCATGTCGATGGGGCCGTCGGCGCTGACGGTCAGGTCCTCGGGGCGGATGCCCACATGGCCCGCGTGGCCGGTGCCGGGCAGGTGCGGCACGGCGCTGGCCTCGACCAGGTTCATGGCGGGGCTGCCGATGAAGCCCGCCACGAAGGCCGAGGCCGGGCGGCGATAGACCTCCAGCGGCGTGCCGATCTGTTCGATCTGCCCGCCGTTCAGCACCACCAGACGGTCGGCCAGGGTCATCGCCTCCAGCTGGTCATGGGTCACATAGATCGAGGTGGTTCGCAGGCGTTTCTGTAACTCCTTGATCTCCAGACGCATGGCGACGCGCAGTTTCGCGTCCAGGTTCGACAGCGGCTCGTCGAAGAGGAACGCGGCCGGTTCGCGCACGATGGCGCGGCCCATGGCGACGCGCTGACGCTGGCCGCCCGAAAGGGCGCGCGGCTTGCGGTCCAGGAACGGGCCGATCTGCAGGATGTCCGAGGCGATCTTGACCCGACGCTCGATCTCGTCCTTGGGGGTGCCGCGGTTCTTCAGGCCGTAGGCCAGGTTCTGGCGGACCGACATGTGCGGATAGAGGGCGTAGTTCTGGAACACCATGGCGATGTCGCGATCGGCAGGCTCGACCTCGTTGACGACGCGGTCGCCGATGCGGACCTCGCCCTCGCTGATGCTCTCCAGCCCCGCAACCATGCGCAGCAGGGTGGACTTTCCGCAGCCCGACGGGCCGACCAGGACCAGGAACTCGCCATCGGCGATGTCGATGTTGACGCCGCCCACGGCGCGCGCGCCTCCGGCATAGACCTTGCCGAGGTTCTTCAGGGTGATGGATGCCATCTTATTTCTCCGTCTCGACGAGACCTTTGACGAACAGGCGCTGCATGCCGATGACCACCACCACGGGGGGGATCATGGCCATCATCGCCGTCGCCATCACGAGGTGCCATTGCGGGACGCCGTCCACGGCGTCGGCCATGCGCTTGATGCCCGCAACGATGGTGTAATAGTCACTGCTGGTGGTGATCAGCAGCGGCCAGAGATACTGGTTCCAGCCATAGATGAAGAGGATCACGAACAGCGCCGCGATGTTGGTGCGCGACAGGGGCAGCAGGATGTCGCGGAAGAACTTCATGGGGCCGGCACCGTCGATGCGGGCGGCCTCGGTCAGTTCGTCCGGGATGGTCAGGAAGACCTGGCGGAACAGGAAGGTGGCCGTGGCGCTGGCGATCAGCGGGATCGAGAGGCCCGCATAGCTGTTCAGCATGCCCAGATCCGCCACTACCTGGAAGGTCGGCACAATCCGCACCTCGACCGGCAGCATCAGCGTCACGAAGATGCACCAGAAGGCCAGGCCGCGCAGCGGAAAGCGGAAATAGACCACCGCGAAGGCCGACAGGACCGAGATGGCGATCTTGCCGATGGCGATGGCGAAGGCCATGACCAGGCTGTTCAGCATCATCGTGCCGACCGGCGGCGTGCCGCTGGTCGAGACGCCCGCGCCCAGCATCTGGCCATAGTTCTGGATCATCTGGTCGCCCGGCCACATCGGGATGGTGCCCGACATGAAGGCGGTCGCGCTGTGGGTCGAGGCCACGAAGGCCACCCAGACCGGCAGCGCCACGACGCAGACCCCCAGGATCAGCGTCAGGTGGGCGGCGAGGTTCAGGAAGGGACGGTTCTCGATCATCAGTAGGCCACCTTCTTTTCCACATAGCGGAACTGGATCACCGTCAGGACCAGCACCAGCATCATCAGCACGACCGACTGCGCCGCCGACGAGCCCAGGTTCTGCCCGACGAAGCCGTCGAAATAGACCTTGTAGACCATGATGTTGGTGGCCTGTGCCGGGCCGCCCTCGGTCGTGGCGTCGATGACGCCGAAGGTGTCGAACATCGCATAGACGATGTTCACCACCAGCAGGAAGAACGTCGTCGGCGACAGCAGCGGAAAGGTGATGTCGAAGAAGCGCCGCACCGGGCCCGCCCCGTCGATGGCCGCCGCCTCGCGCAGGCTGGCCGGGATCGCCTGAAGCCCCGCCAGGAAGAACAGGAAGTTGTAGCTGATCTGCTTCCACGCGCTGGCGATGACGACCAGGGTCATGGCGTCGCCCTTGTCCTGGATGTGGTTCCAGTCATAGCCCAGGCCGTCCAGCAGATAGGGCATGATGCCGATGGTGGGGTTGAAGATGAACCACCACAGGATGCCCGCCACCGCAGGCGCCACCGCATAGGGCCAGACCAGCAGCGTCGTGTAGACCCGCGCCGAGCGGATCATCCGGTCCACCGCGATGGCCAGCAGCAGCGATAGCCCCATCGACAGCACCGTGACCGAGATCGCGAAGACCGCCGTCACCTGCAGGCTGTTGAGGTATTCCGGGCTGCCCCAGAGGCGGGCGAAGTTGTCCAGGCCCACGAAGGTCGTGCGGGTGCCGAAGGCATCCTCGCGCAGGAAGCTCTGGCGGATGGCCTGGGCGGCGGGCCACAGGAAGAACACGAAGGTGATGATCAGCTGTGGCGCCAGCAGCAGCCATGGCAGCAGCTGGTTTCGGAAGATGGTGCGCTTCATCGCGGGACCCTGGACGTGGAACGGGAAAAGACCGGGGCCGCGCGTGATGCGCGGCCCCGGCCGTGGTCGGGCGAAGCCTTACTGGTTCTGGGCCTGGAACTCTTCCAGCAGCGCGTCGCCGCGGCTGACGACCGCGTCCAGCGCGCCCTGCGCGTCCTTGTCGCCGGCCAGGAGCTGCTCGAACTCCTCGTCGATGACGCCGCGGATCTGGACATAATTGCCGAAGCGCAGACCCTTGGAGTTTTCGGTCGGCTCGTTCAGGGTGATCTGGCGGATGCCGGTGTCGGCGCCGGGATTCTCGGCGTAGTAGCCCTCCAGCGCGTCATAGGCGGCCTGCGTGATCGGCAGGTAGCCGGTGAAGGAGGCCCAATCGGCCTGCACCTCGGGCTGTGTCAGGTATTCGAAGAAGGCGGCGGTGGCCGCGTATTCCTCATCCGTCTTGCCCGACAGCACCCAGAGCGAGGCGCCCCCGATGATCGAGTTCTGCGGCGCGCCCTCGACATCGTCGTAATAGGGCAGCATGCCGTAGCCGACCTCGAACTCGGTCGCGTTGGCGACGACGCCCGCGCGGCTGGCCGAGCTGCCCATCATCATCGCGCATTCCTGCGAGTACAGCATCGGGGCCGCGTTGTCGGCGCCCACCGGGCCGCCATACTTGAACACGCCCTCGTCGGACCAGCGCTTGAGGTTCTCCCAGTGCTTGACCTGCACGGGGCCGTTCAGCGACAGGCGCGCGTCCAGACCGCCGAAGCCGTTCTCCAACGTGCCGATGGGCTGGTTGTGCCAAGCCGACAGGTTCTCGGTCTGGGCCCAGCTGATCCACTGGGTGGTGAAGCCGCAGGTCGCCGCGCCCGACTCCATGATCTGCTTGCTGAACTGCTCCAGCTCGGCCCAGGTCTTGGGCGGGGTGTTCGGGTCCAGGCCGGCCTTCTCGAAGACGGTCTTGTTGTAGTACAGGATCGGGGTCGAGCTGTTGAACGGCATCGACAGCATGTTGCCGTCGGTGTCGGTGTAATAGCCCACGACCGAGGGCAGGAAGGCCGACGGGTCGAAGTCCTGGCCGTGATCGGCCATCAGCTGGTGGACCGGGACGATGGCGCCCTGGGCGGCCATCATGGTGCCGGTGCCGACCTCGAAGACCTGCACGATGGCCGGCTGCTGGTTCGCGCGGAACGCGGCGATCGCGGCGGTCATCGTCTCGGGGTAGGTGCCCTTGTAGGCGGGGGTGACGGTGTATTCGTCCTGGCTGTCGTTGAAGCCCTGCGCGATTTCTTCCAGTTTCGCGCCCAGCTCGCCGCCCATGGCGTGCCACCATTCGATGTTCGTTTCCGCCTGTGCGGCGGTCAGCGACGCCATCAGCGCCACCGCGGATGCGGTGCTGTATCGGATCATGGTCTGTTTTCCCTCCCTTGTGGGGCTGCGGTCCCGCCCCGCCTAACGGCTCTTTGCGACGGGACTACAACACCAATGCGACAGTCTTGTGACGTCGCGGGGTCTGGGTCAACGGGTTTCGTCCGCTTGCGGTTTTTTCCGATCCTGCGCGAAACCGGACATCACCGCCGTGATCAGCGGAGAGATGATCCGCGTGGCCACGGGGATCAGCGCCAGGCCCAGGATCAGCCCGATGACGCCATCGCAGAAGGCCGTGACGACCCAGGCCGCGACACCCGGCGCGGCGGGCAGGGCGGCGGCGGCGGCATCGGCCCAATGGTGGATCGTCTCGTAGGGCGCGTGCCAGCCCAGTTCGTGCAGGCCGTGGACGATGATCTGCCCGCCGACCCAGATCATCGCGGCGGTGCCCACCACCGTCAGCGTGGTCATGAAGCCCGGCATCACCCGCACGATGCCGCGCCCGAAGGCCGCCAGCGGGCCGCTGCCGCGCCGGGCCAGGTGCAGGCCGATGTCGTCGGCCTTCACCACCAGCGCCACGAAGCCGTAGACGGCCACCGTGATCGCCACCGCGACCAGCGCCAGGATGACGCCCTTCATCAGCAGGCTGTCCTCGACGGGAATGGTAGACAGGGCGATGGTCATGATCTCGGCCGACAGGATGAAGTCGGTCTTGATCGCGCCGCGCACCCGCTCCACCTCGAGGGCGGCGCCGTCGCCCTCGGGGTGGATGTGCTTCTCGCTGTCATGGGTGTCGGTCTTGTGGAACAGATGCGCGACCTTGTGCGCGCCCTCATAGCACAGATAGGCCCCGCCCAGCATCAGCAACGGCGGGATGGCCCAAGGCGCCAGCGCCGACAGCGCCAGCGCCACCGGCAGCAGGATGACCAGCTTGTTGAAGATCGACCCGCGCGCGATCTTCCAGACGATGGGCAGCTCGCGGTCGGCGTTGAAGCCCTTCATGTATTTCGGCGTGACGGCGGCATCGTCGATCACCGCGCCCGCGGCCTTGGCCCCCGCCTTGGCCGCCTGGCCCGCCACGTCATCGATCGAGGCCGCAGCCACCTTGGAAATTGCCGCCACGTCGTCCAGCAGCGCGATCAGACCGCTCATGCGAGGTCCCCTTGATATTTCATGCCGCGACGACCTGCCGCAGCCCATCTGGAACGCGCAACGCGGCGCGGGGCAAGGGGTTTCACGCGACCGCGCGAAACGCCGCCGCAGACGGGAAAGGCCCGCGCAGCGGGGGCTGCGCGGGCCTGCGGTCGGGCGTCACCGGGGGACAGTCGGGGTCCACCCAACCGGCTGCGTGTCTCGTCGGATCAGGACGCGGGCTGCAACACGGTGTCGATGACGTGGATCACGCCATTCGACTGATCGACATCGGGGATCAGCACAGTGGCAACAGTGCCGTTCTCGTCCGCGATCTGCAGCGCGTTGTCGCTGGCGCGGATCGAGGCGGTCAGCGTGCAGCCGCCCACGGTCTCCAGCTGGGCCGAGCCGCCGCCCTGCTGGATCATGCGGCCCACGGCGCTGGACATCGCCTCGGTCGGGACGACGTGGCAGGTCAGCACGGTCTGCAGCGTCTGCAGGTTGGCGGGCTCCAGCAGGGTCTCGACGGTGCCCTCGGGCAGCTTCTCGAACGCGGCGTTGGTAGGGGCGAAGACGGTGAAGGGGCCGGGGCCCGACAGCGTCTCGGCCAGGCCCGCGGCCTGCACGGCGGCGACCAGCGTGGTATGGTCGGCCGAGTTCACGGCGTTCTCGATGATGTTGCGGCTGGGCAGCATCTCAGCCCCGCCGACCATGGTGTTCTGGGCAAGGGCGGGCGTGCCCAGGGCGATGGTGACAGCGATGATCGAAGCGCCGATTTTGGCAAAGCGGGTGGTCATGGACGTCCTCCGGTTTTGGGTTCGGGCGCGGCCATGCTGCGCCCTGTGCCTCAAAACACGCGGGGGGCGGCGGATAGTTGCGCCGCCCCCCGGTCAACTTGCGATCACAACGCCGTGAGCGGGGCCATGGCCATGACCGGCCCGGTGGCCTGGCCGGTGGGCGATCCGCCCTGGGGTTCGTCCGACAGCGCGATGCGGATGTCGGCGGACGGCTCCAGCCCCTCGGGCAGGGTCATGCGCAGCACGCCGTCGCGCGGCACCAGCCCGATTGATACCGGCGCCGATCCGTCGGCCGCGACCCACCAGATCTCCCAGTCACGGCCTTGGGCCGGGGACCCGCTTTCCAGCGCCACCTCCATGTCGCGGCCGTCCAGTCGGGCCATGACGGCCATGCTCTGGTCCTGCGACATGATGCGGGCCTGAAAGTCGGGCGTCGCGGGCGCGTCCTGAAGGCCCGGCAGCCACAGCACCGCCGCGGTGGCCGCCACCGCCAGCAGCCCGGTCGGCATGCCGAAGGGGCCGCGCCACCAGGGCGAGCGGGCGGTCGGGTCGGTCGCCAGGGGAGGCTGCGAATGGCCAAGCCGCTCGCGGATGCCCTGGCGGGCGCGGGCGGGCGCCATTACCGGGGTCAGCGCCTCGGCCATGCCCGCCAGGCGTTCCTGCCAGTCGCGGACCGCGCAGGCAAAGACCGGGTCGTCGGCGGCGCGGGCCTGGGCCGCGCGCGCCTCGTCGCCGTCCAGAAGGCCGAGCGCCAGTTCGGCCGCCAGGGCCTGGTCGATCTGCTCGGGGGTCAGGGGGGCGTCCTGGGTCATTGGCTCACGCAGTCCTTCAGCCGCAGCAGGCTGCGTCTGAGCCAGCTGCGCACGGTGTTGATGGGCATGCCCTCGCGGGCGGCCAGGTCGGCATAGGTGACGCCCTCCAGATAGACGGCGCGCACCGCCCCGGCCTGGGCATCGGCCAGGCGGGACAGGCATTCGTCCAGCATCCGCCGCTCCTCGGCCATGATGGTGGCCGATTCGGGGCCGGGCGCGGTGCAGGCGATCATGGCGGCCGCGTCCTCGGGGGCGGTGGCGGGGCGCGATCCGCGCGCCCGCAGCCGGTCGATGGCACGGTTGCGCGCGATGGTGATCAGCCAGGTCATCGGCGACAGCCCGTTGCTGGCATAGCGCGCGGCGCTTTGCCACACGCGGATATAGACCTCCTGCAGGGTCTCCTCGGCCTCGGGACGGTCCTTGAGGACCTGCAGGCAGACCGCATGCAGCTTGGCCGAGGTCGCGTCATAGAGGGCGTCGAACGCCTCGCGGTCGCCCAGAGCGATGCGCGCGATCAGCGTTTCCAGTTCGGAACGGCGGGCGTCATTCAAGGCCGGGATTTCCTTATCACAGGTCGGGGCAACCTTATGAACGCGTCCCCGGCGCGTCAACGCGCGCCGCCCGGTCCCGGCAAGGACCTGCCGCGCCTTGCACCGGCTGGCCGAATGGGCGATCAATGCGCCGATGTGATGGAAAGGGCTAGGGCCGATGCTGGACATGAACGCGAAACCCACCGAAGAGATCGACCTGCGCGAGGTGTTCGGTCTGGACAGCGACATGAAGGTGCGCGGCTTTGCCGAACGGACCGAGCGCGTCCCCGAGATCGACAGCACCTACAAGTTCGACCCCGACACGACGATGGCGATCCTGGCGGGCTTTGCCTACAACCGCCGCGTCATGATCCAGGGCTATCACGGCACCGGCAAATCGACGCATATCGAACAAGTGGCCGCCCGCCTCAACTGGCCCTGCGTGCGCGTCAACCTGGACAGCCATGTCAGCCGGATCGACCTGATCGGCAAGGACGCGATCAAGCTGGTCGATGGCAAGCAGGTCACCGTGTTCCACGAGGGCATCCTGCCCTGGGCGCTGAGGAACCCGACCGCGATCGTCTTCGACGAATACGATGCGGGCCGCGCCGACGTGATGTTCGTGATCCAGCGCGTGCTGGAGGCCGATGGCAAGCTGACGCTGCTGGACCAGAACGAGGTCATCACGCCGAACCCGTATTTCCGCCTCTTCGCCACCGCGAACACGGTGGGTCTGGGCGACACGACCGGCCTTTATCACGGCACGCAGCAGATCAACCAGGGCCAGATGGACCGCTGGTCGCTGGTTGCCACGCTGAACTATCTGCGCCACGATGCCGAGGCCGCAATCGTGCTGGCCAAGGTGCCCCATTACAACACCGAGAAGGGCCGCAAGACCATCGGGCAGATGGTGACGCTGGCCGACCTGACCCGCACCGCCTTCATGCAGGGCGACCTGTCCACGGTCATGAGCCCGCGCACGGTCATCGCATGGGCGCAGAACGCGCGGATCTTCGACAATGTGGGCTATGCCTTCCGCCTGACCTTCCTGAACAAGTGCGACGAGCTGGAGCGCCAGACCGTGGCCGAGTTCTATCAGCGCCTGTTCGACGAGGAGCTGCCCGAAAGCGCGGCGGCTAAGGCCGGCTGATGCGGGCCGCGCTGGCGCTGCTGCTCATGACAGCCGCGCCGGCCGCAGCCGAACTGACCCCTGATGAGGCCGCCGTCCTGCCACGCATCCTGTCGGTACAGGTGCTGGACATGGTGGCCGTCACCATGGGAGAGGAGCGCGCCATCCTGATGGCGGGGGCCGACCCCGACATGGCCGATCTGGTGATCGTGGCGGGCGCCCCCGACGACCGGGCGGGCAAGCCGCTGCTGGTCGCGCGGGGAATCGCTTGGACCGGACCGATGGCCAGGCAGGTCGCCGTGCTGGAGGTCAGCCCGGCGGGCGGGTTGCAGATAGTGTCGGGCAACAGTGCCATCGGCAGCGACGCTTGGTCGCGGTGCCTGACCGTGGCCGAGCGTGGCGGCGCGCTGGTCGTGGCGGGCGTCACGCAGGAAAACTATGACCGCATCGACGGCAGCAGCCTGCGCTGCGACTGGAACCTGCTGTCGGGGCGGATCATCGTCGAACGGGGCGACGGCACCCGGCGCGAGGAGATCGGCGCCCCCTCGCGCATCGCGCTGAGCAAGTGGGCGGGACCCGAAGACCGGACCCCGGATGTCTGCCGCGATTAGCGCGCGTCCTTGAGCAGCTTGGCGTAGAAGGCCAGCTCCTCCAGCGTGGCGTCCAGCGCGCCTTTCAGGTTCTGCTCGATGGTGCTGATGGGCGCGTCCTCGCCCAAGGGCGAGACCTTAAAGAAGTCGCCGCCGCCGATATGGACCGCGTTGCGGCAGGGGACCATCTGCAGCTCGATCGCGATCAGGCGCAGCTGCTCCATCGCGCGCGCGCCACCCAGGCTGCCATAGGCCAGTGCGGTCATCGGCTTGCGGTTCCACTCCTTGTAGGCTTGGTCCAGCGCGTTCTTCAGCGCCCCGGTGACCGAACGGTTGTATTCCGCGACCACGAACATGAAGCCGTCGAATCCGGCCAGCTTCTGCTGCCAGGCGACGGCGCGCGGGTCCTTGGAGGGCGCCCAGAGGTTCGACGCGGCCTCGTCGAAAAAGGGCAGGTCCTGCTCGCGCAGGTCGACCAGCTCGAACTCCAGCGCGTCGTGGTCCTTGACCTTCTCCATGAGCCAGGCGGCGGGCTTGTCGGCGAAGCGGGCTTCGCGGGTCGAGCTGATGATGACGGCGATACGGGGTTTAGACATGGCGGGGCTCCTGCAGGACATATGAGTGGAGCCAACACCCAAAACCCGCCCCGGGTTCAGCGATCGCTGCGCGCAGGGTTGTCGCGGGGCCTTGTCTGGCGCGGCGGGTGGTGGTCTATAAAGACCATGAAAAAGTCCGACAATCCCGCCGATCCGTTCAAGAAGGCCCTGACCGAGGCGACCCGCGCCCTGGCAGACGACGCGGATCTGACCGTGACCTTCAGCGCGGACCCGGCGGGCGTCGCGGGCGACACGATGCGCCTGCCGCAGGTCAGCCGTCGGATGAGCCGCGACGAGGTGCTGCTGGCGCGCGGCACCGCCGACGCGCTGGCGATGAAGCTGCGGCACCATGACGCGGGCACCCATGCGCGCTACGCGCCGGCCGGTCCCATGGCGCGCGAGCTCTACGACGCGATGGAAACGGCGCGCTGCGAAGCCTTGGGCGCGCGGGACATGCCTGGGGCGCTGTCGAACATCGACGCGCGGATCGGCGCGGAGGCCGACCGCAAGGGCTATGCCCAGATCAAGGCGCCGGCCGATGCGCCGCTGTCGGTCGCGGCGGGTTATATCCTGCGGCAGGCGGCGACGGGGCGCGCGCTGCCCGCCGGTGCGCAGCATGTGGCCGACCTGTGGCGTCCCTTCGTGGAGAGCCAGGCGGCGGGCGCGCTGGCCGACGTCAACGGCGCGCTGGCCGATCAGGCGGCGTTCTCGCGCCTGTCGCGGCAGATCATCAGCGATCTGGGCTATGGCGACCAGCTGGGCGACGATCCCGACCAGCCCGAGAATGACGACGCCGAGGAGAATGCCGAGCAGGACGAGGAGTCGGGCGACAACCAGTCGCGCGACCAGGATGATAGCGAGGAGGCCGAGGCCAGCCCCGAGCGCAGCCAGGAGCAGACCCAGGACGAGCGTCAGGCCCAGGTCAGCATGGACGACAGCTCGGACGAGGAGATGGCGGACGAGGCCGAGATGCCCGATGCCGACATGCCGCCCGATCTGCCGCCGCCGGTCAGCGAGGCCAGCCCCGATTACACCGTCTTCGCCCAGACCTGGGACGAGGAGATCCGCGCCGAGGAGTTGGCCGACACGGCCGAGCTGGAGCGTCTGCGCGCCTATCTGGACAAGCAGCTGGAGCCCCTGCGCGGTGCGGTCAGCCGCCTGGCCAACAAGCTGCAGCGCCGTCTGCAGGCCCAGCAGAACCGCAGCTGGGAGTTCGACAAGGAGGAGGGCGTCCTGGACGCAGGCCGTCTGGCGCGCGTGGTGGCGAACCCCACCATGCCGCTGTCCTTCAAGATCGAGAAGGACACCGAGTTCCGCGACACGGTCGTGACGCTGCTGATCGACAATTCCGGGTCGATGCGCGGCCGCCCGATCAGCATCGCGGCGATCTGCGCCGACGTGCTGGCCCGCACGCTTGAGCGCTGCAACGTCAAGGTCGAGATCCTGGGCTTCACCACCCGCGCCTGGAAGGGCGGGCAGGCCCGCGAATCCTGGCTGGCCGCGGGTCGTCCGGCCCAGCCCGGCCGCCTGAACGACCTGCGCCACATCATCTACAAGCCCGCCGACGCGCCTTGGCGCAGGGTTCGGCCCAATCTGGGCCTGATGATGAAGGAGGGCCTGCTGAAGGAGAACATCGACGGCGAGGCGCTGGAATGGGCGCATCGCCGCCTGGTCAAGCGCCCCGAAGCGCGCAAGATCCTGATGGTCATCTCGGACGGGGCGCCGGTCGATGACAGCACCCTGTCGGTGAACCCCGCGAACTTCCTGGAACGCCATCTGCGCGACGTGATCGCCATGGTCGAGAAGCGCCGCGCGGTCGAGCTGCTGGCCATCGGCATCGGCCATGACGTGACCCGCTACTATCAGCGGGCCGTGACGATCACCGATGCCGAACAGCTGGGCGGCGCGATCACCGAACAGCTGGCCGCGCTCTTCGACAGCGACCCGCGCAAGCGCGCGCGCGTCCTGGGCATGGCCGCGATGCGCCGGGGCTAGGGCGCGTCCACGCAGTCCGCCAGCGTGCGGGCCAGCAGCGCCGTGCCGCCGGGGCGCCAGCCCAGGGCGGCCAGCGCCGCGCAGTCGGAAATCCGCAGCCCCGTCGCATCCGCCCGGGGCGGCGGTGGATGCGGACAGCCGGTCAGCCGCTGCACGTGCGCCAGCAGGTCGTGCCGGTCCAGCACCAGATCGCTGCAATTGACGGTGGCGGGCGCGTCCGCCCGGTCCAGCAGCAGCAGGGCGGCGCGGGCCAGGTCGTCGGCATGGACCTCGGTCGCGACGCGGGGGGCGACGGGCCGGCCCGCGCGGTAATCCGCGATCAGCCCGGCCCATTTCCACGCCGCACCCGAACCATAGACGCCGGTCGCCCGGATCGCGGTGCCCGAGAGGGGCAGGGCGGCCAGATGCGCCTCGGCCTGGGCCTTGACCTGACCGTAGAGGGTCGTGGGCCGGGCGGGCAGGTCGTCCGGCAGCCGCAGCCCCGCAGGGTGCCCGTCATGGACCGCGCGCGAGGACAGGAACAGCACCCGCCCGACGCCCGCCGCCGTCGCGTCGTCGAACAGCCGCCGCGTGCCGTCCAGATTGGCCGCGACGAAGCCTGCCGGATCGTCGCCCTCGCCCCCGCGATAGCGGCCGGGCGCATGGGCGAAGGCGGCATGGATCAGCGCGTCCTGGCCCGACAGATCGACCGGCTGCCCAAGCGCCCAGCTATGCGCCCGGTCCAGCGGCGTGACCCTGTGCCCGGCCGCCGCCAGCGCGCGCGACAGCGTCTGGCCCAGGATGCCGCCCGCCCCGGTCAGCGCGACGCGCATCAGGCGGGGACCGGGGGGGCGGGCAGGGCCGTCAGATCGGGCATCACCCCGCCCTCCGCGACATGACGCCACAGGTCGATCAGCGGCCGCAGGGCGGGGACCTTGGGATGGTCCTCCCACGGTTTTTCATACTGGAAATGCAGGATGCGGATCTGACCCCAGTCCCACAGCGCGGGCATGTGGGTCCAGACATACTGCAGCAGGTTGTGATGGATCGACAGGCCCTGCCAGTCAGGGAAGAAATCCTGCAGGAAGGTCTGGTCCGTGCGCCGCCAGAAGACCCCCGGCCGGTCCAGATGCGCCATCATCGCCGCGAAGGTGGCAGGGTCCGGCCGGGCTGTGAATACGCCGGAATTCATCCGCCCGAACCCGTCCAGCCCGTCATAGACATTGGGCGCGGCGCAGAATTCGGGAAAGTCGAACAGCTTGTCCACCGGCCGCAGGACCAGCGCATCGGCGTCGATGAAGACGCAGCGCGCGTAATCCAGCTGCCACAGGCGCAGCTTGACGAAATTGTCCAGGGGCGTGTGGAAATCAGGCTTGGCCCCGCGCAGGAAGGCCGCGCGGGCGTGCAGCGCGTCGCGGGCATGGGCCTGATCGAACGCCTCGGACGTGTCCAGCAGCTCGGCCCGGATCAGCCGCGCGCCCAGGGATCTCAGCTGATCCTGCTGCGTCGCGTTCAGGCCGCGATGCATCACCGCGAGATCGGCGCGCGTGCCGGTCAGCCGCAGCGAGCGCAGCAGCGCCAGCGCGCCGGGCAGATAGGCCGGGTTTGTGACCAGCGTGACGAAGGCGCGGTCGGCGGCGGCGGGCCGGTCCGCGACAAGGGCGGGCGGCAGGTCGGGCGGGGTCATGGCGTCTCCTGCGGATGGGCGCGGTTGGCGGCCTTCATGACAGAGCATCGCCGCGTTTGCCAAGCCGCCGCAGGCACGGCGCGCGGGCGGGGGGGCGGGCGGCGGAACCCTGTCCCCCTGCTGACGTTGGCCCCCAGACACAGAGGAAGCCCACGCCATGTCCTACAATCACGAGAATCCCGAAAAGGCCGCGCGCAAGCACAAGCCCGCGCTCATCGCCATCGCCTTGGCTCTGCTGGTCGCGGCGGTAGTGTTCTTCGTCTTCACCCCCGGTGCGAATGAGCAGAACGACGGCATCGCCACTACGCCGCCCCCGGCCGGCACGCCCGTCACCGACGCCGAGGGGCTGGGCGAGGATGTCGGCGCCCCGACCACGCCGGGCGCCGATACCCCCGCCGACGGCGCCACCGGCCCGGTCGGCACCGCAGCCCGCCCGGCCGGCGAGGATGCCCCGGCCGAGGCCCCCGCACCCGCGAACTGATCCTGCTGCGCGCCCCGGACCGCCGTTCGGGGCGCACTGCGTCGCGGTTGACGCAACCGTGACCACCCTGCACCGATGACATTGCCTCACGGTTTTGAGATAACGGCCCGATAATGGCGCGCAAAGCGCCGCGGGCGGTATCTTCTGACGGAAGGACGGGGCAGGCATGAAATTTCTGACAAAGCTGTTGCTGGGACTGGCGGTGGTGACATTCGCCGTTTCCTGCGGGCGCACGCCGCCGCGGGGGGGCGGCTATTCCGGCTATCAGGTGGCGCCCGGACCGGGTGCGAATCCGCAGCTGGGCGACCGCGCGCCGCATCAGTGGCGCAACGGCGCCCCCTATGGCCACGCGGTCCATGGCATCGACATCTCGCGCTGGCAGGGGGACATCGACTGGAACCGGGTGCGCGGCGCGGGCATCAGCTTCGCCTTCATCAAGGCGACCGAGGGCGGCGATCATGCCGACCCGAACTTCCGCCGCTACTGGTATGAGGCCGCGCAGGCCCGCATCCCGCGGGGCGCCTATCATTTCTACTACTTCTGCCGTTCGGGCGCCGAGAACGCCTATTGGTACATCCGGAACGTCCCGCGCGAGGCCGGATCGCTGCCGCCCGTCCTGGACATGGAATGGACCAATTCGCGCAACTGCCCCCGCCGGCCCCCGGCCGCCGAGGTCCTGCGCGAGGCCGAGGTCTTCATGCAGATCGTCGGCCGCCATTACGGCCAGCGCCCGATCATCTACACCACCGTCGATTTCTACCGCGAGAACCAGATGGGCCGCATGAACGCGGAGTTCTGGCTGCGCTCGGTCGCGGATCATCCCAGTGTCACCTATCCGGGACAGCGCTGGACCTTCTGGCAGTATACCGGCACGGGCATCGTTCCGGGCATCCAGGGGGATACGGACATCAACGCCTTCGTGGGGTCGGCTGCGGATTGGGCGCGATGGCTGCAGGCGCGTCTGGTCCGCTAGCGCCGCGGCGCTGGCTCAGGGTCGAGTTCGCGGCGCTCTATGTCGGGGCGCCGCTGGCCATCGCGCTGTTCCTGCCGCCCGAGCGGCTGTTCACCGCGCTGGCCCTGTTCAGCCTGGCGGGCATGGCGCTGCTGTGGATCACCGGCGGGTTCCGCTGGCGGGTGCTGGTGCGCGGCTGGCGGCGGATGCCCTGGCAGGAGCTGGCGGGCATCGCGCTGGCCACGCTGGCGGCAGGCTGGCTGATCCTGGCCTGGATGCGCCCCGAGGCGCTGTTCGCCATGCCCCGCCACCGGCCCGAATTCCTGCTGGTCATCTGGACCTTCTATCCGATCCTGTCGGCCCTGCCGCAGGAGCTGATCTTCCGTCCGCTGTTCTTTCACCGCTATGGCGCGATCCTGCCCCAAGGGCGGGCCGCCATCGCGCTGAACGCAGCGGTCTTCTCCTTCGCGCATCTGATGTACTGGTCCTGGATCGTGGCGATCATGACCTTCGTGGGGGGCTGGTTCTTCGCGCGCGCCTATCTGCGGCACGGCTTTCCGGCGGCGTGGGCGCTGCATGCGGTGGCGGGAAACGTGCTGTTTGCCGTCGGCATGGGCGTCTATTTCTACAGCGGCAATGTGGTGCGGCCGTTCTGAGCAGTTGACTTCCCGGCCGTCCCGCGCTTTGTGCGGGGGCTGAAATCTTGGGGAAAACGCTCATGCACGCCTATCGCAGCCATACCTGCGGCGACCTGAAGGCCGCCGATGCCGGAACCACCGTCCGCCTGTCGGGCTGGGTCCACCGGGTCCGCGACCACGGGGGCGTGCTGTTCGTCGACCTGCGCGACCATTACGGCATGACGCAGGTCCTGGCCGACAGCGACAGCCCCGCCTTCGCCGCGATGGACCGGCTGCGGGCCGAGACCGTCATCCGCATCGACGGGCGGGTGAAGCTGCGCGACGCGTCGCTGGTCAATCCCAAGCTGCCCACCGGCGAGATCGAGGTCTATGCGACCGAGATCGAGGTGCTGGGCCCCGCGGAGGAGCTGCCCCTGCCGGTCTTCGGCGACCAGAACTACCCCGAGGAGACGCGGCTGGCCTACCGCTTCCTGGACCTGCGCCGCGAGAGCCTGCACAACAACATCATGCTGCGCTCGAAGGTCGTGCGCTCGATTCGCAACCGCATGTGGGACCAGGGTTTCACCGAGTTCCAGACGCCGATCATCACGGCCAGCAGCCCCGAGGGCGCGCGCGACTTCCTGGTACCGTCGCGGCTGCATCCGGGCAAGTTCTATGCCCTGCCGCAGGCGCCTCAGCAGTTCAAGCAGCTGATCATGGTCGCGGGCTTCGACAAGTACTTCCAGATCGCCCCGTGCTTCCGCGACGAGGACCCGCGCGCCGACCGCAGCCCGACCGATTTCTATCAGCTGGACATGGAGATGTCCTTCGTCCGGCAGGAGGACGTGTTCGCCACCGTCCAGCCGGTCATCCAGGGCCTATTCGAGGAGTTCGGCGGCGGCCGCCGCGTGGATGCCAACTGGCCGCTGATCCCCTATGCCGAGAGCCTGCTGAAATACGGCACCGATAAGCCGGACCTCCGGAACCCGATCGAGATGCAGATCGTCAGCGATCACTTCCGCGGGTCTGGCTTCGGCATTTTCGCCAAGCTGCTGGAGCAGGAGGGCACCCAGGTCCGCGCCATTCCCGCGCCGACCGGCGGCAGCCGCAAGTTCGCCGACCGCATGAACGCCTTCGCCCAGAGCCAGGGCCTGCCCGGCATGGGCTACATCTTCTGGCGCAAGGCCGAGGATGGCACGACCGAGGCCGCCGGTCCAATCGCCAAGGCGCTTGGGGCCGAGAAGACCGAGGCGATCCGCACGCAGCTGGGCCTGGCCGAGGGCGATGCGGCCTTCTTCCTGGGCGGGCGTCCCGACCAGTTCGAGGCCGTCGCGGGCCGCGCCCGCACCGAGATCGGGCGCGAGCTGGGCCTGATCGACGAGAACCAGTTCAAGTTCGCCTGGATCGTCGATTTCCCGATGTACGAGAAGACCGACGACGGCAAGATCGACTTCAGCCATAACCCCTTCTCCATGCCACAGGGCGGGATGGAGGCGCTGCAGGGCGATCCGCTGGAGGTGCTGGGATACCAGTACGACCTGGCCTGCAACGGCTATGAGCTGATCAGTGGCGCGATCCGCAACCACACCCCCGAGATCATGTTCAAGGCCTTCGAGCTGGCAGGCTACCCGGCCTCCGAGGTCGAGAAGCGCTTCGGCGGCATGGTCAAGGCGTTCCGCTATGGCGCGCCGCCGCACGGGGGGTGCGCCGCGGGCATCGACCGCATCGTGATGCTGCTGGCCGACGAGCAGAACATCCGTGAGGTCATCATGTTCCCGATGAACCAGCGCGCCGAGGACCTGATGATGGGCGCGCCCAGTGAGCCCACCAACGAGCAGATGCGCGAGCTGCGCCTGCGGACGTTGCCGAAAGAGTGACCTGACAGCGGGGGGCGGATCATGGCAGGGTGCTGCGCAGCAGCAACTGCCAAGGGGTCCGTCCTCGCATGACCAGCTATGCCCATCTTGCGGCGCTGCGGCTCGGCTATGGCCTGTCGCCGCGCCTGACGCCCCCGGCCGATCCCGCAGGGGTCGCCGCCGCTGTCGCCGCCGCGACCGCGCCCGATCCTCAGGGGGTGACGCTGGATCAGGTGCGCGACTGGCAGAAGACGGCGCAGCTGCTGAAGCGCGACCTGCGCCAGGACAGGCCCGATGCGCGCCAGGCCGACCGCCGGCACCGTCAGGCGCTGCGCGGCGCCGTCACCGCCGCGATCCGCGGCCGCTTCGCGCGGGCGGTGGACGACCCCTCCGGCTTCGGAGAGCGTCTGGTGGCGTTCTGGGCCGATCACTTCACCGTCCGGGGCGGCACGGTCTATCTGGACCTGTTCGGGGTCTCGATGGTCGAGGAGGCGATCCGCCCACATCTGTCCGGGCGCTTCGCCGACATGATGTTCGCGGCCGAGACCCATCCCGCCATGCTGCGCTTTCTGGATCAGGCGCGGGCGGTGGGGCCGAACTCGGTCGAGGCGCGCAAGAACCCCAAGCGCGCGACCGGCCTGAACGAGAACCACGCCCGCGAGATGATCGAGCTGCACAGCCTGGGCGTCGGCGCGGCCTACAGCCAGCGCGATGTCGAGCAGCTGGCCGAGCTGCTGACCGGGCTGACCTACAACCCGCGCCAGCCGGGCGTCTTTCGCCCCGCCCGCGCCGAACCGGGCGCCGAGACGGTGCTGGGCCGCGACTACGGCGGCGGCAAGCCCAGCCTGGACGACATCCGCGCGGTCATCGACACGCTGGCGGGCCATGAGGCCACGGCCCGGCACCTGGCGCGCAAGATGGCCGTGCATTTCATCGCCGACGATCCGCCCGCGGCCCTGGTCGATCGGCTGGTGGGCGTCTTCGTCGACAGCGGCGGCAATCTGGGCGCGATGAACCTGGCCCTGGCCGAGGCGCCCGAGCTGGAGACGCATTTCCGCGCCAAGATGCGCCAGCCCTTTGAGTTCCTGGCGGCCAGCCTGCGCGCCCTGGGGCTGGACGGCGCGCGGGTCCGGGCTATGCCCGGCCGCGACCTGCAGACGGTCCTGCTGCAGCCGCTGGCGGTGATGGGGCAGCCCTGGGTCGGCCCGCCCGGCCCGGACGGCTGGCCCGAGGAGGCCGCGGCCTGGGCCAGCCCGCAGGGCCTGGCCATGCGGATCTCCTGGGCGATGAGCCACCCCGAGCGGCTGGCCGCGCCCCTTCCCGATGCGCGCGCCTTCCTGCGCAGCACCCTGGCCGACACGGCCTCGGGGTCGCTGGAGTGGGCCGTGCCGCGGGCCGAGAGCCAGGCCGAGGGCATTGCACTGGTCCTGGCCTCGGCCGATTTCAACCGGAGATGACGCCATGCTGACGCGCCGCCTGTTCCTGAAATCCACCGCGCTGATCGGCTGTTCGGCTGCGGCCCATCCGCTGCTGTCCAGCGCGACCTTTGCCGCGGCCCCCGGAGAGAACCGCCTGGTGGTCATCATCCTGCGTGGGGCGATGGACGGGCTGGACGCGTTCCAGCCCTATGGCGACCGCAACCTTTCCGCGCTGCGCAAGACGCTGTCCCTGGGCCCCGATCACGGCGCCACGGATCTGGACGGGTTCTATGCGCTGCATCCGGGGCTGGAGGCGCTGCTGCCGCTGTGGCGGGCGGGGCAGCTGGGCTTCGCGCCCGCGGTCTCGACGCCCTATCGTGACAAGCGCAGCCATTTCGACGGCCAGAACATGCTGGAGGCCGGAACCGGCACCGATGTCGGCCTGAACGCCCAGCAGGACGGCTGGCTGAACCGGCTGCTGCAGCAGATGCCAGGCCAGAGTTCCGAGACGGCCTATTCGGTGGGCGTCGCGCAGATGCCGATCCTGCGCGGAGCGGCCCCGGCGAAAAGCTGGACCCCCGAGGCCAACATGACCCTGACCCCGCAGGCGCAGCTGCTGCTGGATCACATCTATCACGACGATCCGCTGTTCCGCGATGCCAGCCGGCAGGCGATGGAGATCATCACCGGCCTGTCGCCCGAGCTGATGGAGAGCGCCCCCGGAGAGGAGCATCTGCAGCTGGCCCGCTTTGCCGCCGACCGGCTGAACGGCGAGACGCGGATCGCGACCTTCTCGGTTGCGGGCTGGGACACGCATGCGGGGCAGGCGGGCAGCATGACCCGCGCATTGGGGCGGCTGGCCGACACGATCCTGACGCTGCGCGACGCGCTCGGGGCCCATTGGGACCGCACCACGGTCATGGCGATGACCGAGTTCGGCCGCACCGTGCGCGAGAACGGATCGGCCGGGACCGACCACGGCACCGGCGGCGCGATGCTTGCCGCGGGCGGGGCGGTCCGCGGCGGACAGGTCTGGGGCGGCTGGCCGGGACTGGCCGAGGGCGACCTCTATGACGGGCGCGACCTGATGCCGCTTCGCGACATCCGCGCCTACGCGGCCTGGGCGATGCACGCCAATTTCGGCATTGCGCGCGACGTTCTGGAGGGGACGGTCTTTCCTGGACTGGAGATGGGCGGCGATCCGGGCCTGACCGCCTGAGCCTCACATCTCGGCCACGCGGGACAGGCGGTCCTGGACCATGCCGCTGATGCGCGCCAGATCGGTGGCCAGCGCGTATCCCGCCACATGGTCGCGCGCCAGTGCGGCGGCCGCGGCCTCCAGCGCCGGATCATGGGCCGAGCGTGCCACCCCGGCCAGAAAGCGCGCGATGTAGTCGATCTCGGCCGTATCCTGGGCGCTGGACAGAACCTCGGCCACATGGGCCAGATCGTCGCGCAGGCCGGACGCATCGGGCTGGATCACGTCGTCGGGCACCGCACGCGGCCCCGGATAGGCGCTGCCCGCGGGCAGCGTCGAGAGGATCGCCTGCTGGAAGATGGCAAGGCTCTCGACCGGCTTCGGCAGGAAGCCGTCGGCCCCCGCGGCCAGCGCCTCTCCGGCGCGGTCCGGATCGCCCGACATCGCCAGGATCACCGGTACCCGCGGTTCGGCCGCCGTCAGCTCCGCGATCAGCGCCACCCCGTCGCCGTCGGGAAGGCCCAGATCGACGATCACCACCGCGGGACGATAGCTGCGCAGATGCCGGGCCGCGGAGCGCAGGCAGTCCGCGCGGCGAATCCGCGCACCCGATTTCAGGCACAGCAGCCGCACGGCCTCGCTGGCAAAGCGCGAATCCTCGATCACCAGCACCGTCAGGCCGGTCAGCGGCCGGCCGGGCAGCGACAATCGCCATTGCGGCAAGGGCTTGGCAGCGTTCGTTTCCAGTTCCGTCACCATGATCGGTCCCTTTCTTAATCCCGGCAGGACCAGCTAATACCAGAGTCGCTAAGAAGCCGTTAACGACGCCGCTTTTCCTTTCCTGAACCGCTCCGACGGCTTACAAGGCGGCAAACGGAGGGTGTGATGATCGGTCGTCTGAACCATGTCGCCATCGCCGTCCCCGACCTGGGGGCCGCGGCCGCGCAATACGAAACCGCCCTGGGCGCCCGCGTCGGCGCGCCCCAGGACGAACCCGATCACGGCGTGACCGTGATCTTCATCGAGCTGCCCAACACCAAGATCGAGCTGCTCCACCCGTTGGGCGAGGCCAGCCCCATTCAAGCCTTCCTGGACCGCAACCCGGCCGGCGGCATCCACCACATCTGCTATGAGGTCGAGGACATCCTGGCCGCCCGCGACCACCTGAAGGGGCAGGGCGCCCGCGTCCTGGGCAGTGGAGAGCCAAAGATCGGCGCCCATGGCAAGCCGGTGCTGTTCCTGCACCCCAAGGACTTCAACGGCTGCCTGATCGAACTGGAGCAAGTCTGATGAACCTGACCGGCGGCATCGTCCTTTTCGCATCGCTGTGGTTCCTGACGCTGTTCTGCGTCATGCCGATCGGCCAGCGCAGTCAGGCGGATGCGGGATCGGTCGTTCCGGGCACCCATGCGGGGGCGCCTTCGGGCGTCAACTGGCGGCGCAAGCTCTTGTGGACGACCGCGATCACCAGCCTGCTCTGGGCGGTGATCGCATGGATGATCCTGGGCGGGATCGTCACGCGGGCCGATATCTCGAACCTGGATCAGCTGGTCCGCTGATCATCTGGAACAGGTGGGTGAAGGCCGCCGCCGCCAGAAGCGGCACCGTGACGTTCACCACCGGGATGACCAGCCCCACCGCGACCAGCACCCCGGTCGCGGTCACCTTTCCCGAATGCGCCTGACGCAGCGCGCGGGCAGGACCCTCCTCCAGATGCCGCCGGGCGGCCATCTGGAAGAACTCGCGCCCCAGCAGCCAGCCGTTCGCCCCGAAGAACAGGACCGGCGCGAAGGGGCCGATGAAGGGCGTCAGGATCAGGCTCAGCACCGCCACGCCCAGAATCGCCGCCACGACCGCGACCGATTCCAGCAGCCCGTCCAGGAAGTCCAGCGACGCCCCCTGGCGGTGGGGATAGTGGATCGCCTCGACCCGCGCCGCGACGGTCTCGGAGAAGAGGCCGGCAAAGCCCGCCGCGACCGGGGCCATCAGGAAGATGCCCATGACCGGGAACAGCGCCAGCGACCCCCAGGACAGCACGTCGCCGAACTGCACCGTGCCCAGCCACGGCAGCTCCAGCCCGCCGGGCAGCCACAGCCGCAGCGCCCAGAAGATCGCCGCCTGCAACGCCACGAACAGCACCAGCGTCAGCGCCACGCCCAGCACCGCCAGCCGCAGGACCGAGGGCCGCAGCAGGTCCGCCCAGCCCCGCGCCAGCGCGGTCACCGGCATCATGGCCGCCACGCGGTCTTGGCGTCGATGTCGGGGCGGGGCCGTTCTGGCGGGGTGGCCCCGCGCGTGCCGATATGGATCAGCCCGGCGATCCGTTCCGGCGCCACGACGCCCAGATGCGCCTGCGCGAAGCCCGCATCCAGCGCGGCAAAGCCCGTCAGCCAGGCGGCGGCCCAGCCATGGGCCAGCGCGGCGTTCACCAGCCCCAGGCAGACCGCCCCCGCCGACAGCATCTGTTCCCACTCCGGGACCTTGGGGCTGTCGACCGGGCTGAATACCACCGCGACGATCACCGGCGAGGCCAGCGCCGAGGCGGCCTTCGCGGCCTGCGCCGGGTCCTGACCCGCGGCCAGCACCGCGTCGTGCAGCACCGGCGCCAGCGCGTCCAGCGTCTGCCGGCCCAGCACGACGAAGCGCCACGGCTCCAGCTTGCCGTGGTCGGGCACGCGCGCGGCCAGCGTCAGCAGGTCGCGGATCTGCCCGGCATCCGGGCCGGGGGCGGTCATCAGCTTGGGCGGGTGGGACCGGCGGGTGGCCAGGAACTCCACGGCGGCGTCGTTTTTCTGAGGCAAGTCGATCTCCGGTTGGGCAGCCGCGCGTCAGGGCTGCTTGTCGATGCGGTAGTTCCCTTCGGGAAGGTTCAGCGCCAGGCGCAGCTCGGTCAGCTGGTGCATGGACAGGCTGATGCGCACAACATCGTCGCCGTCCTCGTCCATCTGCTCCAGCACGACGCGGTCGTCGAAGCCCAGGATCACCACGTCCTCGTTCAGGGGGCGCGTGCCCGGTTCGGCCTCGTCGATCAGCGTGATGACGGTGGCGTCGAAGTCGTGTTCGATGGTGAACATGCGATTCTCCCTGGCGGTTGCCCCGACAATCGCGTGAATGGGCGGCAGCGGCAAGCAGGCGGGCTTTACGCGGACCGGGCAGGGGTTAAACTGGCGCGGAATGACGCGTCGCCGGGGCGGCGCCCGAACGGGATGTGGCAGGATGGGCAGAATGATCGCGCGGGGCTGGCTGGCAGGATTGGTCGCGGCGACCGTGACGTTGGCAGGCTGCGCGCCCATGCCCGCACCGATGCCGACCGGCCCGCGGCCCGACCCCTATTCCGCGCCCGCGGCACCGGTCCTGCCCGCGCCCTCTGCACCCCACAGCGGCACGCCGGACGGGGCGGCGCGCAGCTTCGTGCAGGTCATGCGCCGGATGGAGCCCGCGGTGCGGCAGGACTGCCTCAACCGCCGCACCGCGCCGATCAGCTGCGACTTCATCTTCGTCGTCGATGACCGGCCCGGGCTGGAGCCGAACGCCTTTCAGACGGTCGACCGCAACGGCCGGCCGATCGTCGGCTTCACCCTGTCGCTGATCGCGCAGACCCGGTCGCCGGACGAGATCGCCTTCGTCGTGGGCCATGAGGCCGCGCACCACATCCTGAACCACCTGGACCGCAAGTCGGGGGCGGCGACCGCCGCCGCGGTGGTGCTGGGCAGCCTCGCCTCCGCCTATGGCGGCGACACCAGCGCCGTCGCCCGCGCGCAGGAGATCGGCGCATCAGTGGGCGCGCGCTACTACTCCAAGGAGTGGGAGCTGGAAGCCGACTATCTGGGCGCGATCATCGCCCTGAACGCGGGCTACGATCCGATCAGCGGATCGGCCCTGTTTCAGCGCATCCCCGATCCGGGCAACCACGTGATGGGCACGCATCCGGCCCGCGCGCAGCGTCTGGCCCAGGTCCGCCGCGCCGTGGCTGACGTGCAGGCGGGTCGCATCCGCTGATTCGAAGACCCTTGGCCGGGCGGGGACGGTTCCGCGTCCTCGACCGCCCTTTGGCGTGGAGCACGGGCCGCCGCGCGAGTGTAGGAAAAAGCCCCCGCGGGTCGAGGTTGACGGTTGTGCCTGCCGCGCCACGTAACAACCCAAAGGTGAAATAAAATTCGACATTAGGAAGAAAATCGCTGGCAAATCGGCGGGTTTCTGCTTTAGTCGGCTCAGGTTCGCACAAAACAGATGTTTGAATTGACACCATATGGCGCGGTTGCGCCGATTCTTATGAAGGGGCGCCCATGATCGGGGTTGTCGTATGGAGCAGTGGATCGCGCGAAAAGGCGATCATCTGGTGCGAAGATCAGGCGACATTGGCTTATCTGCAAGGTCAGGAGAATTTCGTCGGACCGGGCGACTGGCCGCAGCCTGGGGATCTGGTCGAACTCGACACGCGAACGGTGGGCAATCTGCGCCACGCGCTGTCGGTGTCGATCCTGTCCGAACAGCGTTGTCCGCAGTTGCCGCAACTCCTGGCTGAAACGCAACCGGCAGCCCGGCCGACGCTGCGCGTCGTCGCAGGGCAGGATTGCGGCGCTGCGGTGCCGGCCGTCCACAAGCCCATGGGCCTGCGTCCCGCCGCCTATCACCAGTCGCGCAGCGGAGCCGCCCGCTAAGGCGGGCGGCAGTCGATCAGACCCCCCGCGACAGGGCGGCGACGCCCGTCCGTGCCAAGTCGATCAGCCCGAGGGGACGCATCAGGTCGGCAAAGGCGTCCAGCTTGGACGGCGTGCCGACCAGTTCGAAGACGAAGCTCTCCAGCGTCGAATCGACCACGTTAGCGCGAAAGATCTCGGCGATGCGCAGCGCCTCGACGCGCTTCTCGCCGCTGCCGCGCACCTTGAAGAGGCCCAACTCACGCTCGACCGCCGGACCCTCGACCGTCAGGTCGTGGACCTCGTGGACGACCACGATGCGGCCCAGCTGCGCCTTGATCTGCTCGATCACCTCCGGGGTGCCACGCGTCACCACCGTGATGCGGGAGCGGTGGCCGGTATGGTCCACCTCGGCCACGGTCAGGCTGTCGATGTTGTAGCCGCGGCCTGCAAACAGGCCGATTACGCGGGCCAGCACGCCCGGCTCGTTCTCGACCAGGACGGCCAGGGTGTGGCTCTCCTCGCGCGGGGCGTGGGGGTCGCGCAGGTCATAGGCCGAATGGCTGGACATGCCCTTCTGGATGTTCAAAGCGCTCATGGTTCTGCCCTCTCTCCGGCCGGTCTCAGACCAGCACCGCGCCTTCGGATTCGATGACGCCCTGCGTCTCGGCCTCGCCCAGCAGCATCTCGTTATGCGGCTTGCCCGACGGGATCATCGGGAAGCAGTTCTCGTGCTTCTCGACCAGCACGTCCAGGATGAAGGGACCGTCATAGTCGATCATCTGCTGGATGGCCGCGTCCAGATCCTTGGGATCGCGCACCTGCGCACCGGCGCAGCCGAAGGCCTCGGCCAGCTTCACGAAATCGGGCAGGCTGTCCGACCAGGACTGGCTGTAGCGTTCGCCATGCAGCAGCTGCTGCCACTGACGCACCATGCCGAGGCGCTCGTTGTTCAGGATGAACTGCTTGACCGGCAGGCGGAACTGCACCGCGGTGCCCATCTCCTGCATGTTCATCAGCCAGCTGGCATCGCCCGCGACGTTGATGACCAGCGCCTCCGGATGCGCCATCTGCACGCCGATCGAGGCCGGCAGGCCATAGCCCATCGTGCCAAGGCCCCCCGAGGTCATCCAGCGGTTCGGCCCCTCGAAGCCCAGATACTGCGCGGCCCACATCTGGTGCTGGCCGACCTCGGTCGTGACATAGCGGTCATGGCCCTTGGTCAGCGCCTCCAGCCGCTCCAAGGCGTGCTGCGGCTTGATGATCGTGTCGCTGTTCCGATAGGACAGGCACTTGCGGGCGCGCCACTCCTCGATCTGCGCCCACCACTGCTTCAGCGCCGGGCTGTTGGTCTTGCGGCCGCGCGCCTTCCAGACCTTCATCAGGTCCTCCAGCACATGGCCCACATCGCCCACGATCGGCACGTCCACGCGGACGACCTTGTTGATCGAGCTGGGGTCGATGTCGATATGCGCCTTGACCGAACCGGGGCTGAAATCGGCCACGCGCCCGGTGATGCGGTCGTCGAAGCGCGCGCCGATGTTGATCATCAGGTCGCAGCCATGCATGGCCAAGTTCGCCTCATAGGTGCCGTGCATGCCCAGCATGCCCAGCCAGGCCTTGCCCGAGGCCGGATAGCAGCCCAGCCCCATCAGCGTGGAGGTCACCGGGAATCCCGTCGCATCGGCCAGCTCGCGCAGGAGTTGGCTGGCGCCGGGACCCGAGTTCACGACCCCGCCGCCGGTATAGAGGATCGGCCGCTCGGCCTGCTCCAGCAGCTCCACCAGGCGGGTGATCGCACCCAGATCGCCCTTCTTGGCGGGCTGATAGCGACCGGTATCGACCTGCTTGGGGCCGACATAGGTACCGGTGGCAAACTGCACGTCCTTGGGGATGTCGATCAGCACCGGTCCGGGCCGGCCCGAGGTCGCGACGTGAAAGCCCTTGTGGATCGTGGCGGCCAGCCTGTCGGTGTCCTTGACCAGCCAGTTGTGCTTGGTGCAGGGCCGCGTGATGCCGACGGTGTCGGCCTCCTGGAACCCGTCGGTGCCGATCATGAAGGTCGGGACCTGTCCCGACAGCACGACCAGCGGGATCGAATCCAGCAGCGCATCGGTCAGGCCGGTGACCGCGTTCGTGGCGCCGGGACCGGAGGTCACCAGCACGACACCGGGCTTGCCGGTGGCGCGGGCATAGCCCTCGGCCATGTGGACGGCGCCCTGTTCGTGGCGCACCAGGACATGGGTGATGTCGTTCTGCTGGAAGATCTCGTCATAGATGGGTAGCACGGCCCCGCCCGGATATCCGAATACGGTATCGACGCCCTGATCGCGCAGCGCCTCGACCACCATTCTCGCACCCGTCATTGTTCGGGACATCGTCTTGCTCCATCCATCAAAAACACCCGCCGGCAGGGCTTTCCCCGACCCGGCGTCGGCGCAACCTAGGGTCACGCCGTGACCGGGTCAATGCCATTTCATGGAGAAAGTGACGCAGGCAGGTCGCGAATTGAAACTTTCTTTCGCGTGTCGACGGGCGCTATCGGTCGAATTGCGGCAGCGCGATCCGGGCTACCTGCTCCACGATCGGATCGACCGACAGGGGATGGGCCTCGTTGGAATGGGCCTCCGGGTCGCCGATATCCTGCCAGACGCCGCCTTTGTAGATCTCCAGCGCGCCGAAGCGAGCCTTGTAGTCCATCTTGCGGCTGCCCGGCACCCAGTAGCCCAGATAGACATAGGGCAGCCCCGCCGCCCGGGCGATCTCGATGTGATCCAGGATGATGTAGGTCCCCATGCTGGCCCCGGCCAGCAGCGGATCGTAGAAGCTGTAGACCAGGCTCAGCCCGTCATCCAGCACATCGGTCAGGCAGACGCCGGCCAGGTGGTCGTCCCCCTCGGCCAGGTCCGGCATGGCGGCGTCGCTGCAGCGGTATTCGATGACGCGCGTCTTGACCGGGGTCTCCTCGATCATCGCGGCGAATTCGAAGATGTCCATGTCGGCCATGCCCCCGTCGGCATGGCGGCGGTCCAGGTAGCGGCGGAACAGCTCGAACTGCTCCTCGGTGGCCCAGGCACTGGTGGCCAGGCGGCGCAGGGCGCCGTTGCGCTGCGCGACGCGGCGCTGCGTGCGCGAGGGCGCGAAATCGGCGACCCGGATGCGCGCCGACATGCAGGCCACGCAGCTTTCGCAGCTGGGGCGGTAGAGCACGTTCTGCGAGCGCCGGAAGCCCTGCCGCGACAGCGCGTTGTTCAGATCGGCCGCATTGTCGCCCTGCAGCGCGGTGAACAGTTTGCGCTCGGCGCGGCCATGCAGGTAGGGGCAGGGCTGCGGGGCCGTGACATAGAACTGCGGCGCATGGGGAAGCGTATGGCGCATCAGGTGCGCCCCGTGCAGCATCTGGGCAGATCGCGGCTGGTCATGCGGGCGCTGATGGTTCCGGTTGGTCGATGGAATGTCGCAGAGCCTATCAATCTTTGCCGGACAGGCCAAGCGCCGAAAGCACCCCAGGCCCGCAACCTGCGGGAATGGTTGACGGCCCGCCCCTGCCAGCCGCCGTTGACGGGGCGCGGGCCGCGGCTAAGGTGGCGGCCATGAGCTTTTCCGACCGCATCACCCGCCTGCCGCTGTCTGCCGATCCCGCCCGCGGCGCCGATCTGGCGGGCCTGTTTCCCGCCTGTCCCGACCGCCTGCGCGCGCTGATCGCGGGGGCTGCGGGCAGCAGCCCCTATCTGGCGGGGCTCCTGCGGTCCGAGGCGGACTGGCTGGTCGCGGCGCTGGAGCATGACAATGTCGTCGCGCGCGAGACGGCGGGCCTCGAGACGCTGGAGCCCGAGGATCTGGGCGTGGCGCTGCGGCGGGCCAAGCGGCGGGTGGCGCTGCAGGCCGCGCTGGCCGATCTGGGCGGGGTCTGGCCGCTGGAGCAGGTGACCGGCGCGCTGTCCGATCTGGCCGACCGGGCCGTCGATCTGGCGCTGCGCGCCCATGTGGCGACCGAGGCCCGGCGCGGCAAGCTGCCCGAGACCCGGGCCGATGCGGGGGGCATCTTCGCGCTGGCCATGGGCAAGGGCGGCGCGCGCGAGCTGAACTACAGTTCCGACATCGACCTGATCGTGCTGTTCGACGAAACCGCCTATGCCGAGGCCGACCAGATGGAGGCCCGTGCCGCCTTGATCCGGGCCACGCGGCGCATGACCGGGACGCTGTCGGACGTGACCGGGCACGGCTATGTCTTCCGGGTGGACCTGCGGCTGAGGCCCGACGCCTCGGTGACGCCGGTCTGTATCTCGACCGCCGCCGCGCTGGCCTATTACGAGGCCGAGGGCCGCACCTGGGAACGCGCGGCCTTCATCAAGGCTCGCGCCGCGGCGGGCGACATCGCGGCGGGGCAGCGCTTCCTGCGCGAGCTGCGGCCCTTCGTCTGGCGCAAGCATCTTGACTTCGCCGCCATCCAGGACGCCCATGACATGCGCCTGCGCATCCGCGACCACAAGGGCTTGGGCGGGCGGCTGGAGGTTGCGGGCCACAACCTTAAGCTGGGCCGGGGCGGCATCCGCGAGATCGAGTTCTTCACCCAGACCCGCCAGCTGATCGCGGGCGGTCGCGACCGCGACCTGCAATGCCGCGACACGGTGGGCGGGCTTGCGGCGCTGGCTGCGAAGGGCTGGGTACCGGCAGACGCGGCGGAGGAGCTGACCGCGCATTACCGCGCGCATCGCGACATCGAGCACCGCATCCAGATGGTGAACGACGCCCAGACCCACAGCCTGCCCAAGGACCCCGAGGGCCTGCGCGTTGTCGCGGGCCTGTCGGGTGCATCCGATCCGCAGGCCTGGTGCGCGCATCTCAAGGAGCGGCTGGCCCGCGTCCATGACCTGACCGAGCGGTTCTTCGCGCCGCAGGCCGCCACCGCACCGCTGCCCGAGCTGTCGGCGCAGTCGCGCGACATCATCGCGGGCTGGCAGGCCTATCCGGCGCTGCGCTCGGAGCTGGCGCGCCAGATCTTCCGCCGGATCGAGGCGCCGCTTCTGTCGCGTATGGCCGGGGCGGGTCACCCGGAGGAGGCCTTGGCGCGGTTTGACCGGTTCCTGTCGGGCCTGCCCGCGGGGGTGCAGCTGTTCTCGCTCTTCGAGGCGAACCCCCAGCTGATTGACCTGATCGTGGACATCTGCGGCACCGCGCCGGCGCTGGCGGCCTATCTGGCGCGTCACCCGGCGGTGCTGGACGGGGTGCTGGCCGGCAGCTTCTTCGCGCCCTGGCCGGGCGAGCCGGGTCTGCGCGACGATCTGGCGCGGGTGCTGGAGCGGGCGCTGACCCAGCCCGGCGGCGGTTACGAACGCGCGCTGGATGCGGCGCGGCGATGGGCGCATGAATGGCAATTCCGCATCGGCGTGCATCACCTGCGCGGCCTGATCGGCGCGGACGAGGCGGCGGTGCATTATGCCGATCTGGCCGGGGCCTGCGTCGCGGCGCTGATCCCGGTCACGGCCGAGGATTTCGCCCGCCGCCACGGCCCGCCGCCGGGGCGCGGCGCGGTGGTGCTGGGCATGGGGTCCCTGGGCGCGCGGGTCCTGAATGCCGGGTCGGATCTGGACCTGATCGTGGTCTATGACGGGGCGGGGGTCGAGGCCTCCGAAGGGCCGCGTCCGCTGGCCGCGCGTCCCTATTACGCGCGGCTGACCCAGGCCATGGTGACCGCCCTGTCCGCGCCCACCGCCGAGGGGCGGCTCTACGAGGTCGACATGCGTCTGCGCCCCTCCGGGCGGCAGGGGCCGGTGGCGACCTCGCTGGACAGCTTCCGCAGCTATCAGATGACCGAGGCCTGGACCTGGGAGCATCTGGCCCTGACCCGCGCCCGCGTCGTGGCCCGCTGCGGCGGGGCGTCGGACGCACTGGCGGACGAGATCGAGGCCCTGCGGCTCGACGTGCTGCGCCGGCGCGGGGGCGACGAGCGGGTGATGCCCGACGTGGCGCAGATGCGGGCGCGGCTCTTTGCGGCCAAGCCTGCCGACGGGCCGCTGGACGCGCGGCGCGGGCCGGGCCGGCTGCAGGACATCGACCTGCTGGCACAGGCCTGCGCCTTGCGGGCGGGCGATCCGGCGCGCGGCACGCTGGCGCAGCTGCGCGCCGGTCGGCGCGGCGGCCTGCTGTCGGCCGATGCGGCTGAGCGTCTGTCCTCCGCCTGGCGCGCCCTGTGGCGGCTGCACGCGGCGAGCCGGCTTCTGACCGAGCGCCCGCTGGACATGGAGGAGATCGGCCGCGGCGGTCAGGCCTTCCTGCTGCGCGAGGCGGGCGTGACCGATGCCGACCAGCTGTCGCGGGAGGTGGCGCGCCATGTCGCCGACGCCCGCGCCCTGATCGAGGCCGACATGCCCGCGACCGGCGACTGAGCGTCGCTTAGCCCGCGGCGCTGCGCGGTTCGGCCTCGGCGGGGGCCTCGGTCGAGGTTTGCGCCGCGGTGGCGGCATCCGCGCTGTCCTGCAGCCGCGCCGCCACATCGGCCAGCGACCGGCCGCCGATCTGGCCCAGCACCGGCAGGGACACCATGCCGGGTGCCAGCGGCACCGGGGCGGGCTGAGCCTCGGCCTCGACGAACAGGCCATGGGCGGTCTTGTCCCAGTAGAAGGGCTTGGTCACCACCTCATAGATCGCCTTCCACCCGGCCAGGCAGCCCAGGGGATAATAGAAATGCAGCGTCGGCACCCAGGCCATCAGGTGCCGGTGCTTGGCCCCGCGCACGGCGCGCATGCCGACGAAGATGCTCAGCGCCTCGGAGGCCACGAACAGCACGAACAGCGTCGGGATCGCCCACCGTCCCGCCGCGCTTTCAAGCGGCGCACGCAGCGGGTGGGGCAGGCCCGCCGTCAGCAGCCAGAAGCTCCACAGGATCGGGGCCAGCAGATATTGCGACAGCGCGCCCAGGAACTGCACCTGAAAGCCCCAGAACCGCCACGCCCCCAGATCGCGATAGAGCGCCGCCGGGTCGCGCATGTGGACCGCCCAGGTCATCGCATAGCCCTTGAGCCAGCGCGACCGCTGCTTGATCCAGGGCAGGGCGCGGCAGTTCGCCTCCTCGTCGGTGGTGGTGTCCAGGATCTCGGTCCGGTAGCCGCGCCGGGCCAGGCGGACGCCCAGATCCGCGTCCTCGGTCACGTTCCAGGCATCCCACGCGCCCACCTGCTCCAGGACCGGGCGGCGGAAGAACAGCGTCGTGCCGCCAAGCGGCACCACCAGCCCAAGCCGCGCCACGCCCGGCAGCAGCACCCGGAACCAGCCCGCGTATTCGATGGTGAAGCAGCGCGCCAGCCAGTTGGTGCGCGGGTTGTAGTAGTCCAGCGCCCCCTGCAGGCAGGCCACGTCCGCCGGCGCATCGCGGAACCGGCGGGCGACCTTGTGCAACTGGTCGGGGTCGGGTCGGTCCTCGGCATCCCAGATGCCCACGATCTCGGCCCGGCAGAAGTTCAGCGCATAGTTCAGCGCCCGCGGCTTGGTCTTGATCGGGCCGTCGGGAACGCGCACGACGCGCAGCCAATGCGGCAGGCGCACCCCCTCCAGCGCCTTGGCGGTGATCTGGTCGCTGGCCTCGATGACCAGCAGGATGTCGGTCAGCTCGCGCGGATAGGTCAGGCGCGACAGGCGCGCGACCAGCTTGCCCGCGACGTCCTCCTCGTGAAACAGCGGCACCATCACCGAGATCGGCGGCAGGGGCGCCTCATTCGCGGCGGGCGGCAGATGGCCTTGCGCGACGGCCAGCGCGCGGTGATCCGCCTCGCGCCGCGCCCGCCCCGCGGCCAGAAACGCCATCAGCTTCAGTCCGCTCTGCGTCAGCAGCGTCAGCACCGCCCACAGCGTCAGCAGCCCGACCATCAGCGCAGGCACCAGCGCCAGCCCCAGAACCGTCACGACCAGGGCCAGGACGGCGATGCGGGTGGTGCGGGCCTTGTCCTGCGTCCGGCAGCTTTCGGCGGCGGGCACGCGGGTCTCGGCCTCGCGGATCAGGCGGATGCGGCGCGGGGCCAGCACCCCGGCCTGGGCCTGCTCCTCGCTGCACAGCAGCATCCGGACATGGCCGAACTGCGCGGGAAGGGCGGGAAGGATGGTGTGAAAGCTGTCGGGCCGGGCGGTCGCGATCCAGGTGACCCCGCCGATCCGCCGCCACGGCAGGATGCCATGCGTCAGGCAGAACCCCGCGCCGGCCGCGTCGATCAGCCGGGGGTCGGCGGGGCTCTGGTCGGGGTCGATGGCGGTGGTGCGCCACTGGCGCGACAGGGCCCGGGCCATCGCGACCGGCGTCACCATGCCCTGCGACAGCAGCACATGCTCCAGCGGCGCGCCGAGCCGGTTGCGGATCATCATGGCCTTGGTCAGGTCGGCCGCATCGACCGCCCCGTCCTCCAGCAGGATCTGGCTCAGGGGGCGCTGATCGCGCGGCGCCAGCGTCGGGCCGCGCAGCACGACCTGCGACGGGTCCGCCGCGGGTGCGGACAGGCCGGCAGGCCGGGGTAGGGGGGCAGGCTGCGCCATGGTCGTATCCCTTTTGGACGACCCCTCATGGCACGGAATGGTTTAACGAAAGATTAAGCGCGGGCGCGCGGGCGGAAAAACCCGCGGGCGCGCCCGCGCTGCCGCACTCAGCCGCGGCGCGCGCGCATCGAATCGGTGAAGCGCTGGAACAGGTAGAGGCTGTCCTGCGGTCCGGGCGCGGCTTCGGGATGGTGCTGGACCGAGAAGACCGGCTTGTCCGCGACGCGGATGCCGCAATTGCTGCCGTCGAACAGGCTCACATGGGTCTCGATCACGCCCTTGGGCAGGGTCTGCGAATCGACGGCAAAGCCGTGGTTCATCGAGGTGATCTCGACCTTGCCGGTCTCCACGTCGCGCACGGGATGGTTCGCACCGTGATGGCCGTGGCCCATCTTGACCGTCTTGGCGCCAAGCGCCAGCGCCAGCATCTGGTGGCCCAGGCAGATCCCGAAGATCGGCATGTCGCGGGCCAGCAGGTCCTGGATCATGGGCACGGCATAGTCGCCCGTCGCCGCCGGATCGCCGGGGCCGTTCGACAGGAATACGCCCTCGGGCTCGTGGGCCATCACCTCCTCGGCGGTGGCGGTGGCGGGCAGGACGGTGACATCCGCGCCATAAGCCACCAGCGACCGAAGGATGTTGCGCTTGGCGCCATAGTCCACGGCCACGACCTTGAAGGGACGGTCCTCGGTCGCGGCGCCGAAGCCCGCGCCCCATGCCCAGGCCCCCTGATCCCACCGATAGCTCTGCGCGCAGCTGACGTCGCGCGCCAGGTCCAGGCCCACGAGGCCCTTCCAGTCGCGCGCCCGCGCGATCAGGGCGGCAATATCGAAATTGCCGTCCGGGTCATGCGCCAGCACGACATGCGGCGCGCCCTGCTGACGGATCGCGCGGGTCAGGCGGCGGGTGTCGACGCCGCCGATGCCGATGCGCCCGCGCCGCGCCATCCATTCGGCCAGGTCCGAGGTCGAACGCCAGTTCGACGGCTCGGTCGGGTCCCACCGCACGACGATGCCGCTGGCGACCGGGTCCGGGGCCTCGTCATCCTCTGGGGTGACGCCGGTATTGCCGATATGGGGGAAGGTGAAGGTCACGATCTGGCTGGCATAGGAGGGATCGGTCATGATCTCCTGATAGCCGGTCATCGCCGTGTTGAAGACCAGCTCGGCGACGACCTCTCCGGGGGCGCCGAAGCCCATCCCATAGAAGATTGTCCCGTCGGCAAGCGCCAGGCAGGCGGTCGGTTTTGCAGCCATGTCGGCACCTCTGGAATCAAATCAGCCGGTGAATAGGGGCCTTGCGCCGCAAGGTCAACCCGCAGCGGGCGGGGGCGGATGCTTGAAACCGGGGCCGCGCGGGTCTAGATGCGGTGCTTTCCGGCGCGTCCCGCGCCCAGGAACCGGAGACGATCATGGAACTGCGCGCCAAGCTGCAAGCCGCCACCAAGGAGGCGATGAAGGCCCGCGACACCGCCCGCCTGTCCACCCTGCGCCTGATCGCGGCCGCCGTGAAGGACCGCGAGATCGCGGGCCGGGGCGGTGACGGCGACGGCACGCTGACCGAGGGCGACTTGGTGCTGATCCTGTCGCGCATGGTCAAGCAGCGCCAGGAATCGGCCAAGGCCTATGAGGAGGGCGGCCGGCTGGAGCTGGCGGCCAAGGAGGAGGACGAGATCGCCGTCATCCAGGAATTCCTGCCCCGCCAGATGGATGCAGTTGAGACGACCGCCGCCATCGACGCCGCCATCGCCGATCTGGGCGCCGAGGGCATCCGCGACATGGGCCGCGTCATGGCGGCGCTGAAGGAGCGTCACGCCGGGCAGATGGATTTCGGCGCCGTGGGTCCCGCGGTCAAGGCGCGGCTTCTGGGGTGAACCCGGCCGCCTGCTGCGGCGTTCGGCGGCAGGAGGTGACCCATGAAAGCCCAATCCAAGGCGCAGCAGCGCGCCGCCGGAGCCGCCCTGTCGGCCAAGCGCGGCGAGACGAAGGTCGGCGATCTGCAGGGCGCGTCCAAGGACATGTATCACAGCATGTCCGAGGACGAGCTGGCGGAGATGGCCGCGACCGATCACGACGATCTGCCTGACCGCGCCGACGACGACTGACCCGGCACCATGACGGCCCCGCGATGCGGGGCCGTTCGCGTTTCAGCGCGTGGCGGCCAAGCGCCGGGTCAGCTCCTCGCACAGGGTGCGGCGTTCCTCGGGGGTCAGGAAGGCGCCCAGCTCGATCTCGCGCTGTCCGTCGGTCAGGGTCAGATAGGCCTCGACCGGGCCGTTGCGCAGCGTCGGGCGCACCCAATAGCTGTTGGTCTGCCACAGCTGGTCGGGCCGGCCCGGATCCTTGCGGCAGACCTGAAGGCGGGTCCGGTCCAGCAGCAGCTCCTCACGCGTCTGGCCGCTGCGATAGGTGTGGCGCAGCGCGATCCAGACCCCGCCAACGGCCAGCACCATGAAGGGCAGCAGCCCCCACAGGACGCTGGTTCCCAGGACCGCCAGGATGGGAAGCGTCAGGAGGGCGGCCGTGGTCCCGATGAACCACACGAAGCCCCGCTTGGGCAGCGAGCGGTGCGGCCAGAGGGTCAGCTCCTGCAAAAAGGCCCCGGACGTGTCCGGGGCCGATTCATGCCAGCGATAGGGCATCGCGGGGCGGTCTCTCAGTGGGCCGGGCTGCGGTCCCAGTCCTCGCGCTTGGGCAGCTGCTCGAACGTGTGCTCGGGCGGGGGCGAGGGCAGGGTCCATTCCAGCGTGTCGGCATACTCGTTCCAGTAGTTGTTCTGGGTCACGCGCTTGCCGGCGAACAGGGTGTAGAACATCACGCCGATGAAGAACACGAAGGAGGCGAAGGACAGATAGGCGCCCCACGAGCTGATCGCGTTCCAGAAGGCATATTCCACCGGATAGTCGATGTAGCGGCGCGGCATGCCCTGGCGGCCCAGGAAGTGCTGCGGGAAGAAGGTCAGGTTCGCGCCGATGAACATCGCCCAGAAGTGCAGCTTGCCCGCCCATTCCGGGTACTGGCGGCCCGACATCTTGCCGATCCAGTAGTAGATGCCCGCAAAGATCGCGAAGACCGCGCCAAGCGACATCACATAGTGGAAATGCGCCACGACATAGTAGGTGTCGTGATAGACGCGGTCCAGCGGCGCCTGGCTGAGGACCACGCCGGTCACGCCGCCGACGGTGAACAGGAACAGGAAGCCGAAGGCCCAGAGCATCGGCGTCTTGAACTCGACTGAGCCGCCCCACATCGTTGCGATCCACGAGAAGACCTTGATGCCCGTGGGCACGGCGATCGTCATGGTGGCCAGCATGAAGTAGCTCTGCTGGGTCAGCGACATGCCGACCGTGTACATGTGGTGCGCCCACACGACGAAGCCCAGGATGCCGATCGCGGCCATGGCCAGAACCATCGGCAGATAGCCGAAAACGGGCTTCTTGGAGAAGGTCGCGATGACGTGGCTGATGATGCCAAAGCCGGGCAGAATGATGATATACACTTCCGGGTGTCCGAAGAACCACAGGATGTGCTGGTACAGCACCGGGTCGCCGCCGCCTGCCGGGTTGAAGAAGTTCGTGCCGAAGTTGCGGTCCATCAGCAGCATGGTGATGGCGCCGGCCAGCACCGGCAGGGCGAGCAGGATCAGCCAGGCGGTGATGAAGACCGACCAGGCGAACAGCGGCACCTTGAACAGCGTCATGCCGGGGGCGCGCATGTTCAGGAAGGTGGTGATGATGTTGATCGCGCCGACGATGGAGGAGGCACCCGAGACGTGGACGGCGAAGATCGCCAGGTCCATCGAGTAGCCGCCCTCGGTCGTGGACAGCGGCGGGTAGAGGACCCAGCCCACGCCCGAACCCAGCTGCTGGTTGCCGCCCGGAGCGAGCAGCGACGCGATGCCCAGCATCAGGCCGGCCACATAGAGCCAGTAGCTGAGGTTGTTCATGCGCGGGAAGCTCATGTCCGGCGCGCCGATCTGCAGCGGCATGAAGTAGTTGCCGAAACCGCCGAACAGCGCCGGGATCACCACGAAGAACATCATCAGCACGCCGTGATACGTGATCATCACGTTCCACAGGTGGCCGTTCGGGGTGCATTCGGCGGCGGCGTCGGCGAAGAATCGCGCGCCTTCCATGCACATGTACTGCACGCCCGGCTCATGCAGTTCCATCCGCATGTAGACGGTGAAGCTGACCGAGATCAGGCCCGCCAGGCCGGCGGTGAAAAGGTAAAGAATACCAATGTCTTTGTGATTGGTGGACATGAACCAGCGGGTGAAGAACCCGCGGGTGTCATGATGGTCGTCGTGGCCGTGTGCGGCTGCGTCTGCCATACCCGAACTCCCTCAAGATGTCGTCGATCCGGCCTGCCGACCGTCATTATCACGCATTCTTTAGACCACCTGCGTCAACCGGGCAATGCGTCACTGTGATCCTGGACGCAAAGACCCCGGCCGGACGGTGGCGTCCGGCCGGGGCCCTGATTGGCGCGATCGCCGTGCGATCACTCGGCCGGTGCGTCCGGCGAGACGGTGGTCAGATAGGCCGCCAGATCGGCCTGGTTGCGGGCCAGCTTGAAGGTCATCTTGCTGCGCACGCTGTCGTCGCCCGACTTCTCGCGGACCCAGGCCGTGGGGTCGGTGACATAGGCGATCAGTTCCTCCTCGGTCCAGACCAGGTCGGGATTGGCGGCCTTGGCGGCCAGCAGGCCGTCACCGTAGTTGTAGCCTTCGGTGTGGGCGATCGGCGATCCGACGATGTTCCACAGGTTGGGCCCGGTGGCGCCGCCCTTGACGATGTCTGCGCCGCTGCCGTCCTGGATCATGTGGCAGGCGCGGCATTTGCGGAATTCGCTTTCGCCCGCCGCGGGGTCGCCCGCCTCCTGGGCTGCGGCGGGTATGGCTAGGGTCGCGCCCAGCAGGGCGCCGACAAAGGCTGATCTCATGCGTCGTTCCTCGCTCCGCCCGATAAGGGCTGTGGTCTCCCGAAGGGCAGCCTGATGGATCGTTCCGGGAAAGGAAAGACCCCGAAAGGTCGCATTCGCCGCTGTTGCCGCGCCGCCTCAGCCGAAGCGGCGGTCGAACCCCTGGCGCAGCGCCACGTCCAGATCGGCCATGGTCACCGGCAGGCCCAGATCGACCAGCGACGTCACCCCGTGGCCGGTGATGCCGCAGGGCACGATGCCGTCGTAATGGGTCAGGTCCGGATCGAGATTGATCGAGATGCCGTGGAAGCTGACCCATCGGCGCAGCTTGACGCCGATCGCGGCGATCTTGTCCTCGCGCATGCTGCCGTCGAACAGGGCGGGCTTGTCCGGGCGTGGCACCCAGACCCCCACGCGGCCGGGGCGCACCACGCCGGTGACGCCGAAATCGGCCAGCGCGTCGATGACCCAGGCCTCCAGCTGGCCGACGAAGGCGCGCACGTCGCGGCCGCGGCGGTTCAGGTCCAGCATCACGTAGGCGATTCGCTGGCCCGGCCCGTGATAGGTGTACTGCCCGCCGCGTCCCGTCGCATGGACCGGAAAGCGCGGCGACAGCAGGTCCTCGGGCCGGGCGCTGGTGCCGGCGGTGTAGATGGGCGGGTGCTCGACCAGCCAGACGGCCTCGTCGGCGGTGCCGGCATGGATGGCTGCGACGCGCGCCTCCATGCGCGCGACGGCGTCGGCGAGGTCGGTCAGGCCGGGGGTGATGATCCAGTCGGTCATGTCAGGGATGTGGCCCGCCCGCCGGCCTGCGTCAACAGGGATCGGCGGGACAAGAAAGCGCTTTTCTTTGGTTCCGGGCTGGGCTATCACCCGCCCACTGCCCGGATGCGGCCGTGGCGGAATTGGTAGACGCGCAGCGTTGAGGTCGCTGTTCCTTAACCGGAGTGGAAGTTCGAGTCTTCTCGGCCGCACCATCACCCCCCTTTCAGATCAGTGACGCGACCCCGCAAGGGTCCCCGCACGACGCTTGGTCGCGCGGGGCTTCAGGCTATTGCGCGATCCGCGCCACGGCGGCACCGGCGCCGGTCGCGATCTGCAGCGCGGCCCATTCCTTGGCCGCGTCGTTGCGGGCCGTGGCCGCCTGCAGCCGTGCCGCGGCACGCTGGCGGTCGGCGTCCAGCAGGTCGACCAGGGGCAGGGCGCCCGCCTCGAAGTTGGTGCGGGCCAGCGCATAGGCGCGGTCATAGCTGGCGGCGGCCTGTTCCAGCGCATCGACGCGCTGACGCAGGCGGCGCAGGTTCGACTGGCTGGTCTGCACGTCCTCGACCGCGGAGGCGACCTGGCTGCGCCAGGTCAGATCGGCCTGTCGCGCCTCGGAGATGCGGCGGCTGCGGGTCGCGGCCAGCACGCCTTGATTGGCGACGGGCAGGCTGATGCGCGGGCCGAAGCCCCAGGTCGTGGCGCCGCTCTGGTCGCTGACGGTGCCCGACAGCGACAGCGACGGCAGCATGTCGGCCGTGGCGACGCCCACCGCGGCCAGCGCCTGGACCACATCCTGCTGGGCCGCGCGCACGTCGGGCCGGTTGCGCAGCAAGTCGGCGGGCACCCCGGTCCCCGGCCCGGGAGGGATGCGCAGCGCGGCCGATCCGCCCCGCATCTGCGCCATCAGCGGCTCCGCCTGACGGTTCAGCAGCGTCGACAGGCGATAGACCTGCGCGTTGAACTGCGCCTCGAAGTTCGGCAGGTCGGCCTGGGCCGTCTGCAGCAGCGCCTCGGTCTGGGCGATATCGAAATCGGTGGCGAGGCCAAGCGCCTGGCTTTCGCGGGTGACGCGCAGCGTGGCCTGCCGCGCCTCGATCGTGTCGCGCGTCAGGGCCAGCGCCTGCTGGTTGAAGCGGGCGTCGGAATAGGCGCTGATGACCTCTGCCAGCCAAGCCAGGCGCGTGACCTGGGCCTGCGCCTCGGCCGAGGCATAGGCGGCGGCCGCCCCCTCGCGGGCGCGCCGGGCGCCCCCGAACAGGTCGAAGACGAAGCCCGCCGAGAGGTTCGCGCTGCGCGTGGTGCCGGTCGGGATGCCGTCTCCGCCGGTGCGGGCGCGCGACGCGGTGGCGGGTTCGCCGGTGATCTGCGCCGCCAGGGGCTGGGTCGCTTGAAGGTCGGCGGCGGCGGCGCGGATGCGTTCGTTGGCGCTGATGATGTCCAGGCTGGTGCCCAGCCCGTCGGCGATCAGGCGTGACAGGGTGGGGTCCTGGTAGCCCGACCAGAAGGCGGTCGTGCCGACCTGACCGGCGGGGGCGGCGTCGCCCTCGTCGAAGGTCGCCTGGACGCGGGTGTCGGGCAGGTCGGTGGGGTCGGGCCCCACCGCCGCACAGGCCGAGATCATCAGAAGCGCCGTCAGCGACAGCGTCGCCCGGGTCATGCGGGGGAGGGTCACGAGGTCTTTTCCTTTCGCGAGATCATCTGCCGCAGCTTCAGCACGGCGACGTAGAAGACGGGCACCAGGAAGATGCCGATCGCGGCCGAGGAGGCCATGCCGCCCAGAACGCCGATGCCGATCGAGTTCTGCGCACCCGCACCCGCACCCGAGGCGATGGCCAGCGGCAGCACGCCCAGCATGAAGGCGAAGGTGGTCATCAGGATCGGCCGCAGGCGCTGACGCGAGGCGATCAGCGCGGCCTCGATCATGGTCTTGCCCTCCTTGATCTGGGCCTCGGCGAACTCCACGATCAGGATCGCGTTGCGCGCCGCCAGGCCGATGGTCGTCAGCAGGCCCACCTTGAAGTAGACGTCGTTCGACTGTCCGAAGAACAGCGCCGCCGCCAGGGCCCCGAGGATGCCCACCGGCACGGTCAGCATGACCGCCAGCGGCACCGACCAGCTCTCGTAGAGCGCGGCCAGCGACAGGAACACCACCAGCGCCGACAGCGCGAAGAGCAGCGGTGCCTGGTTGCCCGACAGGCGCTCCTGGAACGACAGGCCCGTCCAGGCGGTGCCGAAGCCGCCCTCCTGTTCGGCGACCATCGCCTCCATCACGTCCATCGCCTCGCCCGAAGAGAGGCCGGGCGCGGCCGCGCCGGACAGCTCCAGCGCGCGGGTGCCGCCAAAGCGCGCCAGGGCCTGCGGCTCCTGCTGCCAGCTCTGGTCCGCGAAGGCGCCGAAGGACACCATCTCGCCCTGGCCGTTGCGGGCGTACCAGCGCTCGATGTCCTCGGGCTGGCTGCGGGCGGCGGCCTCGCCCTGCACGATCACAGGGCGCAGGTCGTTGCCCAGGGCAAAGTCGTTCACGTCGCGCCCGGCGAAGATCACTGACAGCATGGCGTTCACGTCACCGATGTTCAGACCGAAGGCCGCGGCCTTCTGCTGGTCGATGTCCAGGCGCAGGGCGGTCTGGCTGACGGCGGTCTCGAGGCCGCGCAGGTTGGTGACCTGTCCGCCCTCCTGCGCCTTGGCGACCAGCTGTCCGGCCGCCTGGACCAGCGCGTCCTGACCCTGTCCGGCCTGGTCCACCATGTACATGGTGAAGCCCGACGAGGTGCCCAGACCCTGGATCGCAGGGGGCTGCAGCACGAAAATCTGGCCCTGGCGGTTGGTGGTGAAGAAATAGCCGTTCGCGCGGTTCACCAGCGACGCGATGTCGAAGCCGTCGCGCTCCTCGTAGTCGCGCAGCTTGATGAAGACGATGGCGTTGTTCTGCCCGGTCCCGGCGAAGCTGAAGCCGAGCGCGGCGAAGACGGATTCGACCGTGTCGGTCTCCTGCGTCAGCAGATATTCCTCGACCTTCTCGACCAGCGCCTGCGTCTGCTGGGTGGTCGATCCGTCGGGACCCTGGATGATGGCCAGCGCCACGCCCTGGTCCTCGTCGGGCAGGAACGATCCGGGTAGGCGGTCGAACAGCGTCAGCACGCCGAAACCGATGGCCACCAGCACGATCAGCATCCGCAGCGGGCGCTTGACCAGCCGTGTGACCAAGCCGACATAGCCATGCGTCGTGCGGTCCAGGTTGCGGTTGAACCAGCGCGCGGGCGCGATGCCGCCCTGACCGTGCTTGCGCGGGCGCAGCAGGCTTGCGCACATGGCCGGGGTCAGGATCACCGCCACGCCCAGGGACAAGATCATCGCGGTGATGATGGTGATCGAGAACTGTCGGTAGATCACCCCCGTCGCGCCGGTCTGGAAGGCCATCGGCAGGAACACCGCCGACAGGACCAGCACGATGCCGACCAGCGCCGAGGTGATCTCGTCCATGCTCCTCTCGGTCGCGGCGACGGGGTCGAGACCCTCCTCCTCCATCACCCGCTCGACGTTCTCGACGACCACGATGGCGTCGTCGACCAGAAGGCCGATGGCCAGCACCAGCGCGAACATGGTCAGCGTGTTGATGGAGTATCCCGCCGCCGCCAGCACCGCGAAGGTGCCCAGCAGCACGACCGGGATCGCCACGACCGGGATGATCGTCGCCCGCCAACTCTGCAGGAAGACCAGGATCACCAGGAAGACCAGCAGCACGGCCTCGGCCAGGGTCTTGTAGACCTGGTTGATCGACTTCTCGACGAAGGGCGAGGTGTCGTAGGGATAGACCACCTCGACGCCCGCGGGCAGGACGCCCGCCAGATCGTCGATGGTGGCGCGCACGGCCTCGGCGGTGGAGACCGCGTTGGCGCCGGTCGCGAGGTTCACAGCCAGCGCCGCCGCCGGGTTGCCGTTGTAGCGCGAATTGCCGCCATAGCTCTCCTGACCGACCTCGATCCGGGCGACGTCGCCCAGAAAGACGGTCGAGCCGTCCGGGTCAACGCGCAGCAGGATGCTCTCGAACTCCTCGACGGTCGAGAGCTGCGACTGCGCGGTGACCGAGACGGTCAGGTTCTGCCCCTCGGCCGCGGGCTGCGCGCCCAGATCGCCCACCGTGACGTTGGTGTTCTGCGCCGCGACCGCGGCCGTCACGTCGGCGGGGGTGACGCTGTACTGGACCATCTTCATCGGGTCCATCCAGACGCGCATCGCATAGCCCGAGCCGAAGACGTTGATCGAGCCCACGCCCGAGACGCGCTTGACCGGGTCCTCGATGTATTGCGAGATCAGGTCGCCCAGCTCGACGGTCGAGAAGCTGCCCTCGGGGGCGGTCAGCGCCGCCACCAGCAGGATCGAGCTGGTCGAGCGTTCGACCTGCACGCCCTGCTGCTGCACTACGTCGGGCAGCTGCGAGGTGACCAGCTGCAGCTTGTTCTGCACCTGCACCTGCGCGATCTCGGGGTCCACCGTGTCGTCGAAGGTCAGCGAGACCGAGGCCGAACCGGGCGTCGAGTTCGCCGTCATGTAGGTCAGGCCGTCCAGGCCCGTCATCGCATCCTCGATGACGGTCGTCACCGAGGATTCGACGATCTCGGCCGAGGCGCCGTTATAGGCCGCGCTGACGCGGACGGTGGTAGGGGCGATCTGGGGATATTGCTCGATCGCCAGGCTGTTCAGGCCAAGCGCGCCGACCAGCATGGTGATCAGGGCGATCACCCAGGCAAAGACCGGGCGGTGAATGAAGAAACGGGCCATCGGCGCTTACTCCGTGCCGGTCGCGTCGGCGGGGGCGTCGGTCGCGGGGGCGTCCGCCGGCGAGGCCTCTGCGGGTGGGGCCTCGGCGGTGGCGGGCTGGGCCGCGTCGCCCTGTGCGGGGGCCGCGTCGCGCACGACGCCGGTGTCGTCGACGGTGACGGGCACCGATACGACCTCCATTCCCTCGGCCAGGCCCGCCGTGCCGTCCACGACCAGCATGTCGCCGTCCTCAAGCCCGTCGGTCACGATCCATTGCTGGCGATAGCTGCCGTCCTCGGTCAGCTGGCGTTGGGTGACCTTGCCGTCCTCGACCACCCAGGCCGAGAGGTTGCCCACCTTGTCGCGCACCGCGGCCGACTGCGTCACCAGGATCGCCGAGGTCACGCCCAGATCGACCTGGCCGCGCAGGAACATGCCCGGCAGCAGCAGGTTTTCGGGGTTGTCGAAGCGGAACCGCGTGTCGATCGACCCGGTCGAGGTCGAGACCGTCACCCCCGGCGCGACCAGCTGGCCCACGGCCTGATACTCGCGGCCGTTCTCCAGCGTCAGCGTCGCGGCCAGTTCGTCGTTCAGCCGCAGGCGGCCGTCATTGATGTCGTCCAGCACGCTGAGAAACCGCGAGGAGGGCTCGTACATGTCCACCTCGATCGGGTCCAGCTGGGTCACGGTGGCCATCGCGTCGGCCTGACCGGCCGAGACCAGATCGCCGATCGAGGCCGCCGAGACGCTGGCGATGCCCGCGATGGGGCTGGTGACCAGCGTCCAGTCCAGCTCGGACTGCGCCAGGGTGCGGGCGGCCTCGGCCGATTCCAGCGCGGCGGTGGCCTGGTCCAGGGTGGCCTGCGCCTCCTCGACCTGGGCCTGGGTGGTGCCGGAGCCCAGAAGCTGCTGCGTGCGGTTGAAGGCGGACTGCGCCTGCGTCACCTGGGCGCGGGCCGAGGCAACCTGCGCTTCGGCGCTGGCCAGGTTGGCGCGATAGGTGGTGTCCTCGATGCGGAACATCGGCGCACCGGCCTCCAGCTGCGTGCCGGGCTGATACAGGATCTCGGTCACCAGCCCGCCGACGCGGGGGCGGATCGCGGTCTCATTCACGGCGACGGCGCGGCCGGGCAGGGTGACGATGCGCGGCACGTCCTGCGTCGTCACCTCCATCACGCCGACCTGCTTGGGCGGCATGCCCTCGGGCGCCTGCGCCAGCACGGGCGTGATCGACAGAATCGCGGAGGCCAGGGCGGCGCCCATCATAAGTCTTTGCTTTGACATCATGTTTTTCCTGGGTTGGCACCTGACGGCGCGTCGCTTTGGGATGCTGATTGCATGTTTATGCGGAGTATGCAATGTTTGCTTTCCGTGCACGAGGAGCCTGCCCAAAACATGAACAGCAACCTGCGCGACAGGCGGCGCCAGCAGACCGCCCGCGAGATCCAGCTTGCCGCTCTCAGGCTCAGCCTGAAATCGGGATATGCGGCCGTCACGACCGACTCCATCGCCGCCGAGGCGGGCATCAGCACCCGGACCTTCTTCAACTACTACCCCAACAAGCAGGCGGCCGTGCTGGGAACGCCGCCGCAGCCGGACAGTTGCACGGCGGAATGGATTGTCGCATCCGACGCGCCGCTGGTCGACGATCTGGCCTGCCTGCTGGGCCGGATGCCGGAGCTGAAGGAGCTCGACCGTCAGGTCGTCCGGATGATCGAGCAGGTCTGGGACAGCACGCCCGAACTGATGACCGTATTCCGCAATTCGATGGACAGCATTGCGCAGACCCTCGGCGGCATGCTGGTCCGCCGCCTCGGCGCCGAGCGCGAGGTCGAGGCGATGCTGGTCGCGGAACTGGCGACGCACGCGCTGTCCCACGCGGTCCGCACCTGGGCCGCGGACGAGACGATGACCCTGGAGGACATCACGCCGATGATCCGCGACACGTTGCGCCGCGTGGGCGGGCTGCTGTAAGGCGGCACCTCAGAAGGTCAGTCGCGTCCGCCGCGTCGTGCCGGTGGTCTCGACCTCCAGCGTGCCGTTGATCTGGGCCGCGGCCCCCTCCAGCAGGATCGACCCGAAACCCTCGTTCGTCTCGACCTCGGGGCGGGCGGTGTCATAGGTCTCGATCCAGTCCATGACGCTCTGGCCGTCGGCCAGTTGCCATGACACGTCCAATCGCCCCTCGACCGGGCCCAGCACGCCGTACTTGAAGGCATTGGTGGCCAGTTCGTGCAGGATCAGCGACATGGGCACGACGCGCTTGGCCGGTATGGACAGCGCGTCTCCCTCCAGCGTGACGCGTCCGCCGTCATAGGGTGCCAGCGTCGTCTCGATCAGCGCGCGCAGCGGGACCTCGGATTTCTGGCCCTTGGCGGTGGTCAGGCCGTGTGACCCGGCCAGGGCGTTGATGCGCGCGCAGACCTCCTCGACCACGGTCTGCGCGTCGTCGGTCTCGCGCGCGGCCATCCGCAGCATCGCCGAGATCTGCGTGAACAGGTTCTTGACCCGGTGGTCCATCTCCGAGATCACCGCCTCGCGCAGCTGGGCCGCCGATTGCGCGGCGGTCACGTCGACCATCACGCCCAGCACGCGCGTTCCGCCCTCGTCACCGCCGAACCGGGCGCCGATCGTCTCCAGCAAGGTGCCGCTGCGGCTGTCCGCAGACGGGCGGATCACCCGGCGGAAAGGCTCGCCCCGCGCGCAGGCGGCCAGATCGGCCATCAGCCCCTCGCGCTCGTCCGAGGCGATCAGGGCGGCGAAGGCCTGCAGCGGCAGGCGCGCGGTCTCTCCCAGACCCAGCAGGTTGGAACTGTCGTCGATGGTCAGCACCCGGTCGCGCGCGTCATAGTCCCAGACCGCGATCCGCGCCATCGAGCGCACGGCGTTCAGCCGCTCCTCCTGGCGTCCGACCTCGGCATGCAGGTCGCGCAGGGCGGTCACGTCCTCGAAGACCAGCATGGCGCCGTCCAGACGCCCGTCCGCGCTGCGATAGGGCTTGGCGTCCACCCGCCAGATGCGGTCGGCCTGCGCCTCGCGCAGTTCGGCGGTCTGCGCCTCGCCGCGCTGCGCGACCTCGGCCGCCATGCGCAGCAGCACGTCGCTGGCGAAGACGTTCGACACATCGGCCAGCGGGCGGCCGTGATCGGACTTGCGCAGCGGAAAGATCTGCAGCGCCGCGCCGGTGAAGTTGCGCACCCGCACGTCGCGATCGACCACCAGCAGCGGGATCTTGGTCGCCGAGAAGAAGTTCTGAAGGTCGCTGTTCGCGGCGGTCAGGTCGTCGACCTTGGATTTCAGCTCGTCGTTGACGGTGCTCAGCTCCTCGTTCGTGGACTGAAGCTCCTCGTTCATCGACATCATCTCTTCGTTGGAGCTCTTCAGCTCCTCGTTCGCGGTCTCCAGCTCCTCAACCGCGCTGTGCAGCTCGATCCGCGTCAGGCGCAGCTGCTCCTCCAGCAGGTCCGACCGCGATTCCGTGACGCTCAGCTCGTCGGTCTCGTCCGACGGGCCGGTGACGGCGGGGGCGCCCGCCTCGTGGAACACCATCAGCACGCTGCGGTCGGGCAGGGGTTCGGCGAATAGCGTCACCGGCTGCGCGCCCAGCTCGGATCGCGCTATCAGGTTGCGCACGATCACCGCGCGGCCGGTCGTGCCGACCTTGTCCAGCGCCGCCGTCACCGCCTCCTTGAGGCCCGGATGGACGATGGACGGGGCCAGGACCGGCTTCCTCGCCATCGGATCGACCGACAGGAACCGACCCAGCCTGCCCGCCGACCACAGCAGCTCTCCGGCGCGCGACAGCTGCAGGGAGGCGGGGGCGAAACGGTCCAAAACCCGGCGCTGCGCGGCGACGGCCGCATCCGCAGCCCCCGAATTGCCCTTGGCGCGCGCCCGGCCGGCCGGCCCCCCGCGATCCACGTCGCCGCGCAGGAAGGGCATGTCCAGCGGCATCCGCGCCTGGCTGCCGTCGCGGCGATAGAGGCGGGCGGGGCGGTCCAGCTCGGTAAAATGCGCAGCTTCGCGGCGCACGCCTTCGGACGGGCCGAGGAACAGGTAACCGCCCGGCCGCAGCGCGTAATGGAACAGCGGCAGGACCCGGCCCTGCATGTCCTCGTCCAGATAGATCAGCAGGTTGCGGCACGAGATCAGGTCGACCCGCGCGAAGGGCGGATCGCGCAGCACCGAATGCAGCGAGAACCGCACCCGGTCGCGCAGCTGCGGCGTGATCTGCATCAGCGCGTCGCGATGGGTGGTGTACTCCGCCCGTAGCTCCTCGGGGATGTCGGCCAGCGCGCTGATCGGATAGGTGCCCGCGCGGGCGATCTCGATCATCTTCTTGTCGATGTCGCTGGCGAAGACCGTGAAGCGCGGGCGCAGGCCGGCCGCGCGCATCTCGGTGTCGATCAGCATGGCGATACTGTAGGCTTCCTCGCCAGAGGAGCAGCCCGCCACCCAGACCCGCAGCTCCTCGCCGTCGGCGGCCGCGACCAACGGCCGGATCGCCTGTTCGCGCAGCGTCTGGAACAGCTCGGGGTCGCGGAAAAAGCGGGTGACGTTGATCAGGAACTCGTTTAGCAGCAGCTCGCACTCGTCGGAATGCTGTTTCAGATGCTCCAGATAGGCACCGCTGTCCGCGATGTTCAGCACCTGCAGGCGGCGGCGGATGCGCCGCACCAGGGTCGACATCTTGTAGCCCGAGAAGTCGTGCCCGCAATGCTCCAGCAGGTGCTGGCAGATATGGCGCGCATCGGCCAGCATCCGGTCCTCGGCTACCTCCATGTCGCCGGAATCGAAGAACTGCAGGATCGCCGGGACGATCCGGTCGGGTGGCAGGACGTAATCGACCAGCCCGGTCGCCTCCGCCGACAGCGGCATGCCGTCGTAACGCGCCGTGCGCGGTTCCTGGATGACGCAGATGCCGCCATGCTCCTTGACGGCACGCAGGCCCAGGGTGCCGTCCGCGCCTGTCCCCGACAGGATCACGCAGGCGGCGGCAGGGCCGCGATCCTGGGCCAGGCTCTCGAAGAAGTCGTCGATCGGACGGCGCAGGCCGCGCGGCTGGTCGAAATCGGTCAGGTGCAGCTGGCCGTCGCTGATCAGCATCCGCGCGCCGGGGGGGATGGTGTAGACATGGCCGGGGCGCAGCACCGTGCCGTCGGTCGCCTGCATCACGCTCAGCGCGGTACGGCGGTCCAGCAGTTCGGCCAGCACGCTGTCATGGGTCGGGTCCAGGTGCTGGATGACGACATAGGCGGCCGGGTCCTCGCGGCGGGCGTCGCGCAGCAGGTCGTGCAGGGCCTCGAGGCCCCCGGCCGAGGCGCCGATGCCGACCACGGCAAAGTCCGGGCGCGCCTCCTGGCGCTGTGGCGAGGCGTCATTCATCGCGCAGGCTGATCCTTGCAAGCGTGCTGATCGAGCGCGCGATCAATTCGGTGGAATCGGCCATGATCAGGCCGAACTGACCCGCGGCGCGGCGCAGGTCGGACATGTTGCGCCCAAGCGTCGCGTCATCCTGCGCCAGCGTGCCCGCCGCCGTCGCCGCTGTGACGTCGAACTGCGAGGCGATGAGAAAACGCAGCCCGCCCGTCTGGTCTCGCAGCTTGGACATGAAGACCAGATTGGTGAAGCGCCGCCCGTCGCGGGCATAGTTCAGGACCGGGAACCGCCCCTCGTCTCGCGCGTCATCGGCCAAGAACAGGCCCATGTCGCGGACCTGTTCGGGCGGCGTGTCGGGACCCTGCAGGAACCGGCAGTTGCGCCCCTGAACCTCGTCGGCGTCATAGCCGGTCAGACGGCAGAATCCGTCATTGACCAGGCACAGCGGCATGTCCCCGTCACAGGTCGCCAGGGCGATCGCAATTCGGGACCGCGCAATCTGGTTGCGCAGGGCATCGGGCAGATGGTGGTTGGGCATCGTCATCCTGTCTCGACAGGCCCCTCACCTGACGTTCAGGCGGACTCTATGAATTCAGTTCCCGAGGGGCAAGTCACGTTTTGCGCAGCGACCCGCCCGGCGCGGTCAGATTGCCCCGCCGCAGGCCGTCAGCCAAGCGCGGATCGCAACCAGCGCCTCGGGTTCGTCCAGCCAGGGGATATGCGCGCGGCCCGGCACCTCGGCCCGGATCATATCGGGGCGCATGGCCTGCATCCGGTCCGCGACCGCGACCGACAGCAGGTCCGAATTCGCGCCCCGGATCAGCGCGACCGGCAGCCCGGCCGTGGCCTTCCACAGCGGCCAGAGATCGACCGGTGCCCCCTCGAATGCGGCCAGGAACGCCTCGCGCAGCGCCGGATCATAGGCGATGCGCAGGCCCTCCGGCGTCTCGTGGTAGTGCCGCCGGACATCCTCCAGCCACCGGCCCTCCGGGACATCGGCGAAGCCCGGCATCACCTCGGGCAGCCGTGCGGCCAGGGCCGCGTGGGTCCGGACGGCCGGATTGCGACCGACATAGTCGAAGATCCGCTCCAGCCCGGCGCGCTCGATCTCGGGGCCCACGTCGTTCAGGCACAGCCCGGCCAGCCGGTCATGCGCCGTGGCCGCCAGGAACAGCCCGACCAGACCGCCGCGCGATGTACCCAGCACCGCCGCCCGGTCGATCCCCAGATGGTCCAGCAGCTCCACTGCATCGCGCGCCTCGCGCGGCACGGTATAGGTCGCGGCCCCCGTCCAGTCCGACGCACCACGCCCGCGATAATCCATGCGGATCATCCGCACCCCGCACAGATGCGGCGCGACATAATCGAAATCGGACATGGCCCGCGTCAGCCCGGCCAAGCACAGGACCGGCAGCCCGGCGCCCTCGTCGCTGAACGCGATCCGCGCCCCGTCGTCCGCCGTGAAGTGACCCATCGCGCCGCCCTTCTTCTTCATGAAAATATCCTCGGGGGTCCGGGGGCAGACAGCCCCCGGCCTCTGCGGCATGTCCCTGCCTAGAGGTTCTCGCTCTGCGGCATGCCCAACACGTGATAGCCGCCATCGACCATCACGATCTCTCCGGTGGTGCAGGCGCCCCAGTCCGAGGTCAGCCAGACGGCGGTGCCGCCGATGGCATCCAGCGTGGCATTGGCGCGCAGGGGGGCGTTCGCCTCGGTATGGCGGAAGGTCTTGCGCGCCCCGCCGATGGCCGCGCCTGCCAGCGTCTTCATCGGGCCGGGGCTGATCGCGTTGACGCGGATGCCGTCCGGGCCCAGGTCGTTGGCCAGATAGCGCACGCTGCTTTCCAGCGCGGCCTTGGCGACGCCCATGACGTTGTAGAAGGGCGTGACCCGGTTCGATCCGCCATAGGTCAGGGTGATGATCGACCCGCCGCCCGATCCGTCCTTGGCCGCCATCAGCGGATGGGCGCGGCGCGCGACCTCGATCAGCGAATAACAGCTGATCTCCAGGCTGTGCTTGAAGTTGGCGCGGCTGGTGTTCATGAACCGGCCGGCCAGCTCGTCCTTGTTGGAGAAGGCCACGGCATGGACCAGAAAGTCCAGCCGTCCCCACCGCTCGGCCAGCGTCTCGAAGGCCGCATCCAGCGACGCGTCATCCGTGACGTCCACGTCGATCAGCAGGTCCGATCCGACCGATGCGGCCAGCGGCTCGACCCGCTTGCCGAAGGCCTCGCCCTGATAGGAGAAGGCCAGCTCGGCCCCCTCGGCGGCCATCGCCCGCGCGATCCCCCACGCGATGGAGCGATCGTTGGCGACCCCCATCACAAGCCCGCGCTTGCCCTTCAGAAGATCGCCCATGCTCTGTCCCTTGTCTCAGTCCTGATAGCGCGACATCAGCAGGGTGGCGTTGGTGCCGCCAAAGCCGAAGCTGTTCGACAGGACCGAATCCAACCCCGCATTGTCCACGCGGCTGGTGGCAATCTCGCCCGGTTGTATCTCGGGGTCCAGCGTCGTGACGTTCGCGGAGGCCGCGATGAAGTCATTCTGCAACATCAGCAGGCTGTAGATCGCCTCATGCACGCCCGTCGCGCCCAGGGAATGGCCGGTCAGCGACTTGGTCGAGCTGACGGGCGGGGTCGAACCCTCGCCCCAGATGCGGCGGATGGCCTTGATCTCGCCCAGATCGCCGACAGGGGTCGAGGTGCCATGCGCGTTGATGTAGTTGACCCGACGCCCCTCGGGCAGGGTGGACAGGGCCAGGCGCATCGCCCGCTCGCCGCCCTCGCCCGAAGGAGCGACCATGTCGTAGCCGTCGCTGGTCGCGCCGTAGCCCGTGACCTCGGCATAGATCCTGGCGCCGCGCGCCAGGGCATGGGACAGCTCCTCCAGGACGACGACGCCGCCGCCGCCTGCGATGACGAACCCGTCGCGGGTCGCGTCATAGGGGCGCGATGCGGTCTCTGGCGTGTCGTTGTATTTCGACGACATCGCGCCCATCGCATCGAACAGGCAGGACAGCGTCCAGTCCAGCTCCTCGCCACCGCCGGCGAAGACGATGTCCTGCTTGCCCATCTGGATCTGCTCGACCCCGTTGCCGATGCAATGCGCGCTGGTCGCGCAGGCCGAGGTGATGGAATAGTTCACGCCCTTGATCTTGAAGGGCGTGGCCAGGCAGGCCGAATTGGTCGAGGACATGCAGCGCGTGACCATGAAGGGGCCCATGCGCTTGGGCGCGCCCTTCTCGATCACGGTCTGATGGGCCAGGAAGAAGTTCGACGTGGACGGCCCGCCCGATCCCATGATCAGGCCGGTGCGCGGGTTAGAGACGTCGCTCTCCTCTAGGCCGCTGTCCTTGATGGCCTGCTCCATGGCGATGAAGTTGTAGGCCGCACCCGGACCCATGAAGCGCAGGTCGCGCTTGTCGACATGGTCCTCCAGCACGATCTGGGGCATGCCGTGGACCTGGCTGCGGAATCCGTGCTCCGCATATTCCGGGGCTGCGACGATGCCCGAACGGCCCGTGCGCAGGCTTTCGGTGACCTCGTCGGCATTGTTGCCGATGGGGGATACGATACCAAGCCCGGTGATGACGACGCGGCGCATGGGGGCCTCCTTCTGGATGGGGTCAGCTGGCCGAGAGGGCCACTTTCATGTCCTTGACCTGATAGATCAGCTCTCCGTCGGCCTCGACCCGGCCGTCGGCGACGCCCATGGTCAGGCGGCGGGTCTGCACGGCCTTGGTGAAGTCGACGGTATAGCGCAGCAGCTTGCGGTCGGGGCGCACCATGCCGGTCAGCTTGACCTCGCCCACGCCCAGGGCATAGCCGCGCCCCTGCCAGCCGCGCCAGCCCAGGTTGAAGCCGGTCAGCTGCCACAGCCCGTCCAGGCCCAGGCAGCCCGGCATGATCGGGTTGCCGGGGAAATGGCAGCCGAAGAACCACAGGTCGGGCTGGATGTCGAATTCCGCCACCACATGGCCCTTGCCATGCGCGCCCCGATCCTCCGAGATGTCGGTGATGCGGTCCATCATCAGCATCGGCGGCTCGGGCAGCTGCGCATTGCCGGGGCCGAACAGCTCTCCGCGCGCGCAGGCAAGCAGGTCGTCGCGGTCGAAGCTGGTCTGGGTCATCGCCATGCGGGTCGTGCCTTTGTCATCTAGGCCCCTGCGGGCCGGTCGGTTTTCAGGTTGCCGCAGGGTCTATCACCCGGGGCAAGACCCGCGCAAGGGCAAGCGATGTCCGCGGCCCGGCGGCTCAGAACCACTGGCCGGGCTCCATCAGGCCCAGATCCATCAGCTGCTGGCTGCTCCAGTCGAAGCGGTGCGAGTTGCGCCAGGTCATGTCGCCGATCCGCTCGCGCGAGCCGGGATTGGTCACCAGCGCCTTGGCCACGCGGAAGGACGCGATGGCCGCCGTCAGGTTGTGGTGCCAGGGACAGGAATAGGTGTTGTATTCCTCCACCGAGAAGCGGTGGTCGGCGGTGACGGTCAGCCCCGGCGCCGCCTGGAACAGTGCGATGCGGTCGATGCGGCGGCGGTCGGCCGGCAGGAACTCCTCATAGCGCCAGCGCAGCCCGCCATGGAAGTCCAGCTGCCGCTCCCGGACCTGCCCGTCCGCGCCCCTGCGGCCCAGGGCATAGTATCCGGCCCGGTCGAACATCGCGTTGTCGGGGTCGACCGCATCGGGCGCGGCCTTCAGGTCGGGCGCATAGAGGTCGATCACGTAGGTCAGCATCGCCGGCCGGCGTTCCTCGGTGTGGAAGGCCAGCATCTCGCCCACGCTGCGCGTCTCGCAGAAGGGAAAGAACAGGAACTCGGCGTTGAACGCGTAATAGAGCCAGGTGCCCGGCGCCACCGCGCGGATCACCGCGTTCACCGCCTCCACATGCGCGGCGGGGCGGCGGCAGTCGTGCGACAGCTGCGTGACGCGCCCCGCCATCGTCTCGGGCAGGTCCTGGGGCTGGTCGGACATCAGCAGGACGTGCCGGAAGCCCAGGTCCAGGTGGTGCTGGACGGTGCGCTCGACCGCCTTGTCATCCTCGCCCAGCAGGATGGCCAGCGGGCCCTTGGACAGCACGGCGGGCCGGGAGGCCAGGAACGCGTCGCGCGGCCGGACGGGAAGGGCAGGCATCAGCGCATCACCGCCTTGACCTGCTCCAGCGCGGCGGCCAGCAGGGCGGGGTCCGAGCCCGCCTGCGCGACCAGCTGCTTCAGGGTGGCCTTCTGCGCGTCGGGGATGGCGGCGTCGTTGATGATGCGCTCGACCTCGGCGCGGTCGAAGCCCTCGGGGGTCAGCAGCGCCTCGATGCGGGCGGCGACAGAGGCGGCGTCGGCGGTCTCGGCTGCGGCCTGGGCGGCATCCTGGGTGGCCTCGGCGGCGGTCTCGGCCGCGCCCTGGGTCAGGCCCGCCACGCCCGATGTCGCGCCGGCGGCCGCGGCCGCGGCCCGGTCGGCGGCGGCCAGCGCGGCCTCGGCTGCGGCCTCGGCCGCATCGGCGGCCTCGCTGGCGGGGGCCACGCCCGCATCCTCGGAGGCGCGGGCGGCCTCGGCGGCGGCGTCGGCGGCGATGGCTGCGGCATCGGCGGCCGCGTCCGCCGCGGCACCTGCGGCGGCCTCGGTGTCGGTGCCCGGATCGACGATGGCGCGATCCGCATCCTCGGCGGCCTCGGCCGCGGCGCCGGCGGCGTCGTCGGCCATCTGCGCGGCATCATCCGCAACCGGCGCGGCGCTGTCCTGGGCGGGCGCCTGCGCCACGACCGTCTCCGCGCCGTCATCGGCCGGGGCCGGCGCGCTCAGCCGCTGCTGCCACAGCAGGCCCACGGCGCCCAGCCCCACGACCAGAACCACAATGATCGGCGTCCGTTTCGGCATGGCTGTCCCCCTGGTCCTGCGGCCCTTTGCGCCTCTATGGCACAGGCCCCGCCGTGGGAAAAGCGTCGCGGGCGGTGCGGGGGGCGGCGAATGCCGGAAAACCGGGACCTAAGGGGCCGCAACACATCAATTCCGGTTGAATATCGGCGCGGTTGCCCTTATTTTCCTGTCACTTCGCCTTGGCCATATAAGGAGCATCGCCATAGCCCGCCGTCCGCATAACGCACCGCCCCAACGCGACACCGGTCCCCGCACCAACGAACGAATCCGCGTGTCCGAAATCCGCCTGATCGGCCCCGAAGGGGAGAACATCGGCGTCGTGCCGCCCTCGGTCGGCCTGCAGATGGCGCAGGACGCGGGTCTGGATCTGGTCGAGATCTCGCCCAATGCAGCCCCTCCGGTCTGCAAGGTCATGGACCTCGGCAAGTACAAGTACGAGATGCAGAAACGCGAGGCCGAGGCCCGCAAGAAGCAGAAGGTCATCGAGGTCAAGGAGATCAAGTTCCGTCCCGGAACCGATACTCACGACTACGATGTCAAGATGCGCAGCGTCCTGAAGTTCCTGGAAGGCGGCGACAAGGTCAAGGTGACCCTGCGCTTCCGCGGCCGCGAGATGGCCCACCAGGATCTGGGCCTCGAACTGCTGAACCGCGTACGCGACGACGTGGGCGACAACGGCAAGGTCGAATCCATGCCCAAGTTGGAAGGCCGGCAGATGGTGATGATGATCGCGCCCCGCTGAGGCCGCGACACCCGAACCTGCCCGAAAGGCCGCGCAGGCATTGCCGCGCGGCCTTTTGCGTTGCATGGATGGGCGCATGACCCATGCTCCCGTCCTGCGCGTGATGCGCCTGCCCGACGCCGATCCCGACCTGCCTCTGCCCGCCTATCAGACGGCGGGCGCGGCGGGGGCCGATCTCTGCGCCAACCTTCCGTCCGCCCTGCGTGAGGGTGGCGTCACGCTGCCCCCCCTGGGCCGCGCGCTGATCCCGATCGGTCTGGCCTTGGCCATCCCCAAAGGCTGGGAGGCGCAGATCCGCCCCCGCTCGGGCCTGGCGCTGAAGCATGGCATCACCCTGCCCAACAGCCCCGGCACGATCGACTGCGACTATCGCGGGCCTCTGGGGGTAATCGTGCTGAACCTGGGCGACGCGCCCTTCACCATCCGCCACGGCGACCGCATCGCGCAGATGGTGCTGGCCCCCGCCCCGCAGGCGCGCTTCGATCTGGTCGACAGCCTGGACGGGACGGCGCGCGGGCAGGGGGGCTTCGGCTCGACCGGCGGAGGTGCGGGTCTGTGACCGGCCTCTTTCTGATCGTCATGGCGCTGATCCTGGGGTGGGTGCTGCACCTGCCGCGTCAGGTGACGCTCCTGGTCGTGGCGGTGCTGTGGGTGGGCATGCTGGCGCTGCAGGTCGCGGCGCCGGGCAGTTCGGCGGCGGCTGCCGTGGGCGGCAATGCGGCGGGCTGGCTGGTGCTGGGCGCGGTGGTCGCGCTGGTCGCGGGATATCGCCGCCTGCTGCGCCGGCTGCGCGTGCAGGCCACGCCCCCCGCGCCGGTCGCCACCTTCGATCCTTCGCTGTCCGAGGCCGAACTGGACCGCTACGCCCGCCATCTGGTGCTGCCGCAGATCGGCGGCGCGGGGCAGATGCGGCTGAAATCGGCGCGCGTGCTGATCGTGGGCGCGGGGGGGCTGGGGGCGCCACTGTGCCAGTACCTGACCGCCGCGGGGGTCGGGCGGATCACGCTGGCCGATGACGACACGGTGGCGCTGTCCAACCTCCAGCGTCAGGTCATCTTCCGCGACGACCTGCGCGGTGAGCCCAAGGCCTACGCCGCGGCCCAGGCCATGCTGGCGCTGAACCCGCATCTGGACGTGACGCCCCTGACGCGGCGCATCACCGAGGCCGACGCGGACCTTATCGCGCAGCACGACCTGGTGATCGACGGCACCGACAGCTTCGCGGGGCGCGCGGCGATCAACCGCGCCTGCGTGGCGGCGGGGGTGCCGCTGATCTGGGGCGCGATCGGGCAATGGGACGGACAGGTCAGCCTGTTCGACCCGGCGCGCGGCGGTCCGTGCCTGGCCTGCCTGTTCCCCGCCGCGCCAGAGACCGACGCCCCCTGCGCCACGGCGGGCGTCGTGGGCGCGCTGCCCGGCATCGTCGGCAGCATCATGGCGCTGGAGGCGATCAAGCACCTAACCGGCGCGGGTCAGGGCCTGCGCGGGCGGATGATGCTGTTCGACGCCCTGTATGGCGACAGCCGCATGATCGCCACCGCGCGGGACCCTGCCTGCCCGGTCTGCGGGACGCAATCGGCGCTGGAACCCGCGGCGGCGCAACCCTAGGCTGCCCTCCGACGACAGGAGGCACCATGAACCCGCAACTGACCCGCTGGACCGGCCCCGAGGGGCTGCCGCGCTTTGACCTGATCCGCGACACCGATTTCGCCCCCGCCTTCGACGCCACGCTGGCCCAGGCCGAGGCCGCGCATGAGGCGATCGCCGCCAACCCGGAGGCGCCCGATTTCGCCAACACCATCGCGGCGATGGAGCTGGCCGATGAGGGGCTGAACCGGGTCCTGTCGGTCTTCTACACGCTGGCGGGGGTCGATTCGAACGATGCGCGCCAAGCGTTGCAGCGCGATTTCGCGCCGCGCCTGGCGGAATATGGCAGCCGGATCAGCATGGACCCGCGCCTTTACGCCCGCGTCCGCGCGGTGGCCGAGGGGGCCGATGCCCTGGCCCCGGAGGATCGGCGCATCACCGAGCTGGCGCTGCGCGACCTGACGCGGGCGGGGGCGGGGCTGGACGCGGAGGGCCGGGCGCGCATGGCGCAGATCCGCGCCCGGCTGGCGGTGCTCACCACCGAATTCACCCAGAACGTGCTGACGGATGAGCGGGACTATGTCCTGCTCGTGGCCGATGACGCGCTGGCGGGGCTGCCCGACTGGCTGGTCCGCGCGATGCGCGCCGCCGCGCGCGAGCGGGGGCGCGAGGGGCAGGTGGTGACGCTGAACCGCTCGCTGATCGTGCCGTTCCTGGAGCATGCGCAGGACCGCGCGCTGCGCGAGACGGCGTTCCGGGCCTGGACCGCGCGCGGATCGGGCTCGGGCGCGGGCGGTGAGGCGACCGACAACCTGCCGCTGGTCTCCGAGATCCTGGCCCTGCGCCATGAGCGGGCGCAGCTGCTGGGCCATGCCGATTTCGCCAGCTACAAGCTGGAGACGCAGATGGCAGCGACGCCCGAGCGGGTGCGCGACCTGCTGTCCCAGGTCTGGACCGCCGCCCGCGCCCGCGCCCTGTCCGATCAGGAGGCGCTGACCGCGATGCTGCATGCGGATGGCGTCAACGGCCCGCTGGAGGCCTGGGACTGGCGTCTTTACGCGGAACGCCACCGGGCGCAGACCCATGATTTCGACGCCGATGCGGTCGCGCCCTATCTGACGCTGGACGCGATGCTGGGCGCGGTCTTCGACGTGGTGCAGCGCCTGTTCAGGCTGGAGTTCCAGCCGCTGGAGGCGCCCTTGTGGGCGCCCGACGTGCGGGCCTGGCGGGTGACGCGGGACGGGGCGCTGATGGCGATCTTCGTGGGCGATTACTTCGCGCGGCCCTCCAAGCGGTCGGGGGCCTGGTGTTCGGCGCTTCAGGTGCAGCACAGGATCGGGGAGGGGCAGCGGCCCATCGTGGTCAATGTCTGCAACTTCACGCCCCCGGAGCAACCGGGCGGGCCTGCCTTCCTGTCCTGGGACGATGCGCGCACGCTGTTTCACGAATTCGGCCATGCGACCCATCACATCCTGTCGGACGTGACCTGGCCCTCGATCTCGGGGACCTCGGTCGCGCAGGATTTCGTGGAACTGCCCAGCCAGCTCTATGAGCACTGGCTGGAGCAGCCCGCCGTGCTGGACGCCCATGCCCGCCATCATGAGACGGGCGATGCCCTGCCCGCCGACCTGCGCGACCAGATGCTGGCCGCGGGCAAGGCGGGGGCCGGGTTCTCGACCGTGGAATATCTGGAGAGCGCGCTGGTCGATCTGGCCTTTCATGAGGGCGCGCCTGCCGCGGACCCGATGGCGCGGCAGGCCGAGGTTCTGGCCGGGCTGGAGGCGCCGGGGGCGATCCCCATGCGCCATGCGACGCCGCATTTCGCGCATGTCTTCGCGGGCGACAGCTATGCGGCGGGCTATTACAGCTACATGTGGTCCGAGGTGATGGATGCCGATGCCTTCGCGGCCTTCGCCGAGACGGGCGACATCTTCGATCCCGCCACCGCGCGGCGGCTGGAGGAGACGATCCTGTCCAAGGGCGGATCGGCGCCCGCGGATCAGCTGTGGATGGCCTTTCGGGGCCGCATGCCGGGCGTCGATGCCCTGCTGAAAGGGCGCGGGCTGGACTGAGGCCCGCGCGACAGGAAGAAGGAGAAGACCCATGACCCCCATCCTGCCCGCCGCCCTGCTGGCGGTGCTGGCCCTTGCGGCCTGCAAGACCGAGACCGCCGGCGTTTCCGCGCCGCCCCCCGCGCAGGGCGGCGCGGCGCTGGTCGACGGGACCTATGACCTGCGGGCCGAGGCCTGCGGGGATCCGGCCTCCGAGACGCGGCTGACGCTGGCCGGGGAGAGCTGGCGGTTCTACGAGGCGCGCTGCACGCGCGGCGCGGTGGGGGCGGACGGGTCGCTGAGCCTGAGCTGTTCTAGCGAGGGGATGACCGACACGCGCGCCCTGACCGCCGTGATGGAGGGCACGTCGCTGCGCGTGACCGATGCGGGGGGTGCGCGGCTCTATCAGCGCTGTCCGGGCTGAGGGCGTCCGGGTCCGGGTGCGGGGGTGCCGACCGATGGTCGGCGTGCTGCCGCCCGGGCCTTGCGCGCCGCTGACGCGGCGCGGTCGTGCGGGGCCGGGGCGGGGTGCCCCGGCCCTGTGGCTCAGTCGATCTCGACCAGGAGGTCCTTGGCGTCGATCTGCTGGCCTGGGGCGACATGGAGCGCCTTGATCGTGCCGTCGCGATCGGCGTGCAGGCCGGTCTCCATCTTCATCGCCTCGATGGTCAGGAGCATGTCGCCCTGCGCGACCTTCTGGCCCGCGGTCACCGCGACCGAGGCCACGACGCCCGGCATCGGCGCGCCGACATGGCCCGGATTGGCGGCATCGGCCTTGGGCCGCGCGGCCTGCGCGCCGGTGGCCTTGCGGTTCGGCACGCGGACCTGACGCGGCTGACCGTTCAACTCGAAGAAGACCTTGATCTGGCCGGCCTCGTCCGTCTCTCCCAGGGTCAGCAGGCGCACCTCCAGCGTCTTGCCGGGGTCGATCTCGACGCTGATCTCCTCGCCAGGCTCCATGCCGTAGAAGAAGCTGCGCGTGGGCAGAGTGCGGACCGGGCCATAGGTCCCGTGGCGCTGCATGTAGTCGGTGAAGACCTTGGGATACATCAGGTATCCGGCCAGATCCTCGTCATCGATCGTCTTTCCGTCCAGCATCTCGGACAGCTTGGCGCGTTCGGCCTCCAGATCGACGGGGGGCAGATGCGCGCCGGGGCGGTCGATGATCGGGGCCTCGCCCTTGAGCACCTTGGCCTGGATCGCCTGCGGCCAGCCGCCGGGGGGCTGGCCCAGATTGCCGCGCATCATGTCCACCACCGAATCGGGGAAGCTGACATCCTTGGCCGGATCCAGCACGTCGGCGGGCGTCAGGTTCTGCGCCACCATCATCAGCGCCATGTCGCCAACGACCTTGGAGGAGGGCGTGACCTTCACGATGTCGCCGAACATGCGGTTCACGTCGGCATAGGCCTGGGCGACCTCGTGCCAGCGATCCTCCAGCCCCATCGACCGGGCCTGGCCCTTGAGGTTGGTGAACTGCCCACCGGGCATCTCGTGCAGATAGACCTCGGAGGCGGGCGATTGCAGGCCGCTCTCGAAGGCGGCATAGCTTTCGCGCACGCGCTCCCAGTAGTTGCTGATCGCGCGGATCGCGCCGATGTCCAGACCGGTGTCGCGCTCGGTCCCGGCCAGAGCCTCGACCACGGAGCCGAGCGTCGGCTGGCTGGTATTGCCCGATAGCGCGTCCATGGCGCAATCGACGGCATCGACGCCCGCATCGGCCGCAGCCAGGATCGTGGCGCCGCCCATGCCGCTGGTGTCATGGGTGTGGAAGTGGATCGGCAGGCCGACCTCCTCCTTCAGCGCGCGAATCAGGAGGCGCGCGGCGGCGGGCTTCAGGAGGCCCGCCATGTCCTTCAGGCCCAGCACATGCGCGCCCGCGGCCTTCAGCTCTTGCGCCGTGCGGACATAGTATTTCAGGTCGTATTTCGACCGGTCCGGGTCCAGCATGTTGCCGGTATAGCAGACGGTGCCTTCGCAGATCTTGCCGCTTTCGATCACCGCATCCATGGCGACGCGCATGTTCTCGACCCAGTTCAGGCTGTCGAAGACGCGGAACACGTCGACCCCGGTTTCCGCCGCCTGACGCACGAAGAACTGCACGACGTTGTCGGGATAGTTGGTGTAGCCCACCCCGTTCGACGCGCGCAGCAGCATCTGCGTCATCAGGTTGGGCATGGCCGCGCGGATGTCGCGCAGGCGCTGCCAGGGGCATTCCTGCAGGAAGCGGTAGGCCACGTCGAAGGTCGCGCCGCCCCAGCATTCCACGCTGAACAGCTGCGGCAGGTTGGCGGCATAGCTGGGCGCCACGCGGATCATGTCGATCGAGCGCATCCGCGTCGCCAGCAGCGACTGATGCCCGTCGCGCATGGTGGTGTCGGTGATCAGCAGGTGCTTCTGCGCGGCCATCCAGTCGGCCACAGCCTGGGCGCCCTGGCTCTCCAGCAGCTGACGGGTGCCGGGGGCGGGGGTCGCGATGGGCGCGGGGGGCTGGGGCGCGCGGGCCTGGGCCGGGGGCAGGGCGCGGCCTGCGGTCTCGGGATGCCCATTCACGCTGATATCGGCCAGATAGGTCAGGATGCGCGTCGCCCGGTCCTGGCGCTTCTTGAAGTCGAACAGGTCGTCGGTCGTGTCGATGAACTTGGTCGTGTAGGTGTCGTCCAGGAAGGTCGGGTGCTTCAGCAGGTTGATGACGAAGTCGATATTCGTGCTGACGCCCCGCACCCGGAACTCGCGCAGCGCGCGGTCCATGCGACGGATCGCCTGGTCGGGGGTCTGTGCCCAAGCCGTGACCTTGACCAGCAGCGAATCGTAATAGCGCGTGATGACGCCGCCCGAATAGGCGGTGCCGCCATCGAGGCGGATGCCCATGCCGGTCGCGCTGCGATAGGCGGTGATGCGGCCGTAATCGGGGATGAAGTTGTTCTGCGGGTCCTCGGTCGTCACCCGGCATTGCAGGGCATGGCCCGACAGGGTGATGTCGGCCTGGCTGGCATGGCCGGTGGCGCTGGCCAGGGTCTCGCCCTCGGCGATGCGGATCTGGGACTGCACGATGTCGATGCCGGTGACCTCCTCGGTCACGGTATGCTCGACCTGGACGCGGGGGTTCACCTCGATGAAGTAGAACTGCTGGCTGTCCATATCCATCAGGAACTCGACCGTGCCGGCGTTCTGATAGCCGACGGCCTGCCCGATCTTCAGCGCCAGGCCGCAGACCTCGGCGCGCTGGTCCTCGGTCAGATAGGGGGCAGGGGCGCGTTCCACGACCTTCTGGTTGCGGCGCTGCACGGTGCAGTCGCGCTCATAGAGGTGATAGAGGCCGCCATGCGTGTCGCCCAGGAGCTGAACTTCCACATGGCGGGCGCGCAGAATCATCTTCTCCAGATAGCCCTCGCCATTGCCGAAGGCGGCCTCGGCCTCTCGGCGGCCCTCGCGGACCTTCTCGACCAGCTCCTCGGGGCCGTTGATCGGGCGCATGCCGCGACCGCCGCCGCCCCAGCTGGCCTTCAGCATCAGCGGATAGCCGATCTGGGCGGCCTCGGCCTTGATCGCGTCGAAGTCGTCGCCCAGCACCTCGGTCGCGGGGATGACCGGCACGCCCGCCTGGATCGCCACGCGCCGCGCGCTGGCCTTGTCGCCAAGCGCGCGCATCGTGTCGGCGCGCGGGCCGATGAAGGTGATCCCGGCCGCCACGCAGGCATCGACGAAATCGGGGTTCTCGGACAGGAGGCCGTATCCCGGATGGATCGCGTCGGCCCCCGACAGCTTGGCCACCCGGATGATCTCGGGGATGGACAGATAGGCCGCGACCGGGCCCAGCCCCTCGCCGATGCGGTAGGCCTCGTCCGCCTTGAAGCGGTGCAGACCCAGCTTGTCCTCCTCGGCATAGACGGCGACCGTCCTCTTGCCCAGCTCGTTGGCCGCGCGCATCACGCGGATGGCGATCTCGCCCCGGTTCGCCACCAGAATCTTCTTGAACATGCCAAGCCCCCTTCCTCGTTGCCGAGCATCCTATCCGTGCTGCGATGCAGCGCAAGTGTTAGCGTTAACCAGAAGAGTCGGCGACGCGCTCTGCGACCAAAGGCTGAGGAGCGATGCGGCGGCGGCCGTTGCGCCGCAGGCATGTTCCGGCTTCGTTCGCAATTGGAACTTGCTTTCCGGCCGCGCGTCCCTATCTCATGCGCTTGGTCACGCGGGGATAGGCATGGAACAGAAGTTCATCGAGGTGCGCGGCGCGCGCGAGCACAACCTGAAAAACGTCGACATGGACATCCCCCGCGATCAGCTGGTGGTGATCACCGGCCTGTCGGGGTCGGGCAAGTCGTCTCTGGCCTTCGACACGGTCTATGCCGAGGGGCAGCGCCGCTATGTCGAGAGCCTGTCGGCCTATGCACGCCAGTTCCTGGACATGATGGGCAAGCCGGACGTCGACCATATCAGCGGCCTCAGCCCCGCGATCAGCATCGAGCAGAAGACGACCTCCAAGAACCCGCGTTCCACCGTGGGCACCGTGACCGAGATCTACGACTATCTGCGCCTGCTGTTCGCGCGCGCGGGCACGCCCTATTCCCCCGCGACCGGCCTGCCGATCGAGGCGCAGCAGGTGCAGGACATGGTCGACCGCACCATGGCCCTGCCGGAGGGCACGCGCGCCTATCTGCTGGCGCCCATCGTCCGCGACCGCAAGGGCGAGTACAAGAAGGAACTGGCCGAACTGCGCCGCCAAGGCTTTCAGCGCGTCAAGATCAACGGCACCTTCCACGAGCTGGACGAGGCGCCGACGCTGGACAAGAAGTTCCGCCACAACATCGACGTGGTCGTGGACCGGATCGTGGTCCGCGAGGGGCTGGAGACCCGTCTGGCCGACAGCCTGCGCACCGCCCTGAACCTGGCCGACGGCATCGCGCATCTGGAGTTGGCGACCGAAGGCGATGCCGAGCCGGAGCGCCTGACCTTTTCTGAGAAGTTCGCCTGCCCCGTCAGCGGTTTCACCATCCCCGAGATTGAGCCGCGGTTGTTTTCCTTCAACGCGCCCTTCGGTGCCTGCCCGGTCTGCGACGGGTTGGGGGTCGAGCTGTTCTTCGACGAACGCCTGGTCGTGCCTGATGCCGCCCTGTCGGTGGACAAGGGGGCCATCGCGCCGTGGGCCAAGACGAAATCCGCCTATCTGACCCAGACCATCAATGCGCTGGCCAAGCATTACGGCTTCGACAAGAAGACCCCGTGGAAGGACCTTCCCGAAAGCGTCCGGCAGATGTTCCTGCGCGGGTCGGGCAAGGAGGAGATCAACTTCCGTTTCGACGATTCGGGCCGCGTCTATCAGATCGCCCGCGTCTTCGAGGGGGTGATCCCCAACATGGAGCGCCGCCTGCGCGAGACCGACAGCGCCTGGGTCCGCGAGGAGTTTGAGCGCTATCAGAACAACCGCCCCTGCGGCGCCTGCGGGGGCTATCGCCTGAAGCCCGAGGCGCTGGCGGTCAAGATCGCCGGCAACCATATCGGCGAGGTCGTGCAGCTGTCGATCCAGGATGCGCTGGACTGGATCACCGACGCGCCGAACCACCTGTCCAGGCAGAAGGCCGAGATCGCCTCCGCGATCCTGAAGGAGATCCGCGAGCGGCTGGGCTTCCTGGTCAATGTGGGCCTGAACTATCTGACCCTGTCGCGCGCCGCGGGCACGCTGTCGGGCGGCGAAAGCCAGCGCATCCGCCTGGCCAGCCAGATCGGCTCGGGCCTGACCGGGGTGCTCTATGTGCTGGATGAGCCGTCCATCGGTCTGCATCAGCGCGACAACGACCGGCTGCTGACCACGCTGATGAACCTGCGCGATCAGGGCAACTCGGTGCTGGTGGTCGAGCATGACGAGGATGCGATCCGCCACGCCGATTACGTCTTCGACATGGGGCCTGGTGCTGGGGTGCATGGCGGCACCGTGGTCAGCCACGGCACGCCCGCGGAAATCGCGGCCGATCCCGACAGCCTGACCGGCCAGTATCTGTCGGGCAAACGCGCGATCGAGGTTCCCGAGACTCGCCGCAAGGGCAACGGCAAGAAGATCACCGTGGTCAAGGCGACTGGCAACAATCTGAAGAACGTCAACGCTGAATTTCCTCTGGGCCGCTTCGTCTGCGTGTCGGGCGTGTCGGGCGGGGGCAAGTCCACGCTGACCATCGAGACGCTGTTCAAGACCGCCTCCCTGCGCCTGAACGGCGCCCGCCAGACGCCCGCGCCCTGCGAGACGATCAAGGGGCTGGAGCAGCTGGACAAGGTCATCGACATCGACCAGCGCCCCATCGGCCGGACGCCCCGGTCGAACCCGGCGACCTATACCGGGGCCTTCACGCCCATCCGCGACTGGTTCGCGGGCCTGCCCGAGGCCAAGGCGCGCGGCTACAAGCCCGGCCGCTTCAGCTTCAACGTCAAGGGCGGGCGCTGCGAGGCCTGCCAGGGCGACGGCGTCATCAAGATCGAGATGCATTTCCTGCCCGACGTCTATGTCGAATGCGAGACCTGCAAGGGCAAGCGCTACAACCGCGAGACGCTGGAGGTGCAGTTCAAGGGCAAGTCCATCGCCGACGTGCTGGACATGACCGTGGAGGACGCGCAGGAATTCTTCAGCGCCGTCCCGTCGATCCGCGAGAAGATGGACGCGCTGATGCAGGTGGGCCTGGGCTATATCAAGGTCGGCCAGCAGGCGACGACCCTGTCGGGCGGCGAGGCGCAGCGCGTGAAGCTGTCCAAGGAGCTGTCGCGCCGCTCCACGGGCCGCACGCTTTATATCCTGGACGAGCCGACGACGGGCCTGCATTTCGAGGATGTGCGCAAGCTCTTGGAGGTGCTGCACGAACTGGTCGATCAGGGCAATTCGGTCATCGTGATCGAGCACAACCTGGACGTCATCAAGACCGCCGACTGGATCATTGACATCGGCCCCGAGGGCGGCGACGGGGGCGGCGTCATCGTCGCAGCCGGCACGCCCGAGGAGGTCGCCCGCGTCCCCGAGAGCCATACGGGCCGCTATCTGGGCCCGATGCTGAACCCGGCCCGCAGCCGGGCGGCGGAGTGATCGGGGGCATCGCGGAAAAAAATCGCAGGGCGGTGTTTTTTCCTCTTGCAACCCCCGGCGGCAGACCGTAAATCACCGCTCACCGAAGGCGAGACGGTCACACGGATCGCCAGAGGAACTGGAGTGCGGGCGTAGCTCAGGGGTAGAGCATAACCTTGCCAAGGTTAGGGTCGTGAGTTCGAATCTCATCGCCCGCTCCAAAACAAAAGGCCGGACCTTCGGGTCCGGCCTTTTGTTTTGGCCGGCCTTTTGTTTTGGAGCGTCGGACAGGCCCCCGTGAGGGTTGGCCGGCACTGGCGCGAAATCGGAAAAATGACACAGAAACGCTGACGGCCAGGCCGACCCCCAGATCCGAGCACCGAGGCGTCGAAAGCCCCCCGAGGTTGCGCCGCGCGCTCGCCTTGGGATCGTCTGGGTTCTGTCCTGTCTGGTGCAATTGGCTTGACACTGTCAAGGTAGGTGAAACATGACCTTCGTCAAAGCGTCTCCGGCCGAGGGCGGCGTCGCGGATCGTCTGGTGCAGGCCGGGCTGTCGATTCTGGCCGAAAAGGGAATGGCGGGGCTGACGTTGCGGCGCATCGCGGCACGGGCAGGGGTCTCGCACGCGGCGCCGGCGCACCATTTCGCGGGGATGCCGGGGCTGCTGGCGGCCATCGCGGCGCAGGGCTTCCGCATGTTCCACGCCGATCTGGAGGCGCTGGACCGCGACGCCCATCCGGACCCGTTCGATTGGCTGGTGCGCATCGAGGAGGTCTATCTGGGCTTCGCGGCGCGCCATCCGGACCTGTTCCGGCTGATGTTCAGCGCGCCCCTGCCGCCCGATCCGGACCTGGAGCAGGCGGTGCGGCGCACCCATGCCATCCATCTGGCCGCCTGCACGGCCGTAACCGGTCCCGAGCGGGCCGAGGCCATGCTGCTGGCGATCTGGGCGCTGACGCATGGCTATGCCATGCTGGGGCTGGCCCAGTGGAACGACCGGTTTCCGGCGGTCGATGCCTCCTACCGGTCGCTGCTGCGGCTTCTGGTGCGCCCGGACGGCGCTTAGCCGTCCAGCCGGATGCGCGCGTTCTGCGGGTCGTGGGGGCTGTCCTCGGTCACCACGGCATCATACAGCTCGCGGAACATCCGCAGCTGCAGACGGGTGCCCGGCGCGGCCAAGTCGGGGCGGACATAGCCCATGCCGATCTGCTTGCCGAAGGCCACCGACCAGCCGCCCGAGGTCAGCCGCCCGACCTTCTGCCCGTCCAGGAACAGCGCCTCGCGGCCCCAGGGATCGGCATCCGCCGGCCCGTCGATCAGCAGCGTGACGCAGGTCGACCGGATGCCCTTGGCCTCCATCGCCGCCTTGCCGCGGAACTCCTTGCCCAGATCCACGAAGCGGTCCAGCCCCGCCTCCAGCGGCGTCGCGTCCCGGCCCAGCTCGGTGCCGAAGGCGCGATAGGACTTCTCCTGACGCAGCCAGTTCTGGGCGCGCGCGCCGACCAGCCGCATGCCAGAGGGCTCCCCGGCCTCGATCAGCCGGTCGAACAGGTGGTTCTGCATCTCGATCGGGTGGTGCAGCTCCCATCCCAGCTCGCCGGTATAGGCGACGCGGATCGCCATGACCGGCACCATCCCCAGCTCGATATTGCGCATCGACAGCCACGGAAAGCGCTTGTTCGACAGGGCGGTCTCGGACTCCGCATCGCGGATCAGACGGGCCAGGATCGCGCGGCTTTCGGGACCCGCCAGCGCAAAGACGCCCCATTGCGTGGTCACGTCCTGCACATGGACATGGGCGCCGCCCGCCGCCATGAAATCCTCGGCCGATTTCAGCAGGTTGTCGCGGTCGTAATCGGCCCAGGCCCCGGCGCTGACCAGGTAGTAGTCCTGATCCCCGCGCCGCACGATGGTGTATTCGGTCCGCACCGTGCCGGCATCGGTCAGCGCATAGGTCTGGTTGATCCGCCCCACCTTGGGCAGCTTGTTGGTGGTCAGCCAGTCCAGGAAGGCCGTCGCACCCGGCCCGGTGACGGTGTGCTTGGCAAAGGCTGTCGCGTCGACCAGGCCCGCCGTCTGGCGCACGGCCTCGGCCTCGGCCTTGGCATAGGGCCACCAGCCGCCGCGACGGAAGCTGCGGCTGTCATGGTCGTCGAAGCCCTCGGGGCCGTAGTAGTTCGGGCGTTCCCACCCGTTCACCTGCCCGAACTGCGCGCCATGCGCGGCCTGCCGGTCATAGGCGGGCGAGGTGCGCAGCGGACGGCAGGCCGGCCGCTCCTCGTCGGGATGGTGCAGGATGAAGACGTGGTCATAGGCCTCCTCGTTCTTGCGGGCGGCGTATTCGGTGGTCATCCACGACCCGAAGCGGCGCGGGTCCAGCGACGCCATGTCGATCTCGGCCTCGCCCTCGGTCATCATCTGCGTCAGGTAATGGCCCACGCCGCCCGCGGCGGTGATGCCGAAGCTGAACCCCTCGGCCAGCCACATGTTGCGCAGGCCCGGCGCGGGGCCGACCAACGGGTTGCCGTCGGGCGTATAGCAGATCGGGCCGTTGAAATCGTCCTTCAGACCCACCGTCTCCGAGGTCGGAATGCGGTGGATCATCGCCATGTACTCCTCCTCGATCCGCTCCAGGTCCAGGGGGAACAGATCGGCGCGGAAGCTGTCCGGCACGCCGTATTCGAAGCGCGCGGGCGCGCCCTTCTCATAGGGGCCTAGAATCCAGCCGCCGCGCTCCTCGCGGACATACCACTTGGCGTCGGCGTCGCGCAGCACCGGATGCTCGGGGTTGCCCTCGGCGCGCCAGCGCATCAGGGCGGGGTCCGGCTCGGTCACGATGAACTGATGCTCGACCGGGATGGCGGGGATCTTGATGCCCAGCAGCTTGGCCGTGCGCTGCGCATGGTTGCCGGTCGCGGTCACGACATGCTCGGCATGGATGTCATAGACCTCTCCGGAGGGGATCAGGTTGCCGCCGCGGTCGACCATCTTCTCGACCGTCACGACCCATTCGCTGCCGGTCCAGCGATAGGCGTTCACCTGGATCTTGCGCTCGATCCTGCAGCCCGCCATCCGCGCGCCCTTGGCCATGGCCTGCGTCACGTCGGCGGGGTTGATGTATCCGTCGGTCGGGTGGAACAGCGCGCCCTTCAGATCCTCGGTGCGGACCAGCGGCCAGCGCTCCTTGATCTGAGCGGGGGTCAGGAACTGATGCTCGATCCCGATCGTCTCGGCGGTGGCGGAATAGAGCATGTATTCGTCCATCCGCGCATCCGTCTGCGCCATGCGCAGGTTGCCGCAGCGGGTGAAGCCCGCGTTCAGGCCCGTCTCGGCCTCCAGGCCCGCATAGAGCTTGACCGAATAGTCGTGGATATGGCTGGTCGCATAGCCCATGTTGAACAGGGGCAGCAGCCCCGCCGCGTGCCAGGTCGATCCGGCGGTCAGCTCGTCGCGCTCGACCAGCAGGGTGTCCCACCCGGCCTTCGCCAGGTGATAGGCGATGCCGCATCCGACCGCGCCCCCGCCCACGACCAGAACCTTCACATGCGACGTCATCGCGCTCTCCTGTTGTCCCGTTTCGCCCAAGTCATGCCCCATCGCGGAAACGCCGCGTCAAAGGCCCCCGACCTCTGCGGGCGAAAAACGACATGGCCTTGCCCCGACCGGCCCCCGCGACTAGGGTGCCGGCCACGCCAGAAGGGGGGCCAGCATGGAGATCTGCCGCAGTATCGAGGCCATGCGCACCTGGCGCCGCGACGCGGGCCGTCTCGCGTTGGTGCCGACCATGGGCGCGCTGCATCAGGGCCACCTGACGCTGGTCGCGCGGGCCCGCGACTGGCTGGACGGGCAGGGGGGCGGCCGGGTGGTCACGTCGATCTTCGTGAACCCCACGCAGTTCGGCCCGAACGAGGACCTGGACAAGTATCCCCGGCAGGAGGCGCAGGACCAGGACCTGCTGCGGGGCGCGGGCTGCGACGCGGTGTTCCTGCCGCAGGCCTCCGACATCTGGCGGCCCGGCGCGCAGACCCATGTGCAGGTCAGCCCCCTGGGCGGCATCCTGATGGGCCGACTGCGCCCGGGCCATTTCCGCGGCGTGGCGACGGTGGTGACCAAGCTGTTCAACATCGTCCAACCCCAGGCCGCCGCCTTCGGCGAGAAGGATTATCAGCAGCTGACCCTGATCACGCGCATGGTGGAGGACCTGGACATGCCCGTGACCATCCTGCCCGTGCCGACGGTGCGCGAGGATGACGGGCTGGCCATGTCGTCGCGCAACCAGCGCCTGACGCCCCAGGACCGCGCCGCGGCCCCGGTCCTGGCCCGCGCGCTGGACCATGCCGCGGCATCGGTCCACATGGGCACGCCGGTCAGCCTGATCCGCCGCCAGATCCGCACGATCCTTTCCTCCGAACCGCGGGCCGATATCCGCTCCATCGACATCCGCGACGCCCGCGACCTGTCGCGCATCGCCGTCGTGGGCGGTCCGGTCGCGATCCTGCTGGCCGTCCGCTTTGGCGACGTGCTGCTGATCGACCAGCGCACCGCCCATCCGTAAGGGGTTTTCCATGTCCGTCCACGCCGCCGTCCGCCGCATCACCGTCCCGCAGATCGCCGCCGCCAAGGGGCAGATGCCCATCGTCGCGCTGACCGCCTATACCGCGCCCATGGCCGCGATGGTCGACCCCCATGCCGACGTGATCCTGGTGGGCGACAGCCTGGGGATGGTGGTCCATGGCCTGCCCTCGACCATCGGGGTCACGCTGGAGATGATGATCCTGCACGGCCAGGCCGTCATGCGCGGATCGGCCCGCGCCATGGTCGTGATCGACATGCCCTTCGGCAGTTACGAAGAAAGCCCCGAGCAGGCCTTCCGCAACGCCGCCCGCGTGATGGCCGAGACCGGCGCCGGGGCCGTCAAGCTGGAGGGCGGGGTCCGCATGGCCCCCACGATACGCTTTCTGGCCGACCGCGGCATCCCGGTCATGGCGCATGTCGGGCTGACGCCCCAGGCCACGAACACCATGGGCGGGTTCAAGACCCAGGGCCGCGACCCCGCGACCTGGCCCGCCTTCGTCGCGGACGCCCGTGCCGTGGCGGAGGCGGGCGCCTTCAGTGTCGTGGTCGAGGGCGTGATGGAGGCCCTGGCCGACCAGATCACCGATGCGGTGGCGGTGCCGACCATCGGCATCGGGGCCAGCGCGCGCTGCGACGGGCAGATCCTGGTGCTGGACGATATGCTGGGCCTGTCGGGCCGGGTGCCGCGCTTCGTGCGCCGCTTCGGCGAGCTGGGCGGGCAGGCGGATCAGGCCATCGCCGCCTATGCCGCTGCCGTCCGCGACCGCAGCTTTCCGGCCGAGGCCGAGCTCTACCGCTGAGCGCGGGCGCGCTCAGAGGTCGCGCGGTTCGAAATCGGCGGTGCGGGCCAGAGGCGACAGCGCCAGCGGGATCAGCAAGAGCCCGGCCAGCGCCAGATAGATCGTGCCCAGGCTGAACCGTTCGGCCAGAAAGCCGATGCTGCCGGGCGCCAGCAGGATGCCGGAATAGCCCATCATCGTGACCACCGACAGGCCCATGCCCGCCGCCAGCCCAGGCACGTTCCCCGCCGCCGAAAACGCGATGGGCACCATGTTCGCGATGCCGATGCCGGCCAGCGCGAAGCCCGCGATGGCCGGCGCGGGGCTGGAGGACAGTCCCGCCAGCAGCAGCCCCGCCATGGCCACGGCCGAACTGGCGCGCAGCGTCGCGACCGCGCCGAAGCGCCGCCGCAGCCCGTCGCCCGCAAAGCGCATCGCGGCCATCGTGCCCGCGCAGGCCGCAAAGCCCAGGCCCGCGACCGACAGCGACGCTCCCATCTCGCGCTGCAGATAGACGGCGGCCCAGTCCAGGATCGCGCCTTCGGGGATCATCGCGGCCAGGGCCATCACGCCGATCAGCCAGGGCAGGGGGCTGCGCGGCAGGCGCAGCGGCGCCTTGGGCGCGCCGGCCTCGGGGGCGTCCTGCAGCAGCCGCGGCAGCGCCCAGAGCAGCACCAGCGCAAAGGCCGCGGTGATGGACAGGGCATGGGCCATCTCGCCCATGCGCTGGATCAGCCAGCCCCCGGCGGCGGCCCCGGCAAAGGCGCCGAGGCTCCAGAATCCGTGGCAGGACGACATGATCGCCCGGCCGCGCGCGCGTTCCACGGCGACCGCGTTCGCGTTCATCGCCACGTCCATGCCGCCGACCATGCCCCCGAACAGCACCACCGCCGCCGCGACCGTCCAGTAGGTCGGCGCCAGCGAGATCCAGATCATAGACGGCGCCGCCAGCCACGCGGCCAGCCGCACCGCGCGCGCCGATCCGGCCCGCGCGACCATCGCCCCGAACAGCGGCATCACGCAGAGCGAGCCCAGGCCCAGGCCCAGCACGATCACCCCGGCGCTGGCCTCGGTGATGCCGAGACGTTCCATCAGCACCGGGATCTTCGGCGCCCAGCTGCCCACCAGCAGGCCGTTCACGAAGAACAGGGCCGACACGGCCCACTGCATCGCCATCACAGCATCGCCGGCACGACCAGATCGGGCGGGCGGTGCCCGTCGGCGAAGGTCTTGATGTTGATGATGACCTTCTCGCCCATCTCGGCACGGCCCTCGACGGTCGCGCTGCCCATATGCGGCAGCAGGACGACGTTGGGCAGCTCGCGGAGGCGGGGGTTGATCTCGTGGCCATGCTCGAAGACGTCCAGGCCCGCACCCGCGATCTCTCCGGCGCGCAGCATGCGGGTCAAGGCGTTCTCGTCGATGACCTCGCCGCGCGAGGTGTTCACGACCACCGCCGACGGCTTCATCAGCTTCAGCCGCCGCGCGTTCAGCAGGTGGAACGTAGACGGCGTGTGCGGCGCGTTCACGCTGACGATGTCCATGCGCGCCAGCATCTGATCCAGGCTCTCCCACCAAGTGGCGCCCAAGGCCTCCTCGATCTCGGGGCGCAGGCGGCGGCGGTTGTGGTAATGGACCTGCATGCCGAAGGCATTGGCGCGGCGCGCGACCGCCTGGCCGATGCAGCCCATGCCCAGGATGCCAAGTCTGCGCCCGCCCACGCGCCCGCCCAGATGCGCCGTGGGGGACCAGCCCTGCCAGCGCCCGGCCTGCATCTCGGCCAGGCCCTCGGGGATGCGGCGGGTCACGGCCAGGATCAGCGCCAGCGTCATGTCGGCGGTGTCCTCGGTCACGACGCCGGGGGTGTTGCTGACCAGCACGCCCCGCTGGCGGGCCGACATCACGTCGACATGGTCGATGCCCGCGCCGAAATTGGCGATCAGCTTCAGCCGCTCGCCCGCGCGGGCCAGCATGGCGGCGGTGATCTGGTCGGTGACGGTCGGCACCAGCACGTCGGCGTTCTGCATCAGCGCCACGATCTCGTCCTGGCTCAGGCGGCGGTCGTCCTCGCGCAGGGCCACGTCGAACAGTTCTGACATCCGCGTCTCGACCGCCTCGGGAAGGCGGCGGGTCACGGCGACGCGCAGTTTGCTGCGGGAGGCGGGGCTGGCGGGCATGGTCACCTCACTGTGTCTCGGTCACGGTCCTGTCGCAGTCACGGTCTTGTCGGTCGGGCCGTGTCGGCACGCCCTTTTCTTCCGCGGATGCTTTTGGCAAACTGCCCGCGTTGAGGGGCAGGCACAAGACCCCAGAGGGGCGCCCGCGCGTCCCGCGGCAGGACAGGAACGGACGGCGCATGACGGCATGGCTTGGCAGGACAGGCGCAGGGTTGGCCCTTGCGGTCGCGATGATGGTCGGACAGGCGCCCGCGCCGGTTTCGGCCCAGGCCGCCCCGGAGGCCGCCACCGGTCAGGGCCAGGCCGAGATGCGGGGGCCGGTCACCAACCTGCCGCTGCCGCGCTATGTCAGCCTCAAGGGCAACGAGGGCAACGCCCGGCGCGGTCCCAGCTTGTCGCACCGCATCGATTGGGTCTTCCGCCACGCGGGCATGCCGCTCAGGGTGGTGGCCGAGTTCGGCCATTGGCGCCGGGTCGAGGACAAGGACGGGGCCGGGGGCTGGGTGCATTACGCGCTGCTGTCGGGCGTGCGGACTGCGCTGGTGACCCAGGACATGCTGGAGCTGCGGACCCGGCCTAACCCGGATGCCGACATCGTCGCGCGCGCCGAGGCGGGGGCGATCCTGCGGCTGAACGAATGCGAGCCCGACTGGTGCCGGGTGTCGGGCGGCGGACAGCGGGGCTGGGTGCCCAAGACCGCCATCTGGGGGGTGGACGCGACCGAGATCCGCGACTAAGCCGGACGCAGGATGCCCGCCGGACGGGCGGTTGCAACAAATCGCCGCGCTTTCGCGCGCGCCGGGCAATTGACCCCGGACGGCGGCGGGTCTAAACCGCACCCAGCCAACCCGTCGCGGGGCAAGCCATGATCCCCGCGACCGACAAGGGGATCGTCACCCGTGCAAAACATTACGCAGGACTATCTGCCCATCCTCGTCTTCGCGGCGATGGCCTCGGCGCTGGCGCTGATCTTGCTGCTTTCCGCATTCGTCATCGCGGTGCGCAATCCCGACCCGGAAAAGGTCAGTGCCTACGAGTCGGGCTTCAACCCGTTCGACGACGCGCGCATGAAGTTCGACGTGCGATTCTATCTGGTGTCGATCCTGTTCATCATCTTCGACCTCGAGGTCGCGTTCCTGTTCCCCTGGGCGGTCAGCTTCCAGGCGATCAGCGAGACCGCCTTCTGGTCGATGATGGTGTTCCTGGGCGTGCTGACCGTGGGCTTTGCCTACGAGTGGAAGAAAGGAGCGCTGGAATGGGCGTGATGGCAGGGGCGAACACCGCCGGACCCGATCGCGAATACGCGACCAAGGCCCTGAACGCGGAGCTGCAGGACAAGGGCTTCCTGCTGACCACGACCGAGGACATCATCAACTGGGCGCGCAACGGCTCGCTGCACTGGATGACCTTCGGCCTGGCCTGCTGCGCGGTCGAGATGATGCAGACATCCATGCCGCGCTATGACCTGGAACGCTTCGGCACCGCGCCGCGCGCCTCTCCGCGCCAGTCGGACCTGATGATCGTGGCGGGCACGCTGACCAACAAGATGGCCCCGGCGCTGCGCAAGGTCTATGACCAGATGCCGGAACCGCGCTACGTGATCAGCATGGGCAGCTGCGCCAATGGCGGCGGCTACTATCACTACAGCTATTCCGTCGTGCGCGGCTGCGATCGGATCGTGCCCGTGGACATCTACGTCCCCGGCTGCCCGCCGACCGCCGAGGCGCTGCTCTACGGCATCCTGCAACTCCAGCGCCGCATCCGGCGCACCGGCACGCTGGTGAGGTGATCATGGCGACCCAGACCGACACCGACGCCCTGCACCAGCTGGCCGAGCACATCACCCTGCGCCGCGCCAACGAGGTCGTGGGCACCGAGATCGCCTTCGGCGAGCTGACCGTCACTGCGACGGCCAGCGGCATCCTGGACCTGCTGGACTTCCTGCGCAGCGACACCAGCTGCCGCTTCTCGACGCTGGTGGACATCACCGCGGTGGACTATCCCTCGCGCCAGCAGCGCTTCGACGTGGTCTGGCACCTGCTGTCGATGTACCAGAACCAGCGCATCCGCGTGAAGGTCGCGATCCGCGAGGACGAGATGCTGCCGACGCTGACCGGCATCTATCCCGCCGCGAACTGGTTCGAGCGCGAGATCTTCGATATGTTCGGCATCCTGTTCACGGGCCATCCGGACATGCGCCGCATCCTGACGGATTACGGCTTCTCGGGGCATCCGCTGCGCAAGGACTTCCCGACCACCGGCTATGTCGAGGTCCGCTATGACGACGCCGAGAAGCGTGTCGTCTACGAACCGGTCAGCCTGGTGCAGGAATACCGCCAATTCGATTTCCTGTCGCCTTGGGAAGGCGTGCAATACGCCCTGCCCGGCGACGAGAAGGGGGCCGCGAAATGATGGACGGCGACATCCGCATCAACCAGTATGACGACGGCAGCGAGGACCGCCTGACCGGCGAGCAGCGCATCCGCAACTTCAACATCAACTTCGGCCCGCAACACCCTGCCGCGCATGGCGTTCTGCGCATGGTGCTGGAGCTGGACGGCGAGGTCGTGGAGCGTGCCGACCCGCATATCGGTCTGCTGCATCGCGGGACCGAGAAGCTGATGGAGAGCCGCACCTATCTGCAGAACCTGCCCTATTTCGACCGGCTGGACTATGTCAGCCCGATGAACCAGGAGCATGCCTGGTGCCTGGCGATCGAGCGCCTGACCGGCACGGTCGTGCCGCGCCGCGCCAGCCTGATCCGGGTCCTGTATTGCGAGATCGGCCGCATCCTGAACCACCTGCTGGGCCTGACCACGGGCGCGCTGGACGTGGGCGCGCTGACGCCGCCGCTCTGGGGCTTCGAGGCGCGCGAGCAGCTGATGATCTTCTATGAACGGGCCTGCGGCGCGCGTCTGCACGCGGCCTATTTCCGGCCGGGCGGCGTCCACCAGGACCTGCCGCCCGACCTGCTGGACGACATCGAGGCCTGGTGCGACCAGTTCCCGCAGGTGCTGGACGATCTGGACACGCTGCTGACCGAGAACCGCATCTTCAAGCAGCGCCTGGTCGATATCGGTATCGTGACCGAGCAGGACGCGCTGGACTGGGGCTTCTCGGGCGTGATGGTGCGCGGGTCGGGCCTGGCCTGGGACCTGCGCCGCGCGCAGCCCTACGAGTGCTATGACGAGTTCGACTTCAAGATCCCGGTCGGCACCAACGGCGACTGCTACGACCGCTTCCTGTGCCGCATGCAGGAGATGCGCGAATCGACCTCCATCATGCGCCAGGCGGTGCAGAAGCTGCGGGCCGAGGGCCCGGGCGACGTGCTGGCGCGCGGCAAGCTGACGCCGCCCAAGCGCGGCGACATGAAGCGCGACATGGAAAGCCTGATCCACCATTTCAAGCTCTACACCGAGGGCTTCCGCGTCCCGGCCGGAGAGGTCTATGCCGCCGTCGAGGCGCCCAAGGGCGAGTTCGGCGTCTATCTGGTCAGCGACGGCACCAACAAGCCCTATCGCGCCAAGCTGCGCGCGCCGGGCTTCCTGCACCTTCAATCCATGGACTGGATGTCCAAGGGCCATCTGCTGGCCGACGTCCCGGCCCTGATCGCCACCCAGGATATCGTCTTCGGAGAGGTTGACCGCTGATGCTGCGCCGTCTGCACCCCGTCCAGCCGGACAGTTTCGAATTCACGCCTGCGAACCTGGAATGGGCGCAGGCGCAGATCACCAAATACCCGGAAGGTCGCCAGCAATCGGCGATCATCCCGGTCCTGTGGCGCGCCCAGGAGCAGGAGGGCTGGCTGAGCCGGCCCGCCATCGAATATTGCGCGGCGCTCTTGAGCATGCCCTATATCCGGGCGCTGGAAGTGGCGACGTTCTACTTCATGTTCCAGCTGCAACCCGTTGGGACCGTGGCCAATATCCAGATCTGCGGCACCACGACCTGCATGATCTGCGGGGCCGAGGACCTGGTCGCCGTCTGCAAGCGCAAGATCGCGCCCACCCCGCACACCCTGTCGGCCGACGGCAAGTTCAGCTGGGAGGAGGTCGAGTGCCTGGGCGCCTGCGCCAATGCGCCGATGGCCCAGATCGGCAAGGACTACTATGAGGACCTGACGCCCGAGAGCCTGGAGGCGCTGATCGACCGCATGTCCGCGGGCGAGGTCCCGGTGCCCGGCTCGCAGTCGGGGCGCTTCGCCTCGGAGCCGGCCAGCGGGCTGACCAGCCTGACGGAGCTGAAGGGGCAGGAGGGCCGCAACGCGAGCGTCCAGCTGGCCACCGATATCGGCGAGACGCTGAAGCGCATCGACGGGACCGAGGTGCCGATCCTGACCAAGTGGCGCCGCAAGCCCGAGGCCGCGGCCGATGACCAGACCGGCATCGACAGCGCGCCCGAGCGCGAGCCGCGCCCTTCGGATGGCGCGCCTGCCGACGCCACCGGCGTGACCGAGCAGGAGGCGTAGGCCAGCTCGGCCGCCCGCCCCGTCTCCAAGCGCGAACCGGCCGATGTCAAGGCCGACGACAAGGACCGCGACTAAGCCGCCACCGCCCGCCACCGCCACGAAAGGACGCCCCGCATGACACCCGCCAGCAAAACCACCGGAGCCGTCGCGGCGCTGCTGGTCTTCCTGGGCCAGGGCCTGTTCGGCAGCACCGGCTGGCTGGCGGCGCTGGTTCTGGCGGTCTTGGCAGGGGCGATCCTTGCGGGCATGGTCAGTTGGCTGATCGACGGAGGCCCGGCGGCCATGGACGGGGCGCATTGGGCGCCTGCGCCCGAGGCTGCGCCCGCCGCAGCGGTCAGCGAGCCGGTCCCCGTGCCGCGGGCCGCCCCGACCATCGCCCCGTCGGGCGATGCGGTGCCGCCCGTGGTGGCCCGGGAGCTGCCCGACCCGGCGCGCACGATCTATGGCCGCAAGCCCGTCGAGGCGCCCGAGAGCCTGCGCGGCATCAAGGGGATCGGCGTGAAGGTCGAGCAGGCGCTGCACGAGGCCGGGGTGACCCGGCTGGCGCAGATCGCGGCCTGGGACGATGCGCAGATCGACGCCATGGCCGCGCGGATCGGCCGGGGTGCGGCGCGCATCCGCAACGATGACTGGGTCGGTCAGGCCAAGGCCCTGACCGCCGCCCGGCAGGAGGGGGTCTGATGGCCGATCCTGCGCAGGACGCCCGCCAGATGCGGCTGGTCGCGATCGTGATCGCGGTGACCATGCTGGGCTGGCTCGCCATCCAGGCGATCGGGGGCAATTATGACTGGGCGGCGGAGTGGGCCTTTCTGGCCGACCTTGCCGCCATCGGCGCTTTTGTCTGGTCGCTGATCGTGACCTGGCGTATCTGGCGGCGCAGGAATGCGTGACGCCGGGATGAGAGGACCTTACGGATGCTGAAAGACCAGGATCGCATTTTCACCAACCTCTACGGCATGGGCGACCGGAGCCTGGCGGGCGCCAAGAAGCGCGGCCATTGGGATGGCACCGGCGAGATCATCGGGCGCGGCCGCGATAAAATCATCGAGCAGGTCAAGGCCTCGGGCCTGCGCGGGCGCGGGGGCGCGGGCTTTCCGACCGGCCTGAAATGGTCCTTCATGCCCAAGGAATCGGACGGGCGGCCCAGCTATCTGGTGATCAACGCCGACGAATCCGAGCCCGCGACCTGCAAGGACCGCGAGATCATGCGCCATGATCCGCACACCCTGATCGAGGGTGCGCTGATCGCCAGCTTCGCGATGAACGCGCATGTCTGCTACATCTACCTGCGCGGCGAATACATCCGCGAGAAGGAGGCCCTGCAGGCCGCCATCGACGAATGCTATGACGCGGGGCTGCTGGGTGCGAATGCGGCCGGTTCGGGCTGGGATTTCGACCTCTACCTGCATCACGGCGCGGGCGCCTATATCTGCGGCGAGGAAACGGCCCTGCTGGAGAGCCTGGAGGGCAAGAAGGGCATGCCGCGCATGAAGCCGCCGTTTCCGGCGGGCGCGGGCCTTTACGGTTGCCCCACCACGGTGAACAACGTCGAATCCATCGCCGTCGTGCCGACGATCCTCCGCCGCGGGGCGGAATGGTTCGCGGGCTTCGGCCGCCCGAACAATGCGGGCGTCAAGCTGTTCGGCCTGACCGGCCACCTGAACGCCCCCTGCGTGGTCGAGGAGGCCATGTCGATCAGCATGAAGGAGCTGATCGAGAAGCATGGCGGCGGCGTGCGCGGCGGCTGGAAGAACCTCAAGGCGGTGATCCCCGGCGGCGCCTCCTGCCCGGTCCTGACGGCCGAGCAGTGCGAGAACGCCATCATGGATTACGACGGCATGCGCGAACTGCGGTCGTCCTTCGGCACGGGCTGCATGATCGTGATGGATCAGTCCACCGACATCATCAAGGCGATCTGGCGCCTGTCGGCCTTCTTCAAGCATGAGAGCTGCGGGCAGTGCACGCCCTGTCGCGAGGGCACCGGCTGGATGATGCGCGTGATGGCGCGCCTGGTCTCGGGCGAGGCGGAGGTCGAGGAGATCGACATGCTGCTGGACGTGACCAAGCAGGTCGAGGGCCACACGATCTGCGCCCTGGGCGACGCGGCCGCCTGGCCGATCCAGGGCCTGATCCGCAACTTCCGCGGCGAGATCGAGGACCGGCTGAAGGCCAAGAAGACCGGGCGCATGGGCGCCCTGGCGGCCGAGTGAGGATCGGGGCGGCATATCACGCGGCGCGCACGCGCTCGTGTCGGGCAGCGGCCTGCGACGGTGATTATGTGGGAACGCATGATCACCGAAAGGATTCTGCCATGAAACGCTCCTTTTTGGCCGCGCTTGCGCTGGCCCTGTTCTCGGTCCCGGCCGTCGCGCGCGAGCCGCTGAACCAGAATGCCTATATCAACGACCGGCTGGTGCAGGCCCGCGTGGCCGACATGCTGCGCCGCGGCTGTCCCAGCATCGACGCCCGCCTGATCCGCGCCTTTGCCGAGGCCCGCGCACTGAAGCGCTACGCGCTGGAGCAGGGCTACAGCGAGGCCGAGATCGAGGCGTTCCTCGACAGCCGCGAGGAACGCCGACGCATCTATGCCGAGGCCGACCGCTACATGGTCGGAAACGGCGTCGTGAACGGGCAGCCGGAAACCTTTTGCCGCCTCGGGCGGGACGAAATCGCGCGGCAGACGATCGCCGGATCGCTGCTGAACGCCAGATAAGGAAGTCAGTCATGGCAGAACTGCGCACCATCAGGATCGACGGCAAGGACATCCAGGTCGATCCCAACCTGACCCTGATCCAGGCCTGCGAACAGGCCGGGATCGAGATCCCGCGTTTCTGCTATCACGAACGCCTTTCCATCGCGGGCAACTGCCGGATGTGCCTGGTCGAGGTCGTGGGCGGACCGCCCAAGCCCGCCGCCAGCTGCGCGATGCAGGTCAAGGACCTGCGTCCGGGGCCCGAGGGCGCGCCCTCCGAGATCCGCACCAACAGCCCGATGGTCAAGAAGGCCCGCGAGGGCGTGATGGAGTTCCTGCTGATCAACCATCCGCTGGACTGCCCGATCTGCGACCAGGGCGGCGAATGCGACCTGCAGGACCAGGCGATGGCCTATGGCGTCGACTTCAGCCGCTATCGCGAGCCCAAGCGCGCCTCCGAGGAGCTGAACCTGGGCCCGCTGGTCGAGACGCACATGACGCGCTGCATCAGCTGCACCCGCTGCGTGCGCTTCACGACCGAGGTCGCGGGCATCACGCAGATGGGCCAGACCGGCCGCGGCGAGGACAGCGAGATCACCTCCTATCTGAACGAGACGCTGGCCTCGAACCTTCAGGGCAACATCATCGACCTCTGCCCGGTGGGGGCGCTGGTGTCGAAACCCTATGCCTTCACCGCCCGCCCGTGGGAGCTGACCAAGACCGAGACCATCGACGTGATGGACGCGCTCGGCAGCGCGATCCGCGTGGACACCAAGGGGCGCGAAGTCATGCGCATCCTGCCGCGCAACCATGACGCGGTGAACGAGGAGTGGATCAGCGACAAGACCCGTTTCGTTTGGGACGGGCTGCGCCGCCAGCGCCTGGACACGCCCTATCTGCGCGAGAACGGCCGCCTGCGCCCGGCCACCTGGCCCGAGGCGCTGACGGCCGCCGCCCGCGCGATGGAGGGCGGCAAGGTCGCGGGCCTGGTCGGCGATCTGGCCTCGGTCGAGGCGGCCTTCAGCCTCAAGACCCTGATCGAGGGCCTGGGCGGTTCGGTCGAATGCCGCACCGACGGCGCGCATCTGCCCGCCGGCAACCGCAGCGGCTATGTCGGCAATGCCGCGATCGAGGATATCGACCATGCCGCCTCGATCCTGCTGATCGGCACCAATCCCCGCGACGAGGCGGCCGTGCTGAACGCGCGCCTCCGCAAGGCCTGGGCGCGCGGCGCGCGGATCACGCTGGTGGGGCAGGCGGTTGATCTGACCTATGACTATGAGCACGCGGGCACCGACCGCGCCGCGCTGACGGCGCTGCTGGACAAGGCCGAGCCGCAGGAGGCTCCCGGCCTGATCATCCTGGGTCAGGGCGCGCTGCGCGAGGCCGACGGCGCCGCCGTGCTGGCCGCGGCCCAGGCCCTGGCCGAGGCGACCGGTGCGCGTCTTCTGGTGCTGCACACGGCGGCCGGACGCGTGGGCGCCATGGATGTGGGCGCGGTCACCGAAGGCGGGCTGAGCGCGGCCATCGACGGTGCGCAGGTGATCTTCAACCTGGGCGCGGACGAGGTCGAGATCGCGGCCGGTCCGGTCGTGATCTATCAGGGCAGCCACGGCGACCGCGGCGCGCATCGCGCCGACATCATCCTGCCTGCCGCCTGCTATACCGAGGAGATGGGCCTTTTCGTGAACACCGAAGGGCGTCCGCAGTTGGCCATGCGCGCCAATTTCGCGCCGGGCGAGGCCAAGGAGAACTGGGCGATCCTGCGCGCCCTGTCGGCCGAACTGGGCCGGACCCTGCCCTGGGACAGCCTGGCGCAGCTGCGCCGCGCGCTGGTCGAGGCGGTGCCGCATCTGGGCCAGGTCGACCAGATCGTCGAGAGCGACTGGCAGCCCCTGCCGCGCCGCGATCTGGGGCAGGCGGGCTTCGTGAACCCGGTCCGCGATTTCTACCTGACCAACCCGATCGCGCGCAGCTCTCCGCTGATGGGCGAGCTGTCGCGCATGGCGGCGGCCCGCGGCGCGACCGCGCTGGCGGCGGAGTAGGGCCGTGGGCGCGCCCCGGCACAACGCCCGCGCGGCGGCCGCCCTGGTCGGCGCCGCGCTGCTTGTTTCGGCCTGCGGGACCGAGGGCCGCGACGGCGCCGATGCCCGTCCCCGCGCCAAGCCGGCCGAGGTCACCACGCTGGTCGCCGGCCGCGAGGGGCTGAGCCGGGCGCGCATCTCGACCCAATCGGGCGAGATCCTGATCCTCGAGGAGGACGGCAGCGTCACCACGATGGACCTGGACAGCGCCGGGGGCCGCGACGCCTTCGCGGTGACCGAGGCCGACTTGGCGGCGCTGAACGCGAATCTGGACCTGGATTTCGCGGGGCTGGTCGCGGCCGACCTGCCGCCGCGCAAGACCGCGCAGCAGGAGGCGCTGGAGGCCTTTGCGGCCCGGACCCAGCCCGCGCTGCCGGTTCTGGCCCCAGGGACCGAGATCGACCCGCAGGTGTTCCTGGCCGTGAAGGTCGAGCCGCTGAACAGCGGCGCGGGGGCCGATCTGGTCGAGGTGACCGCCAATCTGCAACGGGGGGTGGACGCCGATATCGCGTTCTCGTATGCCACCTGCGCATTGGCCGGTTGGGCACGCGACAATGGCAACCCCTACGGGCGGCACATCCGGACGCTTCAGGCCGAACGCGACGGCAAGCTGCTGATCGGATCGGCCTTCCTGCTGTCGGACAGCAAGCCGATGGGGTTGCGGGTGATGGAAACGGAAGAGACCTTGCGCGAATGCAGCGCACGCGGCATTCCAGCGGCGTAAGGCAGAGGGACTGGCATCATGGCTGATTTTTGGGCATCCTCCTGGGGCATCGCGCTGATCCTGCTGGCGCAGGGTCTGGCGCTGATCATCTTCGTGATGCTGTCGCTGGTCTACATGGTCTATGGCGACCGCAAGATCTGGGCGGCGGTGCAGATGCGGCGCGGCCCGAACGTGGTCGGACCCTGGGGCATCCTGCAGACCTTCGCCGACGCGCTGAAATTCGTCGTCAAGGAGATCGTCGTCCCGGCGGGCGCGGACAAGTTCGTGTTCTTCCTGGCGCCCTTCCTGTCGATGATGCTGGCACTTCTGGCCTTCGTGGCGATTCCCTTCGCGCCGGGCTGGGTCATGGCCGACATCAACGTGGGCATCCTGTTCATCTTCGCGGTCTCCTCGCTGGAGGTCTATGGGGTGATCATGGGGGGCTGGGCCTCGAACTCGAAGTTCCCGTTCCTGGGCTCGCTACGCTCGGCCGCGCAGATGATCTCCTACGAGGTCAGCCTGGGCCTGATCATCATCGGCGTGATCATCTCGGCCGGCTCCATGAACCTGACCGCCATCGTCGAGGCGCAGCGCGGCGCGGGGCTCCTGTCCTGGTTCTGGCTGCCGCACCTGCCGATGGTCGTGCTGTTCTTCGTCTCGGCCCTGGCCGAGACCAACCGCCCGCCCTTCGACCTTCCGGAAGCGGAATCCGAACTGGTCGCGGGCTTCATGACCGAATATTCCTCGACCCCTTACCTTTTGTTCATGGCCGGCGAATACATCGCCATGTGGCTGATGTGCGCCCTGATCAGCGTGCTGTTCTTCGGCGGCTGGCTGTCGCCGATCCCGGGTCTGCCGGACGGGGCAATCTGGATGTTCCTGAAGATGGTCTTCTGGTTCTTCATGTTCGCCATGGTGAAGGCCATCGTGCCGCGGTACCGCTACGACCAGCTGATGCGGATCGGCTGGAAGGTGTTCCTGCCGCTGTCGCTGGCCTGGGTCGTGATCGTGGCTTTCCTTGCGAAATTCGAAGTCTTCGGGACCTTCTGGGCCCGTTGGGCAGGAGTGTAAAAGATGGCTTTCGACGTCGTCCGCGCCACCAAGTACTTCCTGATGGTGGATTTCATCAAAGGCTTCGGCCTGGGCATGCGCTACTTCTTCGCGCCCAAGCCCACCATCAACTATCCCCATGAGAAGGGCCCGCTTTCGCCGCGCTTCCGGGGCGAGCATGCGCTGCGCCGCTATCCCAACGGCGAGGAACGCTGCATCGCGTGCAAGCTTTGCGAGGCGGTCTGCCCCGCGCAGGCGATCACCATCGATGCCGAACCCCGCGACGACGGCTCGCGCCGCACGACGCGCTATGACATCGACATGACCAAGTGCATCTATTGCGGCTTCTGCCAAGAGGCCTGCCCGGTCGACGCGATCGTCGAGGGGCCGAACTTCGAATACGCCACCGAGACCCGCGAGGAGCTGTTCTACGACAAGGAGAAGCTTCTGGACAACGGCGCCCGGTGGGAGGCCCAGATCGCCCGCAACCTGGCGATGGACGCGCCCTACCGATGACCGATCCCTTCACCAAGATGTTCCAGCAGATGCTGGCCCAGGGACAGGAGATGGCGCGGACCTTCAACCCCGCGCTGGAGCATTTCGACGTCAAGGCGTTCGAGAAGATGTTCCCGACCATGCCTGCGGACATGCTGGAGATGTGGTTCGGCAAGACCTTCAACCGCGACGGTCTGGATGCGCGCACGCGCCTGCTGGTCACCATCGCCGCGATGACCGTCCAGGGCGCCTTGGCCGAGCCGCAGCTGCGCCTGACCATCCGCCACGCGATCGAGGCCGGGGCCACCCCGCGCGAGATCGCCGAGGTGATCTATCAGATGGGCATGTTCGGCGGCCTTCCGGCGATGCAGAAGGCGCTGGAGATCGCTCAGGGCGTATTCACCGAATCCGAGGGGAACCCCCAGTCATGATGACCTTCGCCTTTTATCTCTTCGCCATTTCGGTCTGCACGGCTGGCTTCATGGTGGTACTGTCGCGCAACCCCGTGCATTCGGTGCTGTGGCTGATCCTGGCCTTCATCTCGGCGGCGGGCCTGTTCGTGCTGCTGGGCGCGGAATTCGTGGCGATGCTGCTGATCATCGTCTATGTCGGCGCCGTGGCGGTGCTGTTCCTGTTCGTGGTGATGATGCTGGATGTCGACTTCGCCCAGCTGAAGGGCGAATTCGCCCGCTATCTGCCGCTGGCGGGGCTGATCGCCATCGTGCTGCTGGCGCAGCTGGCCATCGCCTATGGCGCGTGGGAAAGCAGCGACCAGTCGGCCACGCTGCGCGCGGTGCCGATGGCGGCGGAGGCGCAGAACACCAATGCCATCGGCCTGGTGCTCTATGACCGCTACATCCTGCCGTTCCAGCTGTCGGGCCTGATCCTGCTGGTCGCGATGATCGGCGCGATCACCCTGACCATGCGTCACCGCCGCGACATCAAGCGTCAGGACGTGATCCGCCAGATGCACCGCGATCCGGCCAAGGCCATGCAGCTGCGCGACGTCAAGCCGGGGCAGGGGCTCTGAGCCCCGCCCGCCCAAGGAATATCAACGGGTGAGCGTGCCCGGAGGGACTGTAACGATGATCGGATTGACACATTACCTTGTCGTGGGGGCGATACTGTTCGTCGCCGGAATCTTCGGCATCTTCGTGAACCGCAAGAACGTCATCGTCATCCTGATGTCGATCGAGCTTATGCTGCTGGCGGTCAACATCAACTTCGTGGCCTTTTCGGCACATCTGGGCGATCTGGGCGGGCAGATCTTCACGATGTTCATCCTGACCGTCGCCGCCGCCGAGGCGGCCATCGGCCTGGCCATCCTGGTCGTGTTCTTCCGCAACCGCGGCACGATCGCGGTCGACGACGTCAACGTGATGAAGGGGTAAGCGGTCATGGCGCAATTCATCCTGTTCGCGCCCCTTCTGGGCGCGCTGATCGCGGGCTTCGGCTGGCGGCTGATCGGAGAGCGCGGCGCGCAGATCCTGACCACCGCCATCCTGTTCGCCGCCGCCGCCCTGTCCTGGGTCGTGTTCCTGACCCTGGGCGAGCCGCAGAGCCTGCCCGTCCTGGACTGGATCGTGTCGGGCGACTTCACCTCGGAATGGGCGATCCGGCTGGACCGGCTGACCGCGATCATGCTGATCGTGATCAACTCGGTCTCGGCGCTCGTGCACCTCTACAGCTTCGGCTACATGGCGCATGACGAGAACTTCGGCGATGACGAGCCCTATCGAGCGCGCTTCTTCGCCTATCTGTCGTTCTTCACCTTCTCCATGCTGATGCTGGTGACCTCCGACAACCTGCTGCAGATGTTCTTCGGATGGGAGGGCGTGGGCGTCGCCTCCTATCTGCTGATCGGCTTCTACTTCAAGAAGCAGTCGGCGGGCGCGGCCGCGATGAAGGCCTTCATTGTCAACCGCGTCGGCGATTTCGGCTTCCTGCTGGGCATCTTCGGCCTGTGGTGGATGACCGGGTCGATCCAGTTCGACCAGATCTTCGCCCAGGTGCCGATGCTGGCCCAGACCGAGATGACCTTCCTGTGGCGCGACTGGAACGCGGCCAACGTGCTGGCGATCCTGCTGTTCATCGGCGCGATGGGCAAGTCGGCGCAGCTGTTCCTGCACACCTGGCTGCCCGACGCGATGGAAGGCCCGACTCCGGTCTCGGCCCTGATCCACGCGGCGACCATGGTTACCGCGGGCGTGTTCCTGGTCTGCCGCATGTCGCCGCTCTACGAGTTCGCCCCCGAGGCGAAGATGCTGATCGTCTATGTCGGCGCGACCACGGCCTTCTTCGCGGCGACCGTCGGTCTGGTGCAGAACGACATCAAGCGCGTCATCGCCTATTCGACCTGTTCGCAGCTGGGCTACATGTTCGTGGCGGCGGGCGTCGGCGTCTATTCGGTCGCCATGTTCCACCTGCTGACCCATGCCTTCTTCAAGGCGATGCTGTTCCTGGGCGCGGGTTCGGTGATCCACGCGATGCACCACGAACAGGACATGCGGAACTATGGCGGGCTGCGCAAGAAGATCCCGCTGACCTTCGCGGCGATGATGATCGGCACGCTGGCCATCACCGGCGTCGGCATCCCGCTGACCCATATCGGCTTCGCGGGCTTCCTGTCCAAGGATGCCGTGATCGAGAGCGCCTATGTCGGCAGCACCTATGCCTTCTGGATGCTGGTGATCGCGGCGCTGATGACCAGCTTCTATTCCTGGCGGCTGATGTTCCTGACCTTCTACGGCAAGCCCCGCGGCGACCATCATGCGCATGACCATGCGCATGAGAGCCCGCGCGTGATGACCGCGCCGCTGGTGGTGCTGGCCTTCGGTTCGATCTTCGCGGGCATGATCTGGTACAACAGCTTCTTCGAGGAGGAGGGCGTCGCCCGGTTCTTCGGCATCGAGGCGGCCCAGCACGAGGAGGCCGGCCACGGCACCGAGGTCGCCCATGCGACCACCGAGGCCCCGGCCGAACCGGAGGCCGCCGCGGCCCCCGCCGCCGAGGGCGGGGCCCATGCCGAGGCTGCGGATGTCGCCTCCTTCACCGTCACGCCCGGCGCCATCTACATGCGGCCCGACAACCATGTCATGCACGAGGCCCATTACGTTCCGAAATGGGTCAAGGTCTCGCCCTTCGTGGCGATGCTGATCGGCTTCGCCCTGGCCTGGCTGATGTACATCCGCCGTCCGGAGCTGCCAGCCCAGCTGGCCGCGCAGCAGCGGGGACTCTATCAGTTCCTGCTGAACAAGTGGTATTTCGACCAGGTCTATGACGCGGTCTTCGTGCGTCCGGCACGCTGGATCGGCGCCAAGCTGTGGACGGGCGGTGACGGAGCCGTTATCGACGGCGCCATCAACGGCCTGGCTTTGGGAATCATCCCGCGCCTGACCCGGTTCGCCGGACGGGTGCAGTCGGGCTATCTGTTCCATTACGCCTTCGCGATGGTTTTGGGCATCGTGGGCTTGCTGATCTGGGTGATGATGCGGGGCGCGCACTGACATGACGAACCTTCTTTCGATCATCACCTTCCTGCCGATCGTGGCGGCGGGGATCCTGGCGGTGTTCCTGCGCGGCGACGACGCGGCATCGCAGAAGAACGCGAAATGGCTGGCGCTCATCGCGACCGGCGCGACCTTCCTGATCTCGCTGTTCCTGCTGGCGGGCTTCGATCCCTCGAACACGGGCTTCCAGTTCGTCGAGGATCACGCCTGGATCATGGGTCTGCGCTACAAGATGGGCGTGGACGGGATCTCGATCCTGTTCATCCTGCTGACGACCTTCCTGATGCCGCTGACCATCCTGTCCTGCTGGGACGTGTCGGTGCGGGTCAAGGAATACATGATCGCCTTCCTGGTGCTGGAGGGGCTGATGATCGGCGTCTTCGCGGCGCTTGACCTGATCCTCTTCTACCTGTTCTTCGAGGCCGGTCTGATCCCGATGTTCCTGATCATCGGCATCTGGGGGGGCAAGAACCGCATCTATGCGTCGTTCAAGTTCTTCCTCTACACCTTCATCGGCTCGGTGCTGATGCTGGTCGCGATGATCGCCATGGCGCGCACGGCGGGCACCACCGACATCGCGCAGCTCCTGGCCTTCGACTTCCCGTCCGAGACCTTCGGCCTGATGGGCCTGACCGTCGTCGGCGGCATGCAGACGCTGCTGTTCCTGGCCTTCTTCGCCAGCTTCGCGGTCAAGATGCCGATGTGGCCCGTCCATACGTGGCTGCCCGACGCGCACGTCCAGGCCCCGACCGCGGGGTCCGTCGTGCTGGCCGCGGTGCTGCTGAAGATGGGCGGCTACGGCTTCATCCGCTTCAGCCTGCCGATGTTCCCGGTCGCGGCCGACCTGCTGCAGCCGCTGGTCCTGTGGATGTCGGCCATCGCCATCGTCTACACCTCGCTGGTGGCGCTGGCGCAGTCCGACATGAAGAAGCTGATCGCCTATTCCTCGGTCGCGCACATGGGCTACGTGACCATGGGCATCTTCGCCGCGAACCAGCAGGGCCTGGACGGGGCGATCTTCCAGATGCTGTCGCACGGCTTCATCTCGGGGGCGCTGTTCCTCTGCGTGGGCGTCATCTACGACCGCATGCACACGCGCGAGATCGACGCCTATGGCGGGCTGGTGAACCGGATGCCGGTCTATGCGCTGGTCTTCATGTTCTTCACCATGGCCAATGTAGGCCTGCCCGGCACCTCGGGCTTCGTGGGCGAGTTCCTGACCCTGCTGGGGACGTTCCGCGCCAACACCTGGGTGGCCTTCGTGGCCGCGACCGGGGTGATCCTGTCGGCGGCCTATGCGCTCTGGCTCTATCGCCGCGTGACCATGGGCGCACTGATCAAGGAGAGCCTGCGCACGATCACCGACATGACCCCGCGCGAGCGCTGGATCTTTGCCCCGCTGATCGCCATGACCCTGATCCTGGGCGTCTATCCGCGCCTGGTGACCGACATCACCGGACCTGCCGTCGAGGCGCTTCTGGTGAATTACAACGACGCGCTGCCCGCCGAGGCAGCGGCGGACGACATGGCCTCGGCCGCCGTCAGCCCCGCCGTCAGCCACTGAGGAACGCACGATGACCGGTTTGGATATCTCCACGATTCTGCCCGAGCTGCTTCTGGCGGTCTATGCGCTGGCCGCGCTGATGGCGGGGGCCTATCTGGGCAAGGACCGCATCGCGGTGCCGATCCTGTGGACGACGGTCGCGGTGCTGCTGGCGGTCGCGGCCTATACCGGCCTGTCGGACCGCCCGCAGCAGAGCGCCTTCTTCGGCATGTTCACCGACGACGCCTTCGGCCGCTTTGCCAAGGTGACGATCCTGCTCTCCGCCGCCGCCGTCCTCGCGATGAGCGCGGAATACATGAACCGCCACAACCTGATGCGGTTCGAATACCCGATCCTGATCGTGCTGGCCTCGGTCGGCATGTCGATGATGGTCTCCTCGGGCGATCTGCTGACCCTCTACATGGGGCTGGAGCTGCAGTCGCTGGCGCTCTACGTCGTGGCCGCGATGCGCCGCGAGAGCGTGAAGTCCTCCGAGGCCGGCCTGAAGTATTTCGTGCTGGGTGCGCTCAGCTCGGGCCTGCTGCTCTACGGCACCTCGCTGGTCTACGGCTTCTCGGGCACCACCAGCTTCGCGGGCGTGATGCAGGCGGTGCAGGCGGGCAGCCTGCCCATGGGCCTCCTCTTCGGTCTGGTCTTCCTGCTGGTCGGCCTGGCCTTCAAGGTCTCTGCCGTGCCCTTCCACATGTGGACGCCCGATGTCTACGAAGGCTCGCCCTCTCCCGTGACGGCCTTCCTCGCCACCGCGCCCAAGGTCGCCGCCATGGCGCTGATCGCGCGTCTGATGTTCGATGCCTTCGGCAACGTCCCCGCCGATTGGGGCCAGATCATCGCGGCGCTGGCGGTCATGTCGATGTTCCTCGGCTCGATCGCGGGCATCGGTCAGCGCAACATCAAGCGCCTGATGGCCTATTCCTCCATCGCGCATATGGGCTTTGCCCTGGTGGGTCTGGCGGCCGGCACCGCATACGGCGTGCAGGCCATGCTGATCTACATGGCGATCTATGCGGTGATGAACGTGGGCAGCTTCGCCTTCATCATGTCGCTGGAGCGCGACGGCCGCCCGGTCACCGACCTGGAGAGCCTGAACCGCTTCGCCAGCGCCGAGCCGCTGAAGGCCATGGCGGTCCTGCTGCTGATGTTCAGCCTGGCGGGCGTCCCGCCGCTGGTCGGTTTCTGGGCGAAATACGGCGTGCTGACCGCCGCAGTCGATGGCGGCATGGCCTGGCTGGCGGTTGCGGGCGTCATCGCCTCGGTGATCGGCGCGTTCTACTATCTGCGCATCGTGTTCTACATGTATTTCGGCGCCGAGACCGAGGGCGTGACCAGCCGCATGGGCGGGGTGCAGTATGCCTCGCTGCTGGTGCCGGCCTTCGCGCTTCTGCTGGGCTCGATCACCCTGCTGGGCATGGACGATGCCGCAGCTGTCGCCGCGCAGTCCCTGGTCGGCGAAGCCACGGTCGCGGGTGACTGACGCGCCCGTCTCATGGCCGCAGGGCGTGGCGCGCCACGTCCTGGACCGCGTGGACAGCACCAATCTTGAAGCCTTCCGGCTGGCCCCGTCGCTGACGGGGCCAGCCTGGATCATGGCGCGCCAGCAGCAGGCCGGGCGCGGCAGGCGCGGGCGCGCCTGGACCGATCCGCAGGGCAACTTCGCAGCCACGCTGGTGCTGCGCCCGCAGGGGGCGGCGTCCGATGCGGCGCGGCTGTCCTTCGTGGCGGCGCTGGCCGTTCATCAGGCGCTGCATGATCTCTGCGGGCCGACGCTGAACCTGTCGCTGAAATGGCCCAATGACGTGCTGCTGAACGGCGGGAAGCTGTCGGGCATCCTGCTGGAGAGCAGCGGCGCGGGCGGGCAGGTGGCGGTCCTGGCCATCGGCATCGGCATCAACCTGATGGCGGCGCCCGACGTGTCTCAGGTGGAGGCAGGCGCGCTGCGTCCGGTCAGCCTGGCCGGAGAGACAGGCCTGATTGTCGGTCAGGACGACATGCTGGACGCGCTGACGCGCCGCATGGACGAGGGCATCCGGCAGATGGCGGCCTATGGCTTCGCGCCGATCCGCGCGGCCTGGCTGGCGCGGGCCGCGAGGCTGGGCGAGACGATCACCGCCCGCACCGGCACGACCGAGACCATCGGCCGCTTCGACGGCATCGACGAGACCGGCGCCCTGATCCTGACCGGGCCGCGGGGCCGTCAGGCCATCCCGGCGGCCGACATCTTCTTCGGGGGATAGCATCCATGCTGCTCTGCATCGACACCGGCAACACGAACACGGTCTTCTCGATCTGGGACGGCACGCGGTTCCTCTCGCATTGGCGCATCCGCACCGATCATCGCCGCACGGCGGACGAATATTACGTCTGGCTGTCCACGCTGATCGCCGTCCAGAAGTTCGAGCTGCAGATCGACGCCTGCATCATCAGCGCCACGGCGCCGCGGGTGGTCTTCAACCTGCGGGTGCTGTGCAACCGCTATTTCGACACGCGGCCGCTGGTGGTGGGCAAGCCTGACTGCCTGCTGCCGGTGCCGCCGCGGGTCGATGCGGGGACAACCGTGGGACCCGACCGGCTGGTCAATACGGTCGGCGCCTATGAACGGCACGGGCCTGACCTGATCGTGGTTGATTTCGGCACGGCCACCACCTTCGACGTGGTGGATGTGGACGGCGCCTATATCGGGGGCGTCATCTCGCCCGGTGTGAACCTGTCGCTGGAGGCGCTGCACATGGGGGCGGCGTCGCTGCCGCATGTGGATGTGACCATGCCTGCGACGGTCATCGGCACGAATACGGTTGCATGTATCCAGTCAGGCGTGTTCTGGGGATATGTGGGGCTGGTCGACGGTATCGTGGACAAGATCCGCGCCGAGCGCGACCGACCCATGAAAGTGATAGCCACTGGCGGGCTTGCGCCATTGTTCGACCAGGGGTTCGACCTGTTCGACGCAATTGAAGACGATCTGACGATGCACGGGCTTCGGCTCATTCACGACTTTAACAAGGAGATGGGAAATGGCTGAACGCCTGATCTATCTGCCGCTCGGCGGAGCGGGCGAAATTGGCATGAACGCCTATGTCTATGGATACGGCCTGCCCGGCAAGGAGCGGCTGATCCTGGTGGACCTGGGCGTGACCTTCGGCGACATGGAGGGCAGCCCGGGGATCGACCTGATCATGCCCGACCTGACCTGGCTGGAGAAGAACCGCCACCGGCTGGAGGCGATCTTCGTCACCCACGGCCACGAGGACCATATCGGTGCCATCGCGCATCTGTGGAAGCGGCTGGACGTGCCGATCTATGCGCGCCGCTTCACCGGGACGCTGGTGCGCCTGAAGATGGAGGAGCACGGCCTGCCGACCGAGGTGGTCAACATCACCGAGGCGCGCCCGGCCGTGACCAATGTCGGCCCCTTCGGCGTGCAGTTCGTGCCGATCAGCCACTCGATCCCGGAAAGCAGCGCGTTGATCATTGACACGCCTGCGGGTCGCGTCGTGCATACGGGCGACTTCAAGATGGACGTGACCCCGGTCGTGGGCGATGCCTTCGACCCGGTCGGCCTGTCGCAGATCGCGGCAGAGGGCAAGGGCGTCAAGGTCCTGGCCTGTGACAGCACGAACATCTTCTCGACACATCCCGGCCGGTCCGAGGCGGTTCTGGCGACCCCGATCCTGGAATGGGTCATGGCGCAGCCGAACCTGGTCGTGGCCACCACCTTCGCCAGCAATATCGCTCGCCTGAAGACGCTGGCGGACGCGGCCCGCGCTTCGGGGCGCAAGGTCTGCCTGCTGGGCCGCGCGATGCGGCGCATGGTCAGCGTCGGCTTCGACAGCGGCATCTTCAAGGATTTCCCCGAGACGATCGGGCCCGAGGAGGCCGCCAAGCTGCCCCGCAACAAGGTCCTGCTGCTGGTCACCGGCAGCCAGGGAGAGCGTCGCGCTGCCAGCGCGCAGTTGTCGCGCGGCCGCTATCTAGGCCTGTCGCTGAAGGAGGGGGACAGCTTCCTCTTCAGCTCCAAGACCATCCCCGGCAACGAGAAGTCGGTCGGCCGCATCATGAACGCGCTGAGCGAGGCCGGGGTCGAGGTCTGGGACGCCGATGACGGGCTCTACCACGTTTCGGGTCACGCGAACCGGCCCGACATCGAGGCGATGCATGACCTGCTGAAGCCCAAGGTCGTGATCCCCATGCATGGTGAGCACCTGCATCTGCGCGAGCATGTGATGCTGGCCCGCGCCAAGGGCATGATCGCCGAGATCGTGACCAACGGCACGATGCTGGACCTGACGGGCGACCGTCCCAAGGTCTGCGATCAGGTCGAGACGGGGCGCCTGTACCTGGACGGCAACCAGCTGATCGGCGCGATGGACGGGGTCGTGCGCGACCGCATCCGCATGGCGCTGAACGGCCATGCCATGGTCAGCGTGATCGTGGACGAGGATGACAACGTCCTGCCCGATGCCTGGGTCGAGCTGATGGGCCTGTCGACGCGGACCCGCTCAGGCGGCGATCTGGTCCGCCAGATCGAGGCCGAGCTGTCCGAGTTCCTGGAGCGCGCCGATGCCCGCACCGTGCGCGACGACGGAAAGATGGACGAGGCGATCCGCAAGATCACCCGCCAGATGGCGATGGAGGAGATCGGCAAGAAGCCCGAGGTCACCGTCAGCATCAGTCGCCTGATGGCCGACTGACCGGCGCCCGTTCTGCGTCCCGCGACGGGCCGGGGGGCCAGCCCCCCGGACCCCCCGATGTCGCGCGGGACCGTGTGGGGCGCACAGCCTGATCGCAGGGGGTCCGGGGGGTGCGAAGCCCCCCGGCCATCGCGGGACGCAATGGCGACGCGGGGGCTTGTCACCACGGCGCGCATGAGGCTATGGCCGGGATCATGAGCGATACATCCGAATCCGGCTTCGACCCGAACCCGCCCCGCCGCAACTTCTATGGCCGCCGTCACGGAAAGACGCTGCGCCAGAGCCAGAAGGGCTATCTCTCCGAGGATCTGGGCGAGCTGCGTCCGCGCGGGATCACGCTTCAGGACAATCCCGACCGGACGCCCATCGACCCGCAGGCGATCTTCGGCAATGACCGCCCGATCTGGCTGGAAGTCGGTTTCGGCGGGGGCGAGCACATGGTCCACATGGCCGCCACCTATCCCGACATCAACATCATCGGCTGCGAGCCCTTCATCAACGGCGTCGCCATGCTTCTGGGCAAGATCCGGGCCGCGGGCGTCACCAATGTCAGCGTGCATCCGGGCGATGCGCGCGACCTGATGGACGTGCTGCCCGATGCCAGCATCGCGCGCGCCTTCCTGATGTATCCCGACCCCTGGCCCAAGGCGCGCCATCACCGCCGCCGCTTCGTCACGCCCGAGCATCTGCTGCCCCTGGCGCGGGTGATGCAGCCGGGCGGCATCTTCCGCGTGGCCAGCGACATCCCCGACTATATCCGCCAGAGCCGCGAGGAGGTCCCGCCCGCGGGGTTTGCGGTGGTGGACGACACGGACCGGGCCTGGGACGACTGGATCAGCACCCGCTATGAGCAGAAGGCCCTGCGCGAGGGGCGCCCGCCGCATTACGTGACCTTCCGCCGGCTGTGATCTTGCGCGGCGTCGCGGCCCGTGGTGACATTGCGCGACGGCGATGGAGGCATCATGAGCGATATGACCGGCCTTGAGGGCGCGCGCTGGCTGAACCCTCCGGAGGCTTGGACGCAGGATGGCGCGGGTCTGGCCTTCGCGACCGGGTTGCGGACCGATTTCTGGCGCGACACGCTCTACGGGTTCCGGCGGGACAGCGGCCATGCGCTGCTGCGGCGCGTGGTGGGGGATTTCACCGCCTATTTGTCCTTTGATGCCGAGTACCAGGCGCTGTACGATCAGGCGGGCATCCTGCTGCGGCGGGATGCGGCCACTTGGATCAAGGCGGGGATCGAGCAGTCGGACGGGGTGGCGAACCTGTCGGTGGTGGTGACGCGGCGCCTGTCGGACTGGTCCACCATGCCGCTGCCGGGCAGGGCGGGGCCGCAGCGGCTGCGCGTGACGCGGATCGGCGCGGCGGTGGTTCTGCAGGCCCGGGATGCGCGGAACCGCTGGCAGCTGCTGCGGGTCTGTCCCTGTCCCGCAGGTCCGATCGGGGTGGGGCCGATGGCCTGTTCCCCCGAACGCGGCGGTCTGTCCGTTCGGGTCACGGAGTTCCGCCTGACCCCGCCGGTGGACGGGGCCCTGCATGACGAAAGCCCCGCCGATTGAGGCGCGTCACTCCACGGTGACGGATTTTGCCAGATTTCTGGGCTGATCGACGTCTGTGCCCTTCGCGACGGCCGTGTGGTAGGCGAGGTACTGCATGGGGATGGCGTAGAGGATGGGCTGGAACACGCCCCCGCCGGAGGGCAGCGCGAGGCTGGCGGTGATGCCCTCGCCTGCCGCGGCGATGCCCGCCGCATCCGAGATCAGCAGCACCTGGCCGTGGCGCGCCATCACCTCCTGCATGTTCGAGATCGTCTTGTCGAACAGCGCGTCATGCGGCGCCAGCACCACCACCGGCACGTCGCCGTCGATCAGCGCGATGGGGCCGTGCTTCAGCTCTCCCGAGGCATAGCCCTCGGCGTGGATGTAGCTGAGTTCCTTGAGCTTCAGCGCCCCCTCCAGCGCGACGGGGTAGAGTGCGCCGCGGCCCAGATACAGCACGTCGCGGGCCTGGGCCAGCCAGTCGGCCTGCTCGCGGCAGGCATCCGACAGCGCCAGCGCCTGAGACAGCAGCGCCGGGATCGCGCGCAGGTCGCGCAGATGCGCGGCCAGCCCCGCCGCGTCGATCCGGCCCCGGTCCTGCGCCGCCTTCAGCGCCAGCACCGCCAGCACCGCCAGCTGACAGGTGAAGGCCTTGGAGGAGGCCACGCTGACCTCGATCCCGGCCAGCGTCGGCAGGGCCATGTCCGCGTCGCGCGCGATGGCCGAGGTACCCACGTTCACCAGCCCCACGGTCCGCGCCACGCGGCCCCGCGCGTAATGCAGCGCGGCCAGCGTGTCGGCGGTCTCTCCGGACTGGCTGACGGCCACGAACAGGCTGCGATCCGACAAGGGCGGCTCGCGATAGCGGAACTCGGAGGCCACGTCGATGTCGCAGGGCAGGCCCGCCAGCTGCTCGAACCAGTACTTCGCGACATGGCCCGCCAGATGCGCGGTGCCGCAGCCGACCAGAACGATCCGGTCCAGGTCCGCGAAGTCCAGCCCGTCGGGCAGCACGATCCGGTCGTCCTTGAGGTAGCGCGACAGCACGTCGCCGATGACGGCGGGCTGCTCGGCGATCTCCTTGGCCATGAAATGGCGGTGGCCGGCGCGGTCGATCACGGTCGCGCCCACGTCGATGCGGGCGGTCGCGCGGCTGGCCTGCCGCCCGTCCGCGTCCCAGATTTGCACGCCCGCGCGGGTCAGCACGGCGTGATCGCCATCCTCCAGATAGGTGATGCGGTCGGTGAAGGGCGCCAGCGCCACCGCGTCCGAGCCGATGAACATCTCTCCGTCGCCATGGCCGATGGCCAGCGGGCTGCCCTTGCGGGCGGCGATCAGCAGGTCGGGCTGGTCCTGGAACAGGAAGGCCAGCGCGAAGGCGCCCTCCAGCCGGGCCAGGGTCGCGCGCGCGGCCTCCAGCGGCGTCAGACCTTGGGCCAGGTGATGGGCGGTGAACAGCGCGACGGTCTCGGTGTCGGTCTGCGATTCGGGCGTGATGCCCAAGCCTGCCAGCTCGGCGCGCAGCTCGCGGAAGTTCTCGATGATGCCGTTATGGACGACCGCGACGGGCCCCGAGCGGTGCGGATGGGCATTGACCTCGGTCGCGGCGCCATGCGTGGCCCACCGGGTGTGCCCGATGCCCGCATGGCCGGTCAGCGGCTGATGGACCAAGAGGTCCGACAGGTTGACCAGCTTGCCCACCGCCCGCCGCCGCTTCAGCCGCCCCGATCCGTCCACCGTCGCCACCCCCGCGCTGTCATAGCCCCGGTATTCCAGCCGCCGCAGCGCATCCACAAGCTGAGGAGAGACCTCGTGACGACCCAAAATCCCGATGATGCCGCACATCAGCGTGCCTTCTTCTTCAGGCGCAGCGCCGCCATCAGGCGGACGGCCAGGCCGGGTTTGGTGACCTGACGGGCCCGACCGATGGCCAGGGCGCCGTCGGGCACGTTCTCGGTGATGGTGCTGCCCGACCCGGTCATCGCGTCGTCGCCCACCGTGACCGGGGCCACCAGCATGGTGTCGCTGCCGATGAAGGCGCGCGCGCCGATGACGGTGCGATGCTTCATCACGCCGTCATAGTTGCAGGTGATGGTGCCCGCGCCGATATTCGTGTGCTCGCCCACATGGGCGTCGCCCAGATAGGTCAGGTGGCCGACCTTCACACCCTCGTCCAGGACGGCGTTCTTGATCTCGACGAAGTTGCCGACATGCACGTCGCCGCCCAGCTCGGCGCCGGGGCGCAGGCGCGCGAAGGGGCCGACGGTCGCGCCGGCGCTGACATGGCAGCCCTCCAAGTGGCAGAAGGGCAGGATCTCGGCGCCCGACTCCACCGTGACGCCGGGACCGAAGACCACGTTCGGCCCGATCACCGCATCGCGGCCGATCACCGTGTCCAGCGCCAGGAAGGCGCTGCCCGGATCGGTCAGGGTCACCCCGTCCGCCATCAGCGCGGCGCGGGCGCGGGCCTGGAAGGCGGCCTCGGCCGCGGCCAGTTCGGTGCGGGTGTTGATGCCGAGCGTCTCGGCCTCGTCGCAGAGGACCACGTCGGCGCGGCGCCCCTCGGCGCGGGCCAGGGCCACCAGGTCGGTCAGGTAGTACTCGCCCGAGGCATTGTCGTTGCCCAGATCCACGATCAGGCGACGCAGCAGGTCGGCCTGCAGGGCCATGACTCCCGAATTGCACAGCGCGATCTGGCGCGTGGCGGCGTCGGCATCCTTGAACTCGACGATGCGCTCCAGCCCGCGATCGGTGACGACCAGCCGGCCATAGCGGCCCGGCTCCTCGGCCTCGAAGCCCAGCACGACCAGATCGGCGGGATGCGCGACCAGCGCCTCCAGCGTGTCCTGACCGATGAAGGGCGTGTCGCCGTAGAGCACGATCACCCGCCCCTCGAAGCCCTCCAGGCTGGGCATGGCCTGACGGACCGCGTGGCCCGTGCCCAGCTGCTCGGCCTGCAGGACGGTCGCGGCCTCCGGGTCCAGCCGGGCGACGGCGCGGCTGACGGCATCGGCGCCGTGGCCGGTGACGACGACGATCTGTTCGGGCTCCAACGCGCGCGCGGCGCGCAGCGCGTGCCCGACCAGCGGCACCCCGCCAAGCCGGTGCAGAACCTTGGGCAGGTCCGACTGCATCCGGCTGCCCTGTCCCGCCGCCAGCACCACGACCGCCACGCCCGTTTCCGCCATCGCCATCCCCATCGCCTGTTTGCTTTTTCTCTGCGGCGTTCTAATCGGGGTGGGACGTGCTGGAAAGGCCCCGCGCGGTCACCTTTGTTTTCCGAACATTTCCGTGGGGGATGGCACATGGCTGGGACGGTGGTCTTCGATCTGGACGGCACGCTGGCGGACACGTCGGGCGATCTGGTGGCAGCGGCCAATGCCTGCTTCCGCGCGCGGGGCCTGGGCGACCTGCTGCACCCGCAGGACGACGCGCTGATCGCGTTCCATGGCGGGCGGGCGATGCTGCGCGCGGGCTATGCGCGGATGCCCGCGGACCGGCTGCTGCCGCCGGGCGCGGAGGATGAGGATTTCGACCGCCTTCTGGACCATTACGGCGCGGCCATCGCGGTGCATACGCGGCTCTATCCCGGCGTCGAGGCGGCGCTGGACCGCCTGGCCGGGGCCGGGCACCGCCTGGCGGTCTGCACCAACAAGCCCGAGGCCCTGGCCGAGACGCTGCTGCGCGAGCTGGGCATCCGCGACCGCTTTGCCGCGATGATCGGGGCGGACACGCTGCCGGTGCGCAAGCCCGATCCGCGGCCCTATCAGGCGGCCGTCGAAGGCGCGGGCGGCACGGTCGCGCGGTCCTTTCTGGTGGGCGATACCGAGACCGACCGCAAGACGGCCGCCGCCGCCGGGGTGCGCGTGGCGCTGGTGGCCTTCGGCCCCGAGGGCCGGGCGATCGGGCGGCTGGCGCCCGACCGGCTGATGGAGCATTTCGACGATCTGCCCGCCCTGGCGGACGACTGGCTGGGCGCCTAGAGCGCCTGGTCCTTTTCGGCCTTGTCGGCGGGGTTGGCGTTCAGCATGCCGTAGTTCTGCTCGCCGATCGTGCCATAGAGGTCCAGTTGCGTCTCCAGGAAGTCGATATGGCCTTCCTCGTCCTGGATCAGATGCTCGAACAGGTTCTTGCTGACATAGTCGCCGACCTTGTCGCAATAGTCGCGCGCCTCGATGTAGAGGGTTCGGGCATCGTGCTCGGCCGCCAGATCGCTTTCCAGCGTCTCCTTCAGCGTCTGGCCGATTCGCAGCGGGTCCAGCCTCTGCAGGTTCGGATGGCCCTCCAGGAAGATGATCCGCTCGATCAGGCGGTCGGCGTGGTGCATCTCCTCGATGGATTCCTCGCGCGACTTGGCGGCGATCTTGCCGAAGCCCCAATCCTCCTGCAGGCGGTAATGCAGCCAGTACTGGCTGACCGCCGTCAGCTCAGACCGCAGCGCGGCGTTGAGATACTCGATGACCTTCGCGTCGCCCTTCATGGGATGGCTCCTTCCAGCTGGTTGTTCCGGACCGCAAAATCGGCGGTGCGACGCCCAGCTTATCGCAGGCGCGCATCGTGTCCAGAAACAGCGGCATGCAGCCTCCGCAATCGGCGCGCTTTCCCAAAGCGTGATAGATCTTGCCGGGCGTGATGATCGTCTCGGGATCGGCCGCGCGCATCCAGTCGATGGCGGCACGGATGTCGTGATCCGAGATCTGAGTGCAGTGGCAGACGATCATGGCGGGCTCCTGTCGGGCACAGACTTAGCAAAACTGTCAGGCATGTAAAGCCCGACTGTTTCACTTGGGCGTCAGCATGCTTGACGCGGCGCCGGACGCGCCGCAAAACGCCGCCATGAAGCTGTCCGATTTCGATTTCGACCTGCCCGAAGGGCTGATCGCCACGCGCCCGGCGCGTCCGCGCAGCGCCGCGAGGCTGCTCTTGGCCGAAGGCGGCACCATCGCGGACCGCCATGTGGGCGATCTGCCGCAGATCCTGCGGCCGGGCGACGTGCTGGTGCTGAACGACACCAAGGTCATTCCCGCCCGCCTGACCGGCACGCGCACCCGCCAGACCCCCCAGGGACCGGCCACCGCGCGGGTCGAGATCACGCTCCTGGAGCCCGCCGCCGAGGGCTGGCAGGCGCTGGCCAAGCCCCTGCGCAAGCTGCGCGTGGGCGAGGTGATCCGTTTCGGCGACAGTCTGTCTGCCAAGGTGGCCGAGATGTCCGAGACCGGCCTGCGCCTGGTCTTCGACGCGACCGGAGAGGCCTTCGACGCGGCGCTGAACCGGGTCGGCGCCATGCCGCTGCCGCCCTACATCGCGGCGCTGCGCGCGCCGGACGAGCAGGACCGCGACGATTACCAGACGGTCTGGGCCGCGCGTCAGGGCGCGGTGGCGGCCCCCACGGCCAGCCTGCATTTCGACGCGCCCCTGCTGGAGGCGCTGGCCGCGCGCGGGGTCGAGTTCGTGCATGTCACCCTGCATGTCGGCGCGGGCACATTCCTGCCGGTCAAGGTCGAGGACGTGACCACCCACCGCATGCATGCCGAATGGGGCGAGGTCTCGGCCGAGGCGGCCGATGCGATCAACCGCGCCAAGGCCGAGGGCCGCCGGGTGATCCCGGTGGGCACGACCGCGCTGCGCCTGATCGAATCGGCCGCCCCCGAGCCGGGACGCATCGCGCCCTTCCGCGGCACGACCGACATCTTCATCTATCCGGGCCATCATTTCCGCGTGACCGACGGGCTGATGACCAACTTCCACCTGCCGAAATCGACGCTGCTGATGCTGGTCTCGGCGCTGATGGGGGCGGAAAAGATCCGGCAGATCTATGGACATGCGGTCCGCGACGGCTATCGTTTCTTCAGCTATGGCGACGCGTCGCTGCTGATCCCCTGAGGTCGGATTCCGGCTGGCATCGGGGGGGCTTCGGGCATAGGTCGGGCGTTCTGTCCCCACGCCCCTGAAAGAAGACGAGAGCCGCGATGATTTCGGTGTTGCGCACCACATGGCCCCTGCTGCTGGGCATCCTGCTGCTGATGGTCGGCAACGGCATGCAGGGGACGCTGCTGGGCATCCGTGGCGGCATCGAGGGCATCCCGACCTTCCAGATGTCCGTGGTCATGGCAAGCTATTACGGCGGGTTCCTGCTGGGCAGCCTGACGGTGCCGGACCTCATCAAGAACGTGGGCCATGTGCGGGTCTTCGCGGCCCTGGGATCGATGATCTCGGCGGTGCTGATCCTCTTCGCGGTCGAGCCGCACTGGATCAGCTGGACCGTGCTGCGCTTTCTGATCGGGTTCTGCTTCTGCGGGGTCTATGTCACCGCCGAAAGCTGGCTGAACGCCGGCTCCACCAACGAGAATCGCGGCCAGGCGCTGTCGATGTACATGATCGTGCAGCTTCTGGGCATCGTGGTGGCGCAGGCGCTGCTGAACGTGGGCGATCCGGCGGGCTACATGCTGTTCATCATCCCCTCGGTGCTGGTGTCGCTGGCCTTCACGCCGATCCTGCTCTCGGCGCAGCCCGCGCCGCAGTTCCAGACGATCCAGCGCATGTCCTTCGCCAAGCTCTATCGCGCCTCGCCCCTGGGCTGCGTGGGCATCTTCCTGATCGGGGGGGTGTTCTCGGTCCTGTCGGGCATGTCGTCGGTCTGGGGGGCGCAGATCGGGCTGTCGGTGGCGCAGATCAGCCTGTTCGTGGCCGCGATCTATGCGGGCGGGCTGGTGCTGCAATACCCGATCGGCTGGATCTCGGACCGCTATGACCGGCGCAAGCTGGTGCTGGGCATGTCGGCCATCGGCGGCCTCTGCGGGCTGGTGGTGGTCGCGGCGCAGCCGGGGACCCTCGGTCTGGTCGTGGCGGGGGCGATCATGGGCGGGGTCGCGAACCCGGTCTATGCGCTGCTCCTGGCCTACACGAACGACTATCTGGACCAGTCCGACATGGCCTCGGCCTCGGCGGGGCTGCTGTTCATTTACGGCATCGGCAGCATGGGCGGGCCGATCATCACCGGCTGGATGATGGGCGTAATCGGGCCGGACGGCTACTGGATCTACATGGGCGTGCTGCTGGCGCTGTTGACCGGCTATGCGGGCTGGCGCACCACGCAGCGCCGCGCGCTGACGCCCGACGAGCAGGGCAGCTTTGCCGTCATCACCCCGAACGCGACGCCCCTGGCCGTGGACGCGGTGCTGGAGGAGGCGCAGTCCGACGACCCGCAGCCCCAGCCCGCGGCCTGACCGCCCGCTTGCCGCCTTGGGGCAAATGGTTTAACGCTGAACTATAATTCATCAGCGGGGGACCGGATGGCCCAGAATTTCGACGTGGTGGTGATCGGTGCGGGACCTGGCGGCTATGTCGCCGCGATCCGGGCGGCGCAGCTGGGCCTCAAGGTGGCCTGCATCGAGCGCGAGCATCTGGGCGGCATCTGCCTGAACTGGGGCTGCATCCCGACCAAGGCCATGCTGCGCTCGGCCGAGGTCTATCACCTGATGCACCGCGCCAAGGATTTCGGGCTGAAAGCGGACGGCATCGGCTATGACCTGGACGCGGTGGTGAAACGCTCGCGCGGGGTGGCCAAGCAGCTGTCGGGCGGCATCGGCCATCTGTTCAAGAAGAACAAGGTCACCGTCATCATGGGCGAGGCGAAGCTGGCCGGGAAAGGCCGCGTCACGGTCAAGACCGACAAGGGCTCCGAGGAGGTCACCGCCAAGTCGATCATCCTGGCCACCGGCGCGCGGGCGCGCGAGCTGCCGGGGCTGGAGCCGGACGGCAAGCTGGTCTGGAACTACAAGCACGCGCTGGTGCCGCCGCACATGCCCAAGCGTCTGCTGGTCATCGGGTCGGGCGCCATCGGCATCGAATTCGCCAGCTTCTTCAACACGCTTGGCGCCAAGACCACCGTGGTCGAGGTCATGGACCGCGTCCTGCCGGTCGAGGATGCCGAGATCAGCGCCTTCGCCAAGAAGCAGTTCGTCAAGCAGGGCATGACGATCATGGAAAAGGCCGCAGTCAAGAAACTCGACCGCAAGGGCGACACCGTCACCGCCCATATCGAGGTCGGCGGCAAGGTCGAGACGCAGGAGTTCGACACGGTGATCTCGGCCGTGGGCATCGTCGGCAATACCGAGGGGCTGGGCCTGGAGGAGGCGGGGATCAAGATCGACCGCACCCATGTCATCACCGACGAATATTGCCGCACCGGGGTCGAGGGCGTCTATGCCATCGGCGATCTGGCGGGCGCGCCCTGGCTCGCGCACAAGGCCAGCCATGAGGGCGTGATGGTGGCCGAGCTGATCGCCGGCAAGCATCCCCATCCCATCAAGCCGGGCAGCATCGCGGGCTGCACCTATTGCCACCCGCAGGTGGCGTCGGTGGGCCTGACCGAGGCCAAGGCCAAGGAGCAGGGGCTGGACATCAAGGTCGGCCGCTTTCCCTTCGTCGGCAACGGCAAGGCGATTGCCCTGGGCGAGCCCGAGGGCATGATCAAGACCGTCTTCGACGCCAAGACCGGCGAGTTGCTCGGCGCGCACATGGTCGGCGCCGAGGTGACCGAGCTGATCCAGGGCTATGTCATCGGCCGCCAGTTGGAGACGACGGAAGCCGATCTGATGGAGACGGTCTTCCCACATCCGACCCTGTCGGAGATGATGCACGAGGCGGTCCTGGACGCCTATGGGCGCGCCATCCACTTCTGATCGGGGCCGGGGGCCGGACCGACGGGGGGCATCGCGCCCCCCGTTCGCATGTCCGGGGGTCAGTTCGCCGGGGTCAGGCGGGTGACGCCGGTCGCCGCCGCGCGCGCGAGGCCGGGGTCCAGCGACATGCCGACATACTCGCCCCGCCGCCACAGCCCCGCCAGATCGTCGTAATGCCGCGACAGCGGGTGGCCAGACTGCCCGGTCGAGATGATGAAGACCGAGCTGTCCGGATCGGCCAGGTCGATCACGCTGCGGAAGCCCGCGCCGGTCACGGCCTGGAACGGCTCGTCCGTGCTGCCCAGCAGGCCGCTGCGCGCGACGGTGAAGTCCCCGCCCGAGATCGACTGCGTGATGTTCATGATCCAGCCCAGGGCGGGCAGGCCGCCCAGGCCGGGATGGCGGTGTTCGGCCTCATGCGCGTCGCCCCACCGCCAGCTGGTCACGTCGGGGCCAAAGCGCGCGGTCAGGTCCAGGATCGCGCGGTCCAGCGCCTGCCGGGCGATGGTGGCGCAATCCTCGGTCGCGGCGCTCTGGACGATGTCGCACCAGGCGGCGGCGCCGTCGCGGTTGCGGAACACCGCGTCGATGAACAGCGGGCGCAGCTGGCGAATGTCGTCGGCCAGCGGGCCCAACTCGTCCCGGATCAGCCGGTCCTGCAGCGCGGCCATCCAGGCGGCATAGATCAGCGGCTCGGGCAGATGCTCGTTCATGGCGCCGTCCCATTCGGCCAGAAGCGTTAGCGCATCTTGACGCTGACGCTCCGGCGTGCCGGGTGCGGCCGGATCGCCGGTGAACCACAGATCGGCCCCCACCAGCGGCAGCAGCGCACGCGCGGCCGGGCTGACCACGTCCAGCTGTGCGGCGACGAAGCTGTCGCGCGAATGGACCTCGCGGTCGCCCAAGAGCCGCGCGAGGCGGCTGCGGCGCAGCCCGTCGGCCCCCTGTTCGTCGGTCGAGAAGGACAGCCCGTCCTCGGGCGGCTGCCCGCCATCGGCCAGGGCGGTCGCGCCCTGCCAGGCGGTCGTCTCCAGCCAGCCCGGCGCGGGCAGGGCGCCGCCGGTCGGATGGTCGGGCCGGCGCTGCGGCGCGGCCCCTGCGGCCATATGCGTGACGCGCCCGCCTTCGGCCAGCGTGACGTCCAGGGCAGGCGCCACTACGCCGCGCAGGGCACGCCCCGCCTGCGCTGGATCGCGCGCGCGCATCAGCCCCATCAGCGCCGACATGGTGCCGTCCTGCCGCGACAGGCCCGTCCAGCGCAGCGCCGGGACATGGCCGATGGGCGTCACGTCCTGAAGGCCGGGGTCCAGGCCCGGCACGACAGGTCCGTTCAGCGTCTCGCGCAGGGTGATGGTGCGGGCAGGGGCGTCCAGCACGCGGATCACCTCGGTCCGGGTCTGGAAGGCGGTCCAGCCCTGGGGTCCGCGATAGCGGTCGGGATTGCCGGGCTGGACCTCCTCGATCGCGATGTCGGCCACGTCCAGATCCAGCGGCGTCACCGCCCAGGACAGCGACTGGTTGCGCCCCGACAGGACCAGCGGCATGCCCGGCACGGTCGCGCCGATGACGCCCCCGCTGGCCAGCTCCAGCCGGGCCAGATAGAACAGCGACGGCACCGTCAGCCCCACATGCAGGTCGTTGGCCAACAGCGCCGCGCCCGCCGCCGTGCGGTCCGGTTCGGCGCCGAAGGCATTGCCGCCGATGGCCTGGCCCGGCGCCAGGAACAGCCCCGCATCGGCCGGCGGCGCACCGTCAAGCCGGCGTTCGGGCGTCCCGAGGCGCGCGCCGGGAAAGAGGTCCGGATAGGCCGGCAGCGTGGCGGGCACCCCCGCATGCCGGGCGACCTGCATCCCCGCCGGGGGCCAGGCCAACGCCAACCGCGCGCGCAGGATCTCATCGGTGGCGGAATCGGTGCTGGCGGCGGCCAGCAGCTTCAGGATGGCCAGCGAATCGGCGGGCTGCCAGAATGTGATGACATCGGGGAACAGGAAGAATTCCGGCGCCCCGCGTCCCATCGCGCCGTCATTGACGATCTCGATCCACTGGTTCACGCCGTCGGCATAGGCCTGAAGAGCATCGCGCGTGGCGGCGTCCTGCACCTCCAGCGAGGCCTGGGCCGCGCGTTGAAGGCCCAGCCTGCGCGCCAGCGCGTCCGAGGGCAGGGCGGCCGGACCCTGCACCTCGGCCAGACGGCCCTGGGCCGCACGGCGCAGCATGGTCATCTGGAATAGCCGGTCCTGCGCATGCGCGAGGCCCAGGGCGAAGAACACGTCATGGTCCGACTGCCCGAAGATATGGGGCACGTTCTCGGTCGAGCGGACGATCTCGACCGGGGCGTCGATGCCGCTGACCACATGGCTTGCGGCATAGTCGGGCAGCGAGCGCACGGCGAAGTACCAGACCAGCACCACCGACAGCACCGCCAGCACGATCAGCCCGATGGTCAGCCGCAAGAGCCAGCGAAACAAGGTCAGCATGGTCGGGCAGGTCCTTGGCCGGGGGCGCGGCACGGGTTGACCCGGCTGCGCATGGATGGTGGTGTGCTGCATAGGACAGGCGCGCGGACAGTTCAACGCACCCCCCGCGCGCCCCGCGAACATCCCGAGGAGAGTTGAATGGCGAAGGTGGCGTTTCTGGGTCTGGGCGTGATGGGCTTTCCGATGGCGGGCCATCTGGTCGCGGCCGAGCATGAGGTCACGGTCTTCAACCGCAGCCCGGCCAAGGCCGAGGCTTGGGTCGCGCGACATGGCGGCCGTCACGCCCCCACCCCGCGCGAGGCCGCCCAGGGGGCCGAGATCGTGCTGTGCTGCGTGGGCAATGACGACGACCTGCGGCAGGTGCTGACCGGGCCGGACGGCGCCTTCGCAGGCATGGCGGCGGGGTCGGTGCTGGTCGATCACACGACCGTTTCGGCCCAAGTCACGCGCGAGCTGGCCGCGGTGGCGCAGGAGGCGTCCCTGGGCTTCGTGGACGCGCCCGTGTCCGGCGGGCAGGCGGGTGCCGAGGGCGGCAAGCTGTCGATCATGTGCGGCGGCAGCCCGGCCGATTACGACCGCGCCGAGCCCGTCATGGCCGCCTATGCCAAGATCTGCCGCCGGATGGGAGAGACCGGCGCGGGACAGATGACCAAGATGTGCAACCAGATCGCCATCGCGGGGTTGGTTCAGGCATTGTCCGAATCGCTGGCCTTCGCGCGCAAGGCGGGGCTGGACGTATCGGATGTCGTCGAGGTCATCAGCCAAGGTGCCGCAGGCAGCTGGCAGATGGTGAATCGCCACGAGACGATGGATCGCGACGCCTTCGACTACGGCTTCGCGGTCGACTGGATGCGCAAGGATCTGGCGATCTGCCTGCGCGCGGCGGACGAGCTGGGCGCGGCGCTGCCGGTCACGGCCCTTGTGGACCAGTTCTACAAGGACGTGCAGGCGATGGGGGGCGGCCGGTGGGACACGTCCTCGCTGATCGCGCGGCTGCCCCGTTGAGGCAGACAAGGCGGCCCGCGCTGCGGCAGGTCGCGTAACCGGCGGGGGGCATCGCGCGTCCCGCCAAGACAGGACAAGGACATGCCATGTCGTATCGCACTCTGGCCGGTCAGATCGAATTCGAGATCACCGGTGTCAATGACCAAGAGGCGACCGGCGAGATGGTCGTCGCCTCAGGCATCCTCAATCCTTTCGGCACGATCCATGCCGGCGCACTGATCTGGTTCGCCGATGTCATCGCCACCAATCTGGTCCTGGGCGGAGAGCAGCCGCAGGAGGGCATGGACAGCTTTCCCGTCGCGGTGACGCTGAATGCGCAGCTGCTGACCAACCGGCGCGACGGGGTGCTGACCGCGACCTCGTGCTGGGTCCGGCGGGGGCGGCGCATCTCGATCGTGCGGACCGAGGTGACCGATGCGCAGGGCGCGGTGCTTCTGGACCTGACCTCCACCCATGTGACGGCGCGCTGACGCGGCGGAAGGCGCGGGCGCGCTTGAAACCCGCGCCGATCCGGCCATCATGTCCGCCGAGGATGGAGGACACCCGATGGACGGCATGATGATGAACCGCCCGCTGCTGCAGAGCGGGCTTCTGGACTACGCGGCCCAGAACTTTCCGGCGGCCGAGATCGTGTCGCGCCGGGTCGAGGGCGACCTGCACCGCCAGGGCTGGGCCCAGACCCGCGCCCGCGCGGTCCAGCTGTCCCTGGCGCTGGAGGAGATGGGCGTCGGTGCCGGCGACCGCGTGGCGACGCTGGCCTGGAACGGGCACCGCCATCTGGAGATTTATCACGCGGTCCCGGCCATCGGCGCGGTCTGCCACACGATCAACCCGCGCCTGTCGGCCGAACAGATGGTCTTCATCGCCCATCACGCCGCCGACCGGCTGCTGTTCACCGACCTGACCTTCGTCCCGCTGCTGGAGAGGCTGCGCGACCGGCTGCCTGCCATGCGCTATGTCGTGATGACCGACGCGGCGCACATGCCCGACACCGCGCTGGATGCGCTGTGCTATGAGGACCTGCTGGCCGGGCGGGCTGCGGACCGGCCGTGGCCCGAGTTTCCCGAAACCACCGCGTCGGGCCTGTGCTACACCTCCGGGACCACGGGCGATCCCAAGGGGGTGCTCTACTCGCACCGCTCGAACATGCTGCACGCGCTGGCCACGGCGGCGGTGCTGGGTCCCGACCTGGGCGCGCAACCGCGCATCATGCCGGTCGTCCCGCTGTTTCACGTGAATGCCTGGGGCCTGCCCTTCAGCGCGCCGGTGATGGGGGCCAGCCTGATCATGCCCGGCCCGTCGCTGGACGGGGCCAGCCTGTGGGACCTGTGCCAGGCCGAGAGGGTCGAGAGCGCCTGGGGCGTGCCGACGATCTGGCAGGGGCTGATGACCGAAATCCAGGCCCGCGGCGCCAAGCCCGAGGCCCTGCGCCACATCGTCGTCGGCGGCAGCGCGATGCCGCGCAGCCTGACCGAGGCTTTCGAGCGGATGGGCGTGGACGTGAACCATGCCTGGGGCATGACCGAGACCTCGCCCCTGGGCAGCCAGGGATCGCTGACCCCGGACCAGCGCGCGCTGCCCTTTGACGCGCGCATGGATCTGAAGCAGGGGCAGGGCCGTCCGGTCTTCGGCGTCGAGATGAAGATCGTTGACGATGCCGGCCGGCGTCAGCCCCATGACGGGCAGGCCATGGGCGAGTTGTATGTGCGCGGCAACACCGTCGCGGCCGGCTATCACGACAATGCCGCCGCCACCGCCAAGGCCATCGACGCCGAGGGGTGGTTCGGCACCGGCGACATCGCCTCGATCCGGCCCGACGGGCTGCTGACGCTGCGCGACCGCGCCAAGGACCTGATCAAGTCGGGCGGCGAGTGGATCAGCTCCATCGACGTCGAGAACCTGGCCCTGACCCATCCGGAGGTCGCGCAATGCGCGGTGATCGCGCTGCCGCATCCGAAATGGGACGAACGCCCGCTGCTGGTCGTCAGGCCGCGCGGCGCGACGCGGCCCACGCTGGAGGAGGTCTGCACCGTGCTGCGCCCGCATCTGGCCTCGTGGCAGCTGCCCGACGACATCGTCTATGTCGAGGAGATGCCGCTGACCGCCACCGGCAAGATCAGCAAGCTGACCCTGCGCGAGCGGTTCGCGGATTACGTCCTGCCCGACCTGCGCTAGCGCAGCGTCTCCAGGAATGCGCGGCGCGCTTCCGCGATGGGGACGGGGCGGCGCGTGACGCGGTCGATGGTGACGGTGACGAAATGCGCCGTGGCCGAGGGGCTGTCGGCCTCGCCGTCGAACATGCCCATGTCGAAGCGCACCGAACTGCGCCCCAGATGGGTCACCGCGACGCCGATCCGCAGGATCGCGGGCCAGGAGACCTCGGAGAGATAGCGGCAGCCGTTCTCGACCACCACCAGCGGCGGGGCGTCGGGGGCCAGGAATCCCTGCGGCGCCAGGGTCATGGTCATCGCCTCGTCGAACAGCTCCAGATAGGTGGCGTTGTAGACATGGCCGTACTGGTCGTTGTCGCGCCAGCGCGTCGGCAGGGTCTGAAAGACCGGATAGGCGTCGCGGGGGCGCGTCTCAGGCATGGGCCAGCACGAAGAGCCGCAGCGCCGTGGCCAAACCGATGCCGGGCGGGCGGGCATGGTCGATCTGGCCGATCAATGCCGCGCGGGTCAGGCCGCGCGCGGCCGCCTGCGCGCCGAGCGCCTTCCAGAACGCCTCCTCCAGCGAGACCGATGTGCGGTGCCCGTCGATCGACACCGACCGCTTCACCGGCGGCGTCATGGGCGGCAGGTCGATCATGCCTTAGGGTCGTCGTCGCGGCGATGCGCGTCCAGCACGCGTTCGGCGCGGTCGCGTTCGGCCTGTCGCGCTTCGCGCAGGGGCTTGGCCTCGCCATGCAGGGCGGCATTGGCGTCGCCCTGGGCGCGCTTGGCGTCGCGGGCGCGGGATTTGCGCGCCTGGCGCAGGTTGATGATGCGGGTCATGGGTCCGGCACGAGAACGGGGCGCGCCGATCATAGCGCGCCCCGGCAGGGTCGGGTCAAGGGGGCGTCAGCCCTTGGGGCTGATCATGTCCTCGGGGCGCACGACGCGGTCGAAGGTCTCTCCGTCGACGAAGCCGAGCGCGATGGCCTCCTCGCGCAGCGTGGTGCCGTTCCTGTGCGCGGTCTTGGCGACCTTGGTGGCGTTGTCATAGCCGATGGTGGGCGCCAGCGCCGTCACCAGCATCAGCGATTCGCGCATCAGCTGGTCGATGCGCTTCACGTTGGCCTGGGTGCCCACAACCATGTTGTCGGTGAAGCTGGAGGCCGCGTCGCCCAGCAGCTGCATCGACTGCAGCACGTTGTAGGACATCATCGGGTTGTAGACGTTCAGCTCGAAATGGCCCTGGCTTCCGGCGAAACCGACGGCCGCGTCATTGCCCATGACATGCGCACAGACCATGGTCAGCGCCTCGGCCTGGGTCGGGTTCACCTTGCCCGGCATGATCGACGATCCCGGCTCGTTCTCGGGCAGGATCAGCTCGCCCAGACCCGAACGCGGGCCGGAACCCAGCAGACGCATGTCGTTGGCGATCTTGAACAGGCTGCCCGCGACCGTCTTCAGCGCACCCGAGAACATGACCATCGCGTCATGGGCGGCCAGAGCCTCGAACTTGTTGGGCGCGGTGACGAAGGGCAGGTCGGTGATGCGGGCGATCTCGGCGGCAATCGCCGTGTCCCAGCCCACCTTGGTGTTCAGACCGGTGCCGACGGCCGTGCCGCCCTGCGCCAGCTCGTAGATGTCGGGCAGGCAGGCGCGGACGCGCTCGATCCCCTTGCGGACCTGATGGGCATAGCCGCCGAATTCCTGGCCGAGCGTCAGGGGCGTCGCATCCTGGGTATGGGTGCGGCCGATCTTGATGATGTCCTTGAACTCGTCCGACTTGGCCTCCAGCGCCCCGGCCAGCTTCTCCAGACCCGGCAGCAGCACGTCGCGGGCCAGCATGCCGATGGCCACATGCATGGCGGTCGGGAAGGTGTCGTTCGACGACTGGCCCATGTTGCAGTGATCGTTCGGGTGGACGGGCTTCTTCGAGCCCATCTCGCCGCCCATGATCTCGATCGCGCGGTTCGAGATGACCTCGTTGGCGTTCATGTTCGACTGCGTGCCCGAGCCGGTCTGCCAGACGACCAGCGGGAAGTTGTCGTCGAACTTGCCTTGGAACACCTCGGTCGCGGCCTGCTCCATCGCGTCTGCCAGGTCGGCGGGCAGGTCGCCATTGGCGCGGTTCACCCGCGCGGCGGCCAGCTTGATCGCGCCAAGCGCCCGGATGATCGGGACCGGCTGACGCTCCCACCCGATGGGGAAGTTGATGATCGAACGCTGCGTCTGCGCGCCCCAGTATTTCGAGGCGTCAACCTCCAGCGGGCCGAAGCTGTCGGTTTCGGTGCGGGTCTTGGTCATCGGGTCGCTCCCTCACGGTTTCGTGGCGGGTTTAGCGGGTCGGCGCCCCGGGCGCAATTCGCATGCGACGGCATACCGTCGCTAACATCAGCGCTCCATCGCCCGGATCGCCGCGCGCAGGGCCGGCAATTCGCTGTCGGGCAGGGGCAGGACGGGGGGCTGGGGGTCGGTCTCGGTCAGGTCCATCAGACGCGCGGCCGTGTGGATGACGCGCAGGCTGCCGTGGCGGCGGAACAGGTCCCACAGGGGCTGGAACCGCTCCTCGGCCTGGCGGGTGCTGGCGGCGTCGCCCGCGCTTGCGGCGCAGGACAGGGTCAGCGTCGTGTCGGGCCAGAGGCCCGCCGCCACGCTGAACCAGGTGTCGGCCCGCGCCATCAGCGCGCGGCTGCAGACCCAGTCACCGCTGTATCCGATCACGAAGCCCGGCGGCAGGGCGTCGCGCAGGGTCGCGATCTCGGCCTCGAAGGCGTCGGCGGCGGGCAGGGGCATCTTGACCCCCGCCACATGCGGCAGCGCCGCCAGCCGCGCCAGCAGCGCCACGTCCATCGTCACCCGCGTCGTCGTCGGGTTGTTATAGATCACCAGCGGCAGGCCGCCCGCCTCGGCCACGCGGGCGAAATGGATCACGATCTCGTCGGGGGTTAGCGGCTGATACGTCATCGGCGCCAGAAGCAGCCCCTGCGCTCCGGCCTCGCGCGCATGACGCGCAAGCGCCTCGGCGTCACCTGTGCGCAGCGCGCCCACTCCGACGATGACCGGCACCCGGCCCCCGACCGCGTCCAGCGTGATCTCCAGCGCGCGGCGGCGTTCGTCCAGGGGCAGATAGGCATAGTTGCCGGTGCTGCCCAGAAGGCCGATCGAATCGACCTGGGCGCGGACGATGCGCGACAGGATGCGGCGCAGGTCGGCCTCGACGATGCGGCCCTCCGCATCGGCGGGGGTGATCGGAAAGGCGCACAGCCCGCGCAGCGCCTGCATCGTCACTTGCGCCAGCGGTCCAGGCGCACGACCTCTCCGCCGCCCGAGGGGGGCGTGTCGTCGCCGTCATCCTCGGCGTCCAGCTGATACTCGGCGTCGGCCTCCTCGTCCTCGTCCTCCTCGTCCTCGTCCTCCTCGTCGTCGCCCTCCTGCGTCTCGAAGCGCAGGCCGAACTCGACCGAGGGGTCCACGAAGGTGCGCAGCGCGTCGAAGGGGATCTTCAGCGGCTCGGGCTGGTTGCCGAAGTTCAGCGTGATGGTGAAATGGTCGTCCGCGATGGTCAGGTTGTCGAACCAGTGCTGGATGACGATGGTCATCTCCTCGGGATAGCGGTCGCGCAGCCACTGGGCCATCTCGACGCCGTCGTCGCGGGTGTCGAAGGTGATGAAGATATGATGATCGCCCGGCAGCCCCTCGCGGGCCACCTGGCGCAGCACCTCGGCGATCAGCCCCTGCATCGCCCGATGCATCATCCCGCCGTAATCGAGTCCCGAGCGCGCCATGGTCCCACCTTGTCCTGTCCTTGGGGCGTCAGCATAGGGATATGAGTGCCGATGAAAAGGGGGCCATTGCGCGGCCCCCCTCACGCGACCCGCTCAGGCCGCCCGGGCGCCGGCCCCCAAGGCGCATAGCGCGCGCAGGTCGGCGGCCATGGTTGCGGCGGGCTTTGGCCCGAACCATTCCAGCGACGCGGGCATGTCGGCGGGCAGCGCTGCCAGCAGCGGCCGCCAGTCCGGCGCCCCCTCCAGCAGCGGACAGATGCCCCGCCGGTCGCCCTGCGGATCGTGGATGTTGTCGGGCGCAAAGACCGACAGCCGGTCCCGCCCGGTCACCGATTTTAGGTGCAGGTGCCGCACCCAGGGCGCCAGCCGCGCGAAGGCCTCCACGGGATCGGCGCCCGATTCCCAGACATGCAGCGCGTCGAAATTCACGACGACGGCCGGATGGTCCAGCGCGCGGAGCAGGTCCAGCGTCGCCTCGACCCCATCGGCCAGGGTGCCGGGATGGGTCTCGATCGCGACCGACAGGCCGCACGCCGCCGCCATGTCGGCCACGCGCGCCAGATCGTCGCGGATCGCGCGCTGCGCGGCGGGCGGGGTCGCCGCACTGGCCGTGCCGCCCGCGAACAGCCGCAGCCGCGCGGCCCCCCATCGCCGCGTCAGGTCCAGCAGCGCGCGGGCCTCGTCGGGGTCGAAACCGGGCAGGCCCAGGGGCAGATAGCCCGCCAGCATCGGCACCGGCGCCCGCATGGGCAGGGCGCACCAGTTGTCGGCCAGCGCGCGGGCATGGGGCGCCCAGATCTCCAGCCCGTCGAACCCCTCGCGCGCGACATAGCGGGCCAGATCGGCGGCGGTCACCGACAGGTGCCGGAAGGCCACGGAACAGGCGTTGATCCTCATGCGCGGTCCTCCTGCCAGCGGTCGAACCAATGCGCCAGCGTGGCCTTGATGCCCCGCTCCAGCGCGGTCAGCCGGTCCAGATCGGCCAGCGCGGTCAGCAGGTCGCCCGCGTCGCCCTCGCGTGCGAAGGCCACGGCGCGGCGGTGGACGCCGTTCAGCCCGGCATGCAGGGCCGCGATCCGGTCGCAGCATTCCTCAAAGGCGTCGTGGTCGCGGCCCTCGATCTCTCCGAAGATGGCCAGAGCATGCTCATAGGCGTATTTCCGGATCGCGATGACCGGCAGTTCCCGCAGCGCGGGTTCCAGATCGGCGCGGGGCAGGGGGCCGGCATGGGCTTGCAGGATGCGGCGCAGCGCGTCGATCAGCGGGACGGCCTGCGCGTCGAAGGTGGCGCGATGCATCGCGGCGATCGCCTGGTCCGTCGCCGGATGCAGGCCTTCGGCGGCGAAGGCGAAGCCGCCCGCCACCGTGTCGCGCAGGAAGGCCCGGCGCAGGTCGGCGGCAGGCAGCACGCCCTCCCAACGGAAATCCGGGTCGCGCATCAGCCATTGCGCCGGATCGGCGGTCGGCTCCAGCAGCGCGTAATGGGGAAAGACGTCCTGGGCAAACTTGTTGTCGCGCTGCGGCAACAGCGCCATGTCGATCATCGGCATGACGTAGCGGCCGGGCCGCCAGTCGGCCAGCAGCGCGTGCAGCCGGTCTAGGTTCGCGGATTTCGGCGCCGCGGGGTCGTACCAGCGCGCGACGCGCAGCCCGAACAGGCGTTCGGCCCAGTCCAGATAGAAGCCGTGGTCGATCCCCGCCGCGTGATAGGACAGGCGCATGCGGTCGTCCACGACCACCTGCCCGTCCCAGAGGCCCAGATACATCGGCCGGTGATCGATGCCGCCGTGATCCTTCAGCGCCTGGCACAGGCAGCTGACGACGCAATGGACCTTGATGTCCACGGGCTCCTCCGGCGCGGGGGTGGCGCCGGCCAGGGCCAGCGCCAGGTCGCGCACGGTCATGCCGGGGGCGCGGTCGAACGTGTCCTCGGTCATGGGCACGCCCGCCTCCTCCAGATGCAGCATCAGCGTCATCAGGCCGACCGAATCCAGCCCCAGGTCGGGACCAAGGCGCGCGCCCGCGTGAAAGGCCGCCATGCGCGGGCAGGCCATGGGTCCGGCCAGGATGGCGCGGATGCGGTCCTGCAGGGCGTCGGGATCGGGGATGGGGCGGGGTTCGGTCATGATGCGGTCTCGCTCAGCAGGGTGGCGGCCAGGTCGCGGCGGGCGATCTTGCCGTTGGCGCCGCGCGGCAGGGCGGGCAGGCGGATCAGGCGCAGCGGGCGCTGGCGCGCGGAGAGGCTCGCTGTCAGATGCGCGTCCAGCACGGCCTCCGGGACGTCGCCCGCATAGGCCAGCGCCGGGCGCTGATGCGCGGCGGGGTCGGGGATGGCGAAGGCCACGGCATCGGTGATGCCGGGCAGGGACAGGGCCGCGGCCTCGATCTGGGCGGGATAGACGTTCAGTCCCGCGACATCGATCACCTCCGCCGCGCGGCCCGCGAAGATCAGGTGGCCGCGGTCGTCGATCACGCCCAGATCGCCGGTGGCGACGGGCGGGCTGCCGTCGACCGTGACCGGCGCAGGGGCGTCCCGGCCCGCGCGCAGCCGGACATGGGGCAGCGGCGCGCCCATGTCCTCCGGGCAGGAGGGGTCGGGCGCGATGGCCAGGCACCCGGCCTCGGAACAGCCGTATTGCTGGAACATGTGCCGCGCCGCACCCCGGATCGCATCGAACCACGGCTGCGGCAGGACGGTGCCCGAGGACATCACCGCGGCCTTCAGCCCGCCCGGCCCGGCCAGCCGCGCCAGCACATGCAGCAGCGGCGGCGCGGCATAAAGCAGCGGTTCCGCCACGCCCTCCAGCTGCCGCAGGATCGCGCGCGGATTGGCATGGTCCAGCACCACCGGCACCCGGCCCCGCGCCTGTCCGACCAGCACCCCGGCGATCAGGCCGTAGGAATGGGTGACCGGCGCGGCGATCACCGGCACCATCCCGTCGGCCTGGGGGAAGGCGCGGATGTAGGCGTCGATCTCGGTCTGGATGGCGGCCCAGCTGCGGGCGATGATCTTGGGCGCGCCGGTCGTGCCGGAGCTGGTCTGGATCAGCACACCGCCTGGCGCATGGGGCGCGGTCTGGCCCAGATCCTCCAGCCCCGCATCGGTCAGCCACAGATCGCAGCCCGCCCTGAGCGCCAGCGCGCGGGCCTGGTCCGGCGGGGTCTCGGGGTGGATCGGGTGGCAGGAGGCGCCCGCCGCACGCAGCCGCAGGATCTGCGCCAGACAGGCGGCGCGGTCGCCCAGCAGCAGGGCAATGCGCGTCCGCTCCGGGTCGCGGCCCGCCAGCAGGTCGGGCCAGGCGTCGGACATGGGATCGACCAGCCGGTCGTTCAGGCGGAAATGATGCGTCATTTCGGGGTCTTTCAGCGGATTGGGAACGTTGTGACTGCCCGACCCGCCCAGAAGGCGCAGCGCCAGGCTTTCGGCGGGCAGGGTCGCGGCATCGGTCGCCAGATGCGGCGCAGCGGGCCAGGCGGCGCGGCACAGCTGCCAGAAGGCGGGCTCGGGCAGGTGGCCGCGGTCGTGCAGCAGATGGGCCAGATCCGACAGGACATGGATGACCAGGCAGTCGGTCACCAGATCGCGCAGGTCGGTCGGATGCGGCATGGCGTGACGGCTGCCCAGGGGCGCATCCGCCAGGCGCGGATCGACCGCCGTCAGGTCGGGCGGCGGACCTGACAAGCAGGCATCGATATATTCCAGGCTTTCGCTGAAATCCCGCGCGATCAGGCCGGTGGGCCAGCCGTCATCATGAGTGATCAGCAGGTTCTGGCCGTGCGCCTCCAGCGCGATGCCGTGATGGGTCATCAGCCGCCAGACCGGCCGCAGCATCGCCATAAGCTGCGCGACCCAGGCCCGCGTGCCGTGCCGGGCCAGCCAGGGCGCGATCAGCGCCTGGCCGTCGGGGTCCGACAGCGACAGTGCCGACAGCGGCACGGCCGCGTCGGGCGGCGGGCTGCGCCGGATCGCGGCAAGGCGGCCCGCCAGCAGCTCCTCGGCCACGATGACCGCGCCATGTTCGCGCAGGATGCGCAAGCCCGCCAGCGCCGGATCGCCCGCCACCACGCCGGCCAGCCAGTCCGAGATCGCGGGCGCCACCGCCACCGACCACGGCACCAGATCGCGGACCGATGAGGTGACGCCCACGCCCAGGGACAGCTTCAGGTGATCGCCCCCGTCCCGTGCGGCCAGCGTGCGCAGCGACGCGGTGGCCTGCATCGCCGGGCCGTCCACGGCCAGCGGCGCGATGCGCCCCGCCCCGATCAGTGCCTGCATCCGCGCGTCGCGGCACAGGTCGCGCCATTGCCAAGGATGGACCGGGACCGCCCCCGCGGGCGCCCAGCCCTGCGCCACGTCGATGCCTGCGCGCCGCAGCAGCGCCGGATCGACGCGCAGCCAGACGGGGCGGATCGGCTGCCCGGCCTCCGGTCCGAAGGCGCGGTTGTCGGCATCGTCGAAACCGATGCGCGCCTTGAAGCCGGGGTGATAGGGGTGCCCCTCGATCAGCGCGGCCTCCAGCGCCAGCCCGGTCAGGGACAGGCGGTCGGGGCGCACCGGACCCGCCGCGCGCAGGAAATGCGCGCTGCGCTGGACGGCCGCGACCAGCGGCGTGGGGTCGTGCCCGGTTTCGGCCAGCGCCCGGGCCAAGGTCGCGATGCGCAGCGGGCGGCCTGCCGCGTCGCAGGGCCGGCCCAGCAGCCGCGGTCGGCCCGTGGCCTGCAGGCGGTGGGGCGCGCGGATCGTCAGACCGCCCAGGGTCCAGCCGCCGGGAGCGGGGGTCAGGATGCGCTCGAAGGCCAGCGCCTCGACCGTCTGGCGCAGGGCGCGATCCTCAGGCGACATGCGACAGGCTCCCGGCGTGACGGGCGGCGGGCAGCGGGTTCGGCACGCGGATCATCGGCGCGCGCTCGCCGGGGATCAGCAGCTCGTCCACGCCGCCCAGCTGCGTCAGCAGGTTGCCCTTGGCCGCCAGATGCGGCTCCGTCAGCCAGCGCCGCGCCAGCGCGCCGCCATGGCCGGGCAGGCGCGTGAGGGCCGCCAGATGCGCGGCGAGCCGGGCCATCGCCCGATCCTCGGGCATCAACCCGTCCAGCGCCATGCGGTGGATGACCGAGAACACCTGGTTCACAATCAGCGCATAGCTCAGCGCGTCCTCGGCCTCGGGGCGCGGATAGACCAGCTGGGGAATGGCGCGCAGCGTGTCGTCGGCCATGTCCTCGGCCACGTAGAAGCCTTGATTGTCGCGGATGTCGCAGCGCGTCGGCAGGCCCCGCGACAGGTCCAGCAGCGCGTTCTGCTGATGCGCCTCGACCGCGATGCCCGTCGCGTCATAGAGCCTGAGGACCGGCGCCACCGCGCAGTCCAGATAGGCGTCGAACCATGCGGCGGGGTCGAGGCCCGCCATCACCTGCGCCAGAAGCGACGCCCGTCCGGGCAGCGGCTCGGTCACCAGACCCGCGACCTGCATGACTCGGCCGCCGCGGGCGCCCCGCCACGGATTGCGGCGCAGGATCACCTCCAGCCCGGATTCCGCGCCGGGCAGATCCAGCGACAGCCAATGCGGATCGTCGATCAGCCGCATGGGACCGTGCCGGCCGTTCAGCGCCCCGATGCGCGCCGCCATGGCCGCCCCGGCCAGCAGTTCGTGACGCTTGTTCACGCGCTGCGAGTTCGTGATGGTGACCGGCAGCGACACCTTGACCTGCCACGGGCTGTCGCCGCGCCAGAGCGTGCGCACCGAGGAGGTCGCCCACCAGCCCGGCCCGACCGGACCAAGCGACCGGATGGCCCCCCGTTCGATCAGCGCGGCGATGCGGGGATCGTGGCGCGCGCGGTCCCAGGTCAGCGGATGCGCGGGCAGCAGCGCGCGTCCCGGTCCGGGGTCGATGCCCATGCCGGGCAGATCGGCCACCCGCACGGCATCCGTGGCGCGAAGCAGCCGCTCTTCGACCGACAGCGCGACCAAGCGGAGCGCGCCGCACCAGTCGGGCGTCATCGCGCGTTCCTCGGGCAGGGTCATGCCGGACAGGGCCTTGGGGCAGGGATGCATCCAGTGCCCGGTCAGCAGCGCCTGTTCGGCGGTCAGGAAATCCGGGTCCGCGGCGGGCTGGGCCACGCGCTGTGCGAGGATCGTCGCGATCCGCTGGCGGCTGGCGCGGACGCGCCGGGCCACCGCCGCGCCGGTGGGGCCGTGATCCCGCTCCAGCCGTTCTGTGATCAGCGACAGGGCGGTGGCGGGGTCGATGTCCTCGGCACCGTCGGGACCATGGCGGATCAGGCGCGACAGCCGCGGAAGCCCGCTGGCCAGCGGCCCTTGCGCGATGATCTGGATCCAGCCGCCGCCGACCGGGACCAGATCGCGCCCGCCGCCCATTTCCCGCATCCGGCAGATCAGCAGCGCACGCAGGCTGGCAAGATCGGCCGCGGCCTGCGGGTCGCCGGGTGCAGCGGGGTCGGACCATGGCAGCGCGGCGGCCTTGGGCCGGAAGGTCAGGATCGGATCGGTCGACATCATCGCAGCCTCGGGGATCGGCGGCCACGTGGGCCGGGTCGTCTCGGGGCTGGCAGATGCTGGCGCGTCCGGCCTATTATTGTTTACTGTTTAAGTCAACATATGTCTGGCGGCGGTCATCGAACCGCCACCGCCGCCTGAGGCAGACCCCAGAGATCATCGGACATCTCCGCCTCTGGCATCCATGCCACCGCGCCGAGCCGGCCGGCCTGGGCATTAAGCGCAAGCTCTGACAACACCCCCGCCGTGTCGCAGCGCACGCCCGGATCGGCCTGCGCGGCCAGCGCCGCCAGAAAGCGGGACAGGCCCTCGACCTCCTGGCGCAGCAGGTCGGCCGCCTGCAGCGACCGGGCCGCCGCGTCGCTCTCCTGCACCAGCGCGCCAAGGGCCGCGTCGATCCGGGTCAGCCCCTCGGCGATCCGCTGCGCCTCGGCGGCCGCGCGGTCCAGGGCCGCGCGCAGCGTGTCGGGGTCCACCGTCATTGCAGCTTGCCCGTCACCGATTCGATGCAGCGCAGCAGGGCCTCCTTGGTGAAGGGCTTGGCGATGAAATTGTTCATGCCCGCCCGCTGCCCGCGCTCGATCATCTCGCGGGTCGCGGTGCCGGTGATCAGGATGAAGCCGATGCGCTGCGTGCTGGGGTTCTGGCGCAGCGCCTCCAGCAGGCTAAGACCGTCCATGCCGGGCATGTTGTAATCCGAGATCACCAGATGCACCGGTGCCGCCGCCAGGCGCCGGAACGCGGCCGCGCCATCGGCCTCGTACTGGACGTTGACCAGTCCGGCCCAGTCCAGCGCCTGCTCGATCAGCGAGCGGCTGATGGTCATATCGTCGACGACCATCACATGAAGGTGCGATTTGAGTGCCATGATGTCCCTTTCACGTTCTGGCAGGCGCCGGCGTTGCGTTGCGCCGGTATTGGGTGGTCCCCGTCGGCTGGAACAGGGCCGCGGCGGGTCCGTCCAGACGCTCGGAATGGCCGATGAACAGCGTTCCCCCCTCGACCATGACCTGCGCGAAGCGCAGCCACAGGCGCTGGCGGGCGGCCGCGTCGAAGTAGATCGCCGTGTTGCGGCAGAAGATCACGTCGAACTTGCCCGAGAAGGGCCAGTCGCCATGCAGGTTCAGCTCGTCGAAGCGCATGATCTGGCGGACCTCGGGGCGGGCCTCGAAGCCCGTCGCGCAGGGCTGGAAGTATTTCCGCGCCTGCGCGGCGGGCACGGGCGACAGCGCCTCGGCGCTGAAGCGGCCCTGGCGCGAGCGTGCGACCATCTCGGGGTCGATGTCGGTCGCCAGGATCAGCACGTCGTGGCGTGCGGCATCCGGGATCGCGTCCAGCAGCGTCACCGCCATGGAATAGGGCTCCTCTCCGGAGGAGGAGGCCGCCGACCACAGCCGCAGCCGCCGACCCGCGCGTGCCAGCGGCGCCAGGGGCGGCAGGACCTCGCGCGCGAGGTTGTCGAAGTGGTGGCCCTCGCGAAAGAAGGCCGTGACGTTCGTCGTGATCGCCGACAGCAGGTGCCGGCGTTCGTGCGGCCCGTCGGGACCCTCCAGCCGGTCGCAATAGGCGCCGTAATCGCCCAGGGACAGGGCGCGCAGCCGCCGGTTCAGCCGTGCCATCAGCAGGCTGCGCTTGGATTCCGACAGGATGATGCCACTGTCCTCATGGACGATCGCGGCGATCTTGCGGAACTGCGCGTCCGTCAGGACGGGGCCCGTCGCGGCGGCCATGGGGGTGGCTGCGGCGGCTCTCACGCGTCGACCCCGTGGGCTGCGGGCAGAAGCTGCGCCAGGTCGATCTTGCGCAGGATGCGCCCGTCCTCCAGCGTGATCATGCCCACGATGAACTCGCGCGCGGGGTTCGAGGCGATGTCGGGCACGGCCTGGATGTGGTCGTCGTTGATCGGCAGGATGTCCGAGACCAGATCGGCCAGCAGCCCCACGATGCGCCCGGCATGCATGGCGATGATCACCACGTGCCGCTGCGACGGGGTGGCCGCGCCGAAACCCAGACGGGCCGACAAATCGACGACCGTCACGACCGAGCCGCGCAGGTTGATCACGCCCTTCACGTAGTCGGGGGCGTGGGGCAGCATCGTGGTGGGCGTCCAGCCGCGGATCTCGCGGACAAGGCCGATGTCGATGCAGAAGTCCTGGTCCGCCAGCTTGAAGGCCACGACGTCGCGTTTGCCGACGGAGTTATGCGAGATGGATTGCAGCATGCGTCACCCGTTCGATGCCATGGCGGCCATGCGGCGGCCCTGGTCGTTGGACATGGAAAGAAGGATTTCTTCGGGGTCGATGATCAGCGCGATCTTGCCGTCGCCCAGGATCGTGGCGGCCGAGACACCCGGCACCCGGCCGTAGTTCTGCTCAAGGCTCTTGATGACGACCTGGCGCTGATCGAAGATCGCGTCGACGCGGAAGGCGGCGCGGCGGCGGCTGTCGGTCTCGACCACGATCAGCACGCCACCGTCCTGCGGCTCGGCGGGCTGTTGCACGCCGAAGCAGGCGCAGAGATCGATGATCGGGATCAGCTCTCCGCGGTTCGACAACAGCTGCGATCCCTGGCCCACCCCGTGCAGCATCGAGCGTTCCGGTCGCAGGGTCTCCTGCACGGCGGTGATCGGCAGGACCATCGTCTGGTCGCCCAGCTGGATCAGCATCCCCTCGACCACGGCCAGGGTCAGCGGCAGCGCGATGGAAAACGTCGTGCCTTCGCCCTCGGTCGACTGGATCATCACCCGGCCGCCCAAGTTCATGATCTCGCGCCGGACGACATCGAGGCCCACGCCCCGGCCCGACAGGGCCGAGACCTCGTCCTTGGAGGAGAAGCCTGGCAGGAACAGCAGCTGGTCGATCTCGGCCGGCGAGAGGTTCGCCCCCGGCGCGACCAGGCCGCGATCCTCGGCGATCTGGCGGACCTTGGCGCGGTTGATCCCGCCGCCATCGTCCGAGACCTCGATCTGCACCCGCCCCGAGCGATGGGCGGCCGAGAGCGTGATCGTGCCCTCCTGCGGCTTGCCGCGGCGCTGGCGCGTGACGCTGTCCTCCAGCCCGTGATCGACCGAGTTGCGGATCATGTGGGTCAGCGGTTCGACCAGCCGCTCGATCATGGTCTTGTCGACCTCGGTCTGCTCGCCGACGGTGACGAGGCGGACGGGCTTTCCGGTCGCGTCGGCGGCCTCGCGCAGGATGCGGTGCATGCGCTGGAAGACCAGCTTCAGCGGTTGGGCGCGGATCGCCATGACGCTTTCCTGGATGTCGCCGGCCAGCTGCCGGATCGCCTCCAGCCCCGCCACGACGTCGGGCTGTTCGTGCAGGCCGGCGGTCTGGATGACCTGCGACAGCATGGCCTCCTTGATGACCAGCTCCCCGATCATGTTCATCAGCCGGTCGACCCGGTCCAGCGCAACGCGGATCGTGGGCGCCGCCTGCTCGGCCGGGGCCTGCGTCGCGGCGCGGGGTGCCGCGGGCGCGACGGCCGCGGCCTCGGTCGGCGCCGTCGCGGGCGGGGCCATGTCCAGCGGCATGTCCGGCGCGGCGGGGATGGCATCGGCCTGAGGGTGATCCGGCGCGGGCGCGGGACGGATCGACAGCCTGCAGCAATCCTCGACGAACTCGAAGACGCCCATGATGTCGGCCTCGGTCACGTCCGCGTTCATCGTGACGTCCCAGGACAGGGCGGGATGATCGGGCGACCAGTCCTCCAGCGGCGCCACGGCCTCGGCATTCGGCATGACGCCGGCCGCGCCCAGCTTGCGCAACGCGCCGATCAGGGCGACCGGGTCGTTGCCCGACCGGTACAGCTGGAACCCCGGCGTCATCTGCACCAGAAGCCCCGCCGCCATCTCCGGTGCCGGCTCGATGTCCATCGCCAGCGGCATGCCAAAGTCGAGCGTGATCGGCGTGAAGGTGAAGGCCGTGTCCTCGTGGGCCTCGGGTTCGATTAGGCAGGACAGCTCGGTCATCAGGCCGTCGATCTGCGCCTCGTCGGGCTCCCGACCCGCACGGGCGGCACCGACAAGGTCGGTCAGGCAGTCCGAACAGCGGTGCGACAGGGCCATGATCTGCGGCGTCACGTCGATCCGGTCCGAACGGACCAGGTCCAGGACCGTCTCGAAGCGATGCGCGAAGCTGACCAGCGTGGCGAGGCCAAAGGCGGCCGCACCGCCCTTCACGGAATGGACCGCGCGGAACACGGCGTGAACGGTCTCCTTGTCGAAGCCCGGCTCCTCCATCTGGCGCAGCCCATTGGCCAGCACCTCGAGAAGCTCGTCGCATTCGACGAAGAACATGTCGCGGAATTCGTCCATGTCGGCCATGTCAGCGCCCCAGAACCTTGTCGATGACGGCGATCAGACGCTCGTCCTCGAAGGGCTTCACGATCCAGCCGGTGGCCCCGGCGGTGCGTGCGCGTGCCTTGAGGTCGGCGCCGCTCTCGGTGGTCAGGACCAGGATTGGAACCTCGGCATAGGCACCGGTCGCGCGGACGTTCTCGATCAGGCCGAAGCCGTCCATGCGCGGCATGTTGATGTCGGTGATGATCAGGTGGGGGTCGGCCTCGCTCAGGGCGCCGACGCCTTCGACGCCATCGGCGGCGAGGAACACCTCGAAGCCTGCATTGCGCAGCGCCTTGGAGACAAGCGCGCGGATGGTCGGCGAATCATCGACCGCCAGGATACGGGTCGTCATGCGGGTCCCCCGGTTTGAAGAAGTTCGACCGAGGCGCCGACAGCCTCGAGCGCGGTCACGAACGGGTCCGAGGCGTCACGGATCGACAGCGCCTTGCCGTCCATCTGCCACTGCTTGCGCGCCGAAATCAGCATCTCGATCGCGAGGCCTCCCATGCGCCGGACCTGCGAGGCGTCCAGAACCGCATCCGCCCCCCGCTGGTCCAGCAGGGTGCGCTGAAGCGCGAGGACGGCCTTGCGGTCCATCGTCTCGGGCAGGGGCAGGGCGTGCATCTGATCCACCTCGTTCATCCATCGGCTTCCCCATCGCTAGCAGCCAACCCTTAAGGAAAGGTTGCCCGAAGCGAATTATCGCATCCGATCCAAGTCATTTCGAAAGAACGATTTTTTAACGTTTCCGCGCCATTTTTCACGAGCCCATACCTGGAGTCTGTCCGTGCCCCACCCGGTCCTGCTGATCGTCGATCCCGACCCCGCCCGCCTGTCCGCCCTGCTGCGCCGCTGCGACGACCGCGCCGCCACCGTGCTGGGCGCCGCGACCCCGGGCGAGGCCTATGTGCTGATTGAATTGCATCTGCCGCGCCGCGTGGCCGTCGCGGCGGAATTTGCCGAATCGCTCGAGTTCGAGGCCTTGGCCGACATCCTGACGATGATCGATGCCGAGGTGATGATCTTCGGGCAGATGCGCCTGGCCTTGGGGGGCTATCCGGTCTTGGCCGGGCTGGAGCAGATGCTGGCGCGGCTTCTGGGCGGCGTCTCTCCGCTGCGCGCGGTCCCTGTCGCGGCGGTCCGTGGCACGGATGCCCGGCCCACGGGCGGCGCCGATCCGGTCGGATCGGTGATCCTCCTCGGCGCCTCGACCGGCGGCATCACCGCGCTGGAGACGGTCCTGTCGGGATTTCGCGCCGACTGCCCGCCGACGCTGGTGGTCCAGCACATCCGGCCCGGCTTTGCCGAGGGCCTGGTGCGCCGTCTGGACCAGCTGCTGACCCCTCATGTCGTTGCGGCCCAGGACGGTGCGACGCTGCGCCGCGGCGTGATCTATCTGGCCTGCGCCGCCGACCGGCATTTGGGGCTGGGCCTGCGCGGCGGTTTGCGCGCCCGGCTGGTCGCGGGGCAGCCGGTCTCGGGGCACCGGCCCTCGGTCGACGTGCTGTTCCGGGACGGGGCTGCCGTGGCCGACAGGCTCGACGTGCGCGCGGGCCTGCTGACCGGCATGGGTGCGGACGGCGCGCAGGGGATGGCCGCGCTGCGGCAGGCAGGGGGGTACACTATCGCCCAGGACCGCGAGACCTCGGTCGTCTGGGGCATGCCGCGGGTCGCCGCCGAGATCGGCGCCGCGACCGAGATCCTGCCTGTTGCGCGCATCGGTGCCGCGCTCCTGTCTCGAGAGCCCGCCCGCAACCGGAGGACGTCATGATCCGCCAGGCGGGCGACCGCGTAATCCATGTCGTGCAGGGCGAACATGCCATCAGCGACAGCCCCGACGTGGTGCTGACCACGGTACTGGGCTCCTGCGTATCGGCCTGCATCATGGATGCCGAACGCGGCATCGGCGGGCTGAACCATTTCCTGCTGCCCGATGCGGGACCGGGCGGTCCCGACATTCGCTATGCCGCCGCCGCGATGGAGGTGCTGGTCAACGGGCTGATGCGGCGCGGCGCGGTGCGCGGACGGATGCGCGCCAAGCTGTTCGGCGGCGCGCGGATGATGGCGGGCCTTCCCGACATCGGTCAGCGCAACGCCGATGCCGCGCGCCGCTTTCTCCAGGACGAGGGCATCGCCCTGGTCGCCAGCGACCTCTGCGGGACGCAGGCGCGCCGCATCCGGTTCTGGCCCGTGATCGGACGCGTCCAGTTGCACCTTCTGGGCGAGGCGCGCGTCGGCCTGCCCGAACAACCCATGAAGCAGCGCGGCGGTGACGTCGAATTGTTCTGACCCTTGGCGCGGCGGCCCTGGCCGCTTGCGTTCCCGGACCGCCGGACACGACCGGCCGTCAACTCGGAGAGGTTGCCTATGCTGAAGAACGTCAGGGTCCCCGCACCACTGCCCTGGCGGCCATCATTCACCACGACTGCAGCGAACGTGGCTGGGAACGGACCTCGGCCGAGATCGCCGCCGATCTGGTCGCGCGCTACCCCGCCCCGCGCAGCTGGGGCATCAAGCTGCCTGACCATCTTCCAGAGACGCATCCCGACTTCATCGCTGCTTGGGCCAATGCCGAGGCCCTTGGCGGCAAGGCGCCGTCAAAGACGCCCGCGGGGACTATCGCGGCCGAGGTCGAGGCCATGCTTGCCACGGCCCAATACAAGTCGTTCTCCAACACCTATCGCCACGAGGTTCGCCGTGAGGCTGACGCCATCCGGGCGTCCTACGCCAAGGCACCTATTGCAGGCTTGCGGGAACATCACATCTCGGCCGACCTGGCCAAGCTGGCCCCGAGGCAGGCAAATGCGCGCCTGAAGACTTGGCGCCTTATCTGCAAGTCGGCCAAGGCGCGCGGCGTGATCCGATCAGACCCGTCCAGTAGCCTTAGCAAGACGCAGATCGACACAGCGGGATATGCCAGCTGGTCTGATGCTGACATCAGCGTGTTCCGTGTGCGCTGGCCGATCGGAACCGTCCAACGTGCCTGCTTTGAGATGGTCTTCTGGAGCGGGGCAAGGACGGTCGACGCCGTCCAGATCGGCCGTCAGCACCTGGGTCGCGATGGCCTGCTTGTGTTTAGGCAAAGCAAGACTGGCGGCATCGCGCATGTTCCTTGGACATCTGTCCTGCCAGCATTTGCGGCCACCTGGAAAGCAGAGCGGGATCAGATGCACGCGTCCCTGGAGTGCCTGGCAGGAGGAATGACCTATCTGCAGAGCGCGCGGGGTGCGTCCCGAAGCGTGAAGGGCTTGGGCAACGTGATCAACGACGCCGCGCGCGATGCAGGCTTGTCTGATCGCACTGCACACGGGCTGCGGAAAGCACGGCTGACAATGATCGCGGAGCACGGCGGATCTGCGCATGCCATCATAGCATGGGGCGGCCACAAGATGCTTGCCGAAGCGCAGCGATACACGAAGTCAGCTCAACTGAAACGCTTGGTTTTGGGAACGGAACAGGACCAGAACGAAGAAAATCCGGTCGATATTCCCGGAAAACTTCAAATAAAGCAACGCTATTTCAATGCCTTGCTGCGGCGGTGGTAGGCCCGGCAGGCATAACAGAACCTAAGAAAATACAGTAAAATCAACTGCGATGTGTCCCACTTCCAGCTCAATCCAACCCTATTAGATTCAATAGGTTAGGGTAGGCGGTGTCCCACGATTACCAGTCAATTCCCGTCATGCGCTGCATGGCCAGATCGGCCAACCGGTCGCGATCGGCGCCTGCTGTATAGATTTCGCTTGTCTTGGCATTCGAGTGGCCATGCACGCTCATGACCTCGTATTGGCTGGCGCCGTTCATCGCCAGCAACTCACCCGCCGACTTCCTGATACCGTGCGCCGACAGCCCCGTCAGTCCAGCTTGCCGCGTCCAATCCGCGAATCGGTTCCCGAACGCGTTCTTGCTGGCGAACGGCCTGCCGTGTTCCGTGAGCAGATAGGTTGCGCCAACGATAGTTTGCGCCCGGATGGCCGCCTGCAGCGGCGGCAGCATCGGTATTCTGACCCGAGAACTGCCGCGCTTCTCCGGTTGCCAGTCAAGCCAAGTCGCCCCGTTGCGCTGAATTTCATTCGCTCGGCCGAGGCGATAGACGTCGCCGAGGCGGCATGCTGTGAACATCAGGAGCGAAAGGGCCAGGTGAGCCATCGTGCCTTTGGGGTGGCGCTGACGGTACTTCAGCAGGTCATCCGTCGTCCACGCCGTTGTCCCGGTGCCGCGATTGATCTTGCCGATGCCGGCGGCCGGATTGGCCTTGCAGTGGCCGCGTTCGGTACCCCATGCATACATAGCGCGCACCGCCTTGATGAAGTTGTCGGCGGCCCCGGGCGTTGCTGCCTTCTTATCCCTTAGCAGGATCAACTGCGACTGCGGCATTGCAGCGCTGTACTCACCCACTTCGGACGCCAGCCAAAGCAGAAACTGGCCACGCTGCTGGACCGTCGCTTTGTGCAGCTGGCCCATTTCCTCCATGTCTTTCATCGCTGCGCGATATAGGTCTACGAGCCATCCGATCGAGCCCTTGATTGCGCTCGGGGCATCATCTTCAGGCGGAAGTTGGATCCCTGCGCGAGCGGCATGGTAGTGTTCACCAAAGCGCGGATGTTCGGGACCGGCATTCAGAAGGATACGGGTCCTCTTGTCGCCTGCCTTCCTGACGCGCCAGCGCACCGTGCCGGATGGCAGGACTTCGCGGAGCAATCCGGGATACTGCAGGCGCATGGGGTCACTCACTGGGCCATTCCTTTGGGGCCACAAGATCAGAGTGGGGCGTTTCCGACGCAAGGGTTTTCGGAAGGATTCGAACTCGGCCAGGTTCAATGATGATTTCGCCGACTGGAATGCCCGCGCGAGTAAGGCAGTCCAGTGTCCGGGCCATGTCCGTTGAAGATACTGCACGAGGTCTGCCCATCAGATCAGTACCTCCTGTCGTGGGTCGATCCGGTCCATGAGCCGGAAGTCGGGATGTAGCTTGGGATGGGCTGGGCCGCGCGGGTCGCGCCGGTCCCAGATGAACCAGGCGTTGCGCTGCGCCGGGTTGCCCTCTCCGGTGAAGTCCAGCTTCCAGCGCATGAGGTAGCACCAGCTGAACGGATGCTCGTCCAAGAGCGCGCCCAGGCCGTTCGTCCGGCCTGCGGGCCAGTCCCATGACAGCAGCAGCGCCAGATAATACCATCCGGGCAATTCGAGCGTGTGACGCAGCCAGCGGCCCCGGCCCTTGCTGCTGATCTCGCAGAAGGGAGGGTTGGTGATGATCGCCCCCGCCGGGCTCCGGCGCGCGGCGTAGAAGTCGGCGACGCTGCTGTCCGGGCATCCGCGGTCAATCAGGTCGCTGGCGATGCAGCGCAGCCCCAAGGCGCGGATCTCGCGCACCAGCGCGCCGTCGCCGCAGGCAGGCTCCCAAACCTTGCGGCAATCCCGAATCCTCTGACCGTCATAGGCAAACAGCGCCCGGATCGCTTCGGGCTGCGCGGTCGGATAGAAGTCCTCGCCGCGCCGCTCATGTGCGGGCGCCGGGCGCGTCTGATCGGGCAGGTCAGCGAACATGGCGCCTGCAGCGGGGGCCTTCCCACGCGCGCGGCCGGAGATCGCCTTGAACAGTGGCTTGGCGGATGCGGGGCGAGTCATCGGCTGCACCCTTCGAACGGCATCTGGTCCCAGACCTGGCCGTCGAGGCTGCGCCCGGCGCGGGCCTTTCCCGCCCGCCGGACGGTAACGCCATCCGGGAAGGTATGGCGCGCCCCCGCCCCCTCGATCTCCGGCACCGGCACCCATTCCCCCCACTGCTTGAAATGGAATGCCACGCCTCGGCTGCTGCACTGATCGCGCAGGCTTCGCGCCCAGTCCGGGTGCATGGGCCGCGCGCGGGGTCCGCTTTCCCCTCCCACGATGATCAGGCGCAGCGCGGGCTGAAGCAACCGAGGCGGGCCGATCGCGCCGCGGCGCTTGATCGTGACCGGCCTAAGCCAGGGGCCCATATCATCAATCGGGCCCAGCAAGGGTTCGATAGACAGGAAATGCGCCACGGCGGGCACGTCAAGAAGAGATGGCACATCGCGATCTGCTTCCGCCTGATCGGTGACCGTGCAGCCAAGCCAGACGTTTGGCCAGCCGGTGCCCCAGTCCGGGGGCAGCATTCTGGTGATGTTGCCCGGTCGCTTGGTCAGCAGCATCCAGTCCAGGTTGGGCGTTCGCCGGATCAGATCCCAGAGCTGCAGGCGCCATGCCGGGCTGATTGAGAAGTGGTTGTCGAAGACGTCCGCCAAGCTGGCGCAGAAGACCCGCCGCCGCGCGCGAGCTGCGGCCGCATCCCGATCCCATTTGACCGGCTTTGCCCAGTTCGCGGGGGCTGTGCGCGACCGCGCCGCGTGCGGACCCCATTCCACGCGGCCATAGCGCGTGGCCATCATGTCCTCGGCATAGCAGTTGTCGCAGCCGGGTCCGACCTTCTGGCATCCGATCCAGGGGTTGAAGGTGTGGTCGGTCCACTCGATCTTGCTGTTCTCGGCCATCATGCGCCTCCAGCCTGCTTGATATCGGCGGCGGTCAGAAACGCCTGCCACGCTGCCTGCAGAGCGTCACGCGCATCGGTTTCCGTCTTGGCAACGCCCTCGGCCGGCCACGACCGACCGTTGACCCAGAGGCGCCACGTCCAAGGGTTGCGGCTTTGGATCTTCCCAAGGGGCGGAAACACGGCGCCGATGTCGATCTGGCCCGATCGGGCCAGTATGCGGCTGTTCGGATATTCTTGGTGCCAGGTGACGGTCATCTGCTGACCGCCTTCCTGTCGCCATTCTTCGCAATGTCGGCGGCGATGCTGTCCCGATCTTCGCGCAGTTCGTCTTCGGTCAGGTCATAGCAGCCGTCGGCCTCGCCCTTTTCCAGCACCTCGTCCATCTGCCGCAGCACGTCGGACAGCATCGGCGCATGTTCCACGCAAAGGACGCAGCCGTCTGTCGTGTGACAGCACTTGTCGCCCTCGTGGATATCCACGCCGCAGCTTTCGCAGTTGCCGATGGGCTCGGGGGCGTCTTCGACGACCGCACCCCCGTTCTGCGAGAGGGCCGCGCGGGCGGTCGCCCCGGCCGCCGCATCAGCGCGCAAATAGTCCAAGTCAGGATGCAGGGGATCGACCAGAGCCGTCAGAAACGCCCTGAGCATTGCGTGGGTGGCCTGATCGTGGTCGTAGCCTTGCCGATAGGCTTCGCTGGCGAACGATGCCGCGCGGGCCAGAGCATCCGACTGCGCCTTGGTTTTCGGGTTGATCGGTGCGCCCGACATGAAGCTGTCCAGCGAGGCAAGGGCACCAGCCGCCGCCGCCCGCAGATCGTCGGCAGGCTGCGGGGCCGGGGCGGGCTGCGAGAGGGCGGCTTCCATTGCCTGCATCAGATCGCTGTGCACGATCAGGCACTTTTCACCGTCATCAGCCTGGATGCTGACATCGCGCCCGTTCTTCGACTTGTAGGTCGAGAACGCGCCGTCGATCACCGCTTGCGCCGTCCGCCGCAGATCGTCGGCGGGCTGCGAGAGGGCGCTGCGCTGCAGGGCGATGAGTGCTGCATCGTGCGCCGCTGACCATCGCTTTGAGGTATGACCCGAGCAGGAGTAGGCCGCGCCCTTCGCGCGATACTCCGGGACGACCTGGTCTGCGATCTGCACGGCCAGGGAGTCGTTGGTCTGCTTTTCGGCGATCATAGGTCTCTCTCCTTCGCCTTGATGGAGACGCCGCGCCGCTCGGCCGCTGCGATCCAGTTGGTGAATGCCCCGTGCAGTCCGGCCGTGCTGGTCGAGCTGATGCGGTGCATGGTGATGCGGTTGCTGTCCGGGCGCAGGCCGATGCGCGCGCCGTAGGTCTCGGTCAGGTACCGGCCCAGTTCTTCGGCCGCGGCGCGGTGGGCGCGGTGCTGGTCCATGATGTCGCCACCGTTGCGGGTGTCGATCTTCGGCAGGGCCGCCAGCCGCTGGCGCAGGTCGGCGATAGTGTCCTGGAGCATGTTCATGACGCACCCTCGACCTGGTCGATGTTGCCGCGCTGGACGGTGAAGCTCAGGGCGCAGACCCACGGGTTGCAGTCCCATGCGTCAGCGCCATGCAGGCTGTTCCAGAGGTCGCGGAACCAGTTCCGCGGGTCCGGTCCATTCTGCATGTTCGGGAACGGGCAACCCTCCGACATGGCATCGCCCCGGCTGATGTCCTGCAGCCGCTGGACCCGCACGTCGGTGATCTGCAGCGTGATCCGGCTGGCCCACCGGGGCATGTGGATCGAGGGGCGCCACGGATAGCCGCGGGCGTGCGCGTCCATGCCCGCAAGGGGGTCTGTCGCGGAATAGCGCAAATCGCATACTGGGCTCTTGGTGGGCAGGTAGTCGCCGTAAGATAGGCCCTGCCAGCTTTCCCGCACCCATACCCGATCACCAGCGCGCCAAGACGACGCGAAATCGTGCCAGCTTGCAGCGCGCCGGTCATCAGGATCGCGGTCGGCCAAGATGTAGCCGCCTTCGCCATCATCCCAGCCCCAGCAGGCGGGGTCTGCGGTGCAGCCGCGCGGGCCAATGTAGTCCGGCCGCCTGCCGCCAAGGGTCAGCGCCCGCCGCGTCTGAGTCTTGCGACCGTTCAGCAGTGCGCGGACCATCGGCGCGGAAAAGATCAGGGGGCGGTCAGTCATGCCACCAGCTCCACATCATCGAAGCCGCGGCCGCCGTCCAGGGCGGCAAGCTCCTCGTCCATCGCCAGCGCCTTGGGCGTCCCCTGCATCACCGGCGTTCCGGATCCGCGCAGGCGGCTGGTCCAGCCCTTGTGGCGGGCGACCCGGGCGACGTGATGGGCGGTGATGCCCCAGCTGCGCGGCGCGGGATAGCGCGCGACCAGATCCGCGGCGATCTCGGCCGAGGTGCGTTCCCAGCCATGCTCGCTGCAGTCGTGGTGGATGATGGCCGCGAGGGCCATGGTGAGGGGATGGGTCATGCGAGGCGCCCCCACATCTGATCGGCAATGTCCGACAGTGGGGCGATCGGCGCCAGCTGGACCGACAGCACGATCTGCGCCCGGTCGCGGGCCTCGATGATGCGGCAGACCTCGGCCGCCAGCCGGTGGATCAGCAGCATGTCGATCGGGGCATTCCCGCCAAAGCGCTCGGTCACCTCCAGCAGGGCCACCGCGATGCAGTCTCTTTCGTCCTGGGTCAGGCAGGGCATGTCGTCACCTTCTGGCTGTGCGCGGCGTGGCGCGCGAGATGGGCGTCGATGTCGGCGTGGGCGCGCGACAGGCTGCGGGCGGTGCCGTGGCCGTCGGTCGCGTCGTGGGTCCAGCTCCAGACGCCGCCCGGCAGGTCGGTCAGCATCAGGGAAGCCCCGCGATAGGTGCTGGCGCTGTGGTTCATGTCAGCACCGGCCCATCGGGGCTTCGGTGATGAACTCGACCGGCAGCGCCTCCATCCCCTCCGCCCGGTCGGCGGCGGTCAAAAGCTCTTGCGCCAGCTGGCGCGCCTCGGCCGGGTCGAGTGCCATCCCCGCGACCATGGCCGACCCGGCCAAGTCGTCGATGGTGCCGAGGGCCAGCGAGACCAGCCGGTCGGAGACGGCCGCGTCAGTATCGTCGCGATCGACGACCAGGACGGCCTTCACCGCCGAGGCATTGCAGAGGATCATGTCGTCCATCAGACCACCCCCAGGATGCGGATGGCGCAGCCCGCGGTGCTGCCGGTGCCGTCGCAGGCGACCGGCCAGTGGGCATCGAGGGTGGCCGCGAGGCCCAGCACGATGCCGAGGACCACCGCCGCCAGGGCGAGGCCCTGGATGATGCCCCGGACCTGCGCCCGCCGTTCCAACTGCTCGATCGCGGTGGGGCCGGTGATGAGCAGATGCGGCGGTGCAGGGGCCAGCCCCGCGCGCAGAGCCTGCCCTCGCAGATCGCGGGCCTCCTCGATCATGTCGTCGGGCCAGCCCATGCCGGGGTTGCGCACGATACGGTCGGCATCCTCTTGGGTCATGCGGGGGCCGAAGGGGCGGTGCGTGGCGCCGGTCATTTCGGGCACCGTCGCGTGACGCCGAATCGGGGGCGCCGCTGCGAGACGATCATGCCCTGGTGGCTGGCGGCGATCAGCCACGCCAAGCGGCGGACCGAAGGCGGGGCCGCCGCAGCGACGACCGGGCAGGAGACCAGCGCCAGCGCGTCAGCGACGGCTGCGGGCGCATCGGGAAGAGAGACGGTGAGGCTGGGGCGCATGGCCGGGTGCTCCATCGGGTTGCGATGGGGGAAAGTTCGCGCAAAGCGAATATCTTTTCAAGTGACAAAGTTCGCGATTTGCGAATTATTATCGGGCCGCTGCGTTGCGAGCCGCGCAGATCCAACGAATCAGGTTGCCGCGACTTCTCGTGTTCGCTTAATGTTCCAACCGAGAGGGCTCCATGGATGGATTTGAACTATTGGATTTGATGGCGCAGTTGGCACCAAGGGAGCGGAAGAGGCTATTCAGTCTGATCTCGGCCCCGATGCAGCAAGAAGCCCCTTTGCCATCCTGGCGATCGCCTGACGATCCTCTGGGGTCAGCTGCTGATAAATCGCAACGTGATCAAGCATCTGCTGTTCTTCCTCATTCTCTGGAGTGAAGATTTCAGCCTCGGTGACACGCAGCGCCTGCGCAATCGCGCGGATCATGTCGATACCGCCTGCTCTCTTCCCTGTCTCCAGGTCCGACAGATAGCCCTTGGACGTACCCACCATTTCGGCGAGCTGATCCAAGGTCAATTTCCGGGCTTTCCGGTGTTCACGGATGCGGTATCTCATACTGCGAACCTTGCCCCGTTATGGGGCAGAACAAAAATCGCGCAAAGCGAACATTGACCCTTGACGCATTGTTCGCATTGCGCGAACTTCCGTGCATGGAAAAGCTTCGAGCATATCTGTGCACTGCCCGCGTCACGCAACGCTCGTTTGCGGATGTGATCGGTCTTTCGCGCAGTCATCTGAACGAGATCATCTCGGGCCGAAAGCGCCCGAGCCTTGATGTGGCTTTTGCAATTGCGCGCGCCACCTCTGGCGCTGTGCCTGTCGATGCGTGGGAGCCGTCTGTCGATGGTGGCTGCCACAGGAATGAATCCACAACCCCCAACCAAGAGCCCTCTCATGACCAGCCCCAATCCGATGCACCATCGGACGCAGCCTGATGCGTCCCGCCGTCAAATGTCCCAGCCCAACCCCTTCGACGGGCGCGGGCGGGGCCACCAGGCCGCCCGCCGCGCCCATGTCCATCATGGCTCGGACCGCGCGGTCTTCGGCCGCAACTGGTCGCTGCTGATGATCGCCAGCTTCAACAGCCGCGAGGCCTGCGCCGTCCATTTCGGCGTGACCTTCCAGACCGCCTGCAACTGGTTCGACGCGCTGAACGCCCCCTATGGGCATCATGTCGATCACGCGACGCGTACCTTGCCCCGCTATGCCGAGATCATGGGAGGGGCCGCGTGATGGAGGAGCTGAAACCCCTAGTGGGCGGGCGGCATGTCCGCGTCAGCGACCCCGATAAGCCCGAGTCGCTTCATCCGCTTTCGATCCCGCCCCGCGATCTGCAGGAGGCAGTTGCTCGCAGTGCAATCCGCGAAGCGGCGCGCGAGGTGGGTGATCTTTGGACGTCCCGGACGCTGCACAAGCGTCGCGACCTGTGGTGGGACTACCTAGAGGTGGCCAAAACAGATGCAGGCAGGGCCACTGCGCGCTTCGCCATAGAGGAACTGTCCGTAGCCATCGGCCGGCGGGCGGCGCGGGACTCGAATTCCTGCTTGCCTTCACAGCCGCCGCGCCAGGTCATCGAGTTGCAGATCACCCTTTTACCCGGCACTTTTAGGGGCGGGAGTCGCTGACATGCGAATGGCATTTATTCCTTTCGCAACAGGGTCTTTTGGCTTGAAAGGCTCTGTCACGACGTCTCCAGGCTCCATGTGGTTCGCATCTGCCTCTTGCCAGACCGCCGCCTCGAAGAGTTTCTCCAAGATCTTGCCATGGGTCCGAGGAGCTTCTTGCTCGGTCACCTCCAGCATCGCAGCGAGGATGTCTTCAAGCACCTTCACCCGCGTTGCCAGGGCATTCAGGTCAGCGTTCATTCGAATCGTTCCCTTTACAGTCTTTCCGCGCCCGCACCATGGCGACTGGCGCGGCGCCGGTCAAAGGCGCTGACATGCGGATCGGGTTTTCAGGACACCCGAAGGTGGGAGGTTTGGGCAGGCAGCACGGCCGGTCCAGGGCGACTTCTCCCCACACAAGCCACGATCATGGCCGCCTTCGGGTGAAGGACTTGGCTTCCGTGATCGTGGAACCTGCGGCCCGCCCGGCCGAGAGCCGCCGACAGGCGGCAGGGCCAATGTCTCCGGGATCGGTCTGCCTGACCCCGGCGCCTGGCGCGGCGGCCTGACCGCCGCCGCGCCCTTTTCCCATCCCCATCCGCACGGTCCCACCCGCGCGGTCTCCGGGGCGCCCGTCCCTCCTCCTCCCGACAGGCGCCCCGGTTCATTCCAGAGCCGAGGTCCTCGATGCCCGCCCCCCACCGCCGGATCGCCGCCATGCACTTCACCATGTGCCTGGCCATGCGCGCCAAGCTGGCGACGCCCGACGCAACGGCGCTGCGGCTGGCCGTGATCGCGGTCGACAAGAGCTTTGGACCCGAGGAGCCGCTGCGCATCGCGCTGCATGATTTCGCCGACCGCTTTCCCTGCGCCCGTCGCGACCCGTCCGCCCTGCGTCAGGCAGGCGACGTGCTGTTCGACGCCGTCCGGCGCGCAACCTGGCCCGCGTCCGACCCGCGCGCCGACATCGGAGGGTAATCCATGAAGCTGACGCATTTCGACCGCGCCCTGATCCACGGGCTGGGGCTGATGTCCCGCCCGCCGCTGATCGCGGATCCGCGCGAGCATCGCATGGTCGCCGACATCGTCGGGACCTGCGCCAGGCGCGCCACGCCCGAGGGCGCGATGGTGCCGCTGATCACCGCCGCCGACCAGGTGCATCCGGACGACCGTCAGCACCGGGCGATCGCGCATCACATCGCGGCGGCCATGAACGATTTCGACCGGTGGGCGCTCGGCGCCTACTGGGATGCCGCGCGGGGGCAGAAATGAGCCGCGCCGACCTGATCCCGCTGTCGCTGCTGCGCGACCTGGCGGCCCGCATCCCCGATCCGATCCGCCCCGCGCCCTTCGTCGATCTGGCGGTCTTCAGCCTGCGCAGCGAGGCTGCGGCACGGCCGGCGCCTTCCGCGCAGCCCGCAGCGGCCCCCGCCGCACGGCCTGCAGAAGCCCCCGCGGCCGTCGCGGATCCCGCAACCGCTCCGGAGCCGAAAGCCGCCCCATCCGCACCGAAGTCCAAGCGTACGCCGAAGCCGCCGCGGGCCGCGAAGCCCACCAAGGCGACGGCCGTGGCAACGCCCGCGACGAAGCGCGGCGAGATCTGGACAATCACGGAGCTAGAGCAGGCACGCAGCCTGATCCGGGGCGGCATGACCCAGGTCGAAACGGCCCGAACCCTCGGGCGCCCGATCGACGCGGCGCGCTTCGCCTTCCGCCGCTACGGGGTTCTCGGCGATGGGCCGATCACGCCGCCTCGGGCCGATGCCGACAATCGCGCGCCCAAGGCCGCTAAGGCTGCGCCCGTCACGCCTGTGACTCAGCCTGCGCCGCAGCCTGTCGCGCCGAACCCCGCCGCGCCTGTCCCGGCCAGCGCACCGACCGAGTCGGCGCGTCCGGCAGTCCCGCCGCAGGACGCCGCCGTGCCGGTCGGCGCCTCGTCCAGGAAGGCCCGCGCCATCGCGGTGCTGAAAGCCGCCCTGCAGGAGCAGCTGCCGGGACGGCAGATCCGCATCCTCGATCACCTGCTGAAGCTCCCACGCGAGGCCTTCAGCGCTGCTGATGACCTGTTCCTGGCGGAGGGCATCATCGGCCGCCGCGCCCTCCCCGAGATCGCCGACCAGCTGGGCTGCGAAGCCCCCGAGGTCACCGCGCGCTGGAAGGCGATGATGTTCCCGGACCTGACCGACCGGCACGGCAACATCCTGCTGGACGGTCAGACCGAACTGCTGCGCGCGCTGCGCTGGATGGATCAGCGCGAGGCGCAGATCTGTGCGTGAGGATCCGCGAATCGCCATGGCGCATCAGGTGCCGATGCTGGAGCTGGTCGATCGGCTGGCCATCGGCAACCTGGTGCGCACCGGCGGCGAGCTGGTCGGTCCCTGCCCCGGCTGCGGGGGCAAGGACCGCTTCTCGATCAACCCGGCCAAGAGCGTGATCTTCTGCCGCCGCTGCGACGCGAAGGGCGACCAGATCGCCCTGGTGCAGCTGGTCATGGGCATGGACTTCCCGGCCGCGCTGGACTGGCTGGCCGGGCCTCGGCAGGAGCTGACCCCGGAACAGCGCGCCGCCCAGGCCCGCAAGGCCGAGGAACACCGCCGCGCGCGCGAGGCCGATGCCGCGCGCCGCCGGCAGGATGCCATCGCCCTGGCGCGCAGATACTGGTCTGCCGCGCGCCCGGCCGATGGCACCCTGGTCGCCGATTACCTGGAGCGGCGCGGCATCCGCCAGCGCCCGGGCGTGGCCCTGCCCCGCTGTTTCCGCTTCGAGCCGCAGGCGCGGCTGGTGGTGCCGGACGATCAACGCCGGGGCGAGTTCGTCACCGTCCATGAGGGTCCGGCCATGCTGGCCGCCATCCTCGATGCGCAGGGGCAGCTGACCGGGGTGCATCGCACCTGGATCGACCTCGGCCAGCCCAAGGGGAAGGTGGTTGCGCCGCACCCGTTCAAGGCGGGCGAGATGGTGCCGTCCAAGAAGGTCTATGGCTCGAAGAAGGGCGGCGCGATCCGGATCTTCACCCCGCGCGATGCCGCCACGCTGGTCATGGCCGAGGGGATCGAGACGACCCTGTCGGCCATGGTCGCCCGCGCGATCGAGGGCGCGGCCTTCTGGGCCGGGGTCGATCTGGGGAACATGGCGGGCGCGCGCCTGCTGGGGAAGGGCCGGAAGTACGAGGGCCTGCCCGACATGAGCGACCGCGACGCCTTCGTGCCACCTGCATGGGTGCAGCGCCTGGTCTTCGTCCAGGACGGCGACAGCGACCCCCGCCTGACCCGCGCGAAACTGCTTTCCGGCCTGCGCCGCGCCAAGGCGCTGCGACCCGGCCTGACCGCCGCCATCGTCCATCCGGGCGAGGGCATCGACATGAACGACCTGCTGATGGGCGCGCCAGACGTCACGCAGCGGGAGGGGGACGAATGAGCGACGACGGAATTGAGAAGGTGCGCGCCGCCATGGCCGCGCAGGAGGAGGTCGATCTGCCCGGTGGGATCGAGCTGCCGCAGGACGATGCCGACGAGGATCCGGCAGACAGCTATCCCGAGGGCTACTATCCGCCGCCGCCGCGCGAAGACGGCGCAGGGGATGATGAGCCGCCAAACCCGATCGCCTTGGCCGCAAAAGAGCCGCCGAACGATATCGGGAACGCCCGGCGGTTCCTGATCCATTTCGGGGACGACGTCCGGCATGTCTCCCAAGTTGGCTGGCATATCTGGGACGAGCGCCGCTGGCGCAAGGATGCCGAGATCAGCAAGGGCCTGTCGCCCGCGATCCGCAAGCTGGCCCAGCAGATGTCCGGGCTGATGAACCAGGAGATCGACTTCATGATGCCCTCACCCCGGGAGCGGAAGCTCCTTGAGGATGAGTTCCAGCTGGTGAAGCGGCGCGCCGAGATTGAGGGCACGGCCGGCTATGCGGCCGACGACTCGCTGCTCAGCGAGTTGGGCACGATCGACGGCCGCCTGCGCGGGATCGAGGGCAAGCTGAAGGGCTATCGCACCTCGATCGGGCGCATCGTCACCCATGCCAAGAACGCCGGCAATTCCGGGCCGATGAACAACATGGTCAATGAGGCCTCGGTGATGCGGTCGATCACGGTCGATGACCTCGACCAGGATGACCTGGTCGCGAACACCCTGTCGGGCGTGCTGAAGTTCACCGTCACCCCGGACCCCGTTTCGGGCGCATCCGCGATGCCCGAGGTCCAGCTGCTGCCGCACGACCGCGACCAGATGCTCAGCAAGCTGATGCCGGTCGAATACGACCCCGATGCCAAGTGCCCCCGCTTCGACGAGTTCCTGAAGACCATTCAGCCGAACATCGAGGTCCGGCAGTTCCTGCAGCGCTGGTTCGGCCTGTCCCTCAGCGGTGTGCCGATCCAGAAGATCGCGTTCTTCCACGGCGCCGGGGCCAACGGCAAATCGGTCCTGACCGACATCATCGCTCGGATCATGGGCGACTATGCGGCCACCGCGAAGATCGAGAGCCTGACCGGCAAGAACAAGAAGTCGGGCTCCGACTCGCAGCCCGACCTCATCCCCCTGATCGGCGCACGGATGGTGCGAACCTCAGAGCCGGAGGAAGGCGAGCGTCTCCAGGAAGGTCTGGTGAAGCTGCTGACCGGTGGCGACGCCATGACGATCCGCGACCTCTTCTCGGGGATGATCACCTTCTACCCGTATTTCAAGCTGACGATCAGCGGCAACCATCTGCCCGACATCCGCGGCGGTGACGATGGGATCTGGCGGCGGGTGATGCTGGTCAAGTTCCCGGTCCAGATCCCGGCCGCCAAGCGCATCCCCAAGAAGGACATGGACGCCATGCTCTGGGAGGAGCGATCGGGCATCCTCAACTGGATGGTCAAGGGGCTGCTCGACTTCCTCGATGGCGGCCTGCAGGAGCCCGACGAGGTTCTGGCCGCGACCGAGGACTATCGCAAGGACAGCGACCCGATCGGCACCTTCCTGGCCGATGCTACGCTGGTCACCGGCTACGAGGGCGACTTCATGACCGCCCGCGAGCTGATGGAGGCCTTCAACTACTGGATCGAGGAGCGCGGCGAGACGCGATGGGGCAGCAGGACGGTGTCGAACCGCCTGAAGGCCAAGGCCGACACCTGGCGGCACCCTGAGACGCAGAAGACCTTTGCGGCCGGCAAGTCGGGCGTCACCGGCTATCGCGGAATCAGGCTCACCGACGAGTTCGGGCGGCGGATGCGCGAGGCCACGTCAAACGACAGCGGATCCAGCTGGGGCGGCTCATGGACACGATGACCCCGCACCCCGTTTTCAGGATCTTCGACCAGGCGGGCCTTCGGGCCCGTCGCGCATGTCAGGCCATCGTCGGGGCACTTGGGCCTGACGGGCTTAGCAGCGGTGGCGGTTGGGCGCGACTGACAACGGGGTCAGGGGGAAGCCGGTTCAATGGTTTCAGGGGGTTAGGCGCTGATTTTGGGCTTGAGGGCCTGACGGGCCTGAAATCCAGACCCATGTGCGCGCGCGTCTTCCAAGGGGTCAGGGGGAAAGCCGCCTTGTGCATAGGTCGAAGTTTCAAGCCCGTCCGGCCCATCCGGCCCAGATTGTCAGGCTAAGACCATGATTTCATTGCATCGGACCCACTCAGCCCCTTCCTGTTTTCAAGCCCTCTCAATCTCTCACAAAGCCCATCAAGCCCAACCTCTGAAGAAGAAAAACAACGGATAGTCAGATGAAAGAACAGGGACGCAATATGTTGATCCAGAACGCCACCAGGACGCTGGCATCCGAGATCCAAGGCCGCCTCGACAGCGTGAAGGCCGCGGCGGCGGTGCCGGAAGCCTGCGGCCCGGCTATCGCCCCTGCCCCGGCGCGCGGCGGCTTCGTCCTGGTCCAGAACATCGAGCTGATCCCGGTCGGCGCCGATGATGTCGCGGCCGTCCATCGCGGCTATGGCGGGCGGCAGGCCATCCGCCGGGCCGATGCCTTCGACGCGATGCTGGCCGCCGCCGCGCGCCGCAAGCAGCCCGCGCCCCTGACCCATGGCCAGATCTCCATCGGGCGCCGCTATCACGACCTGGTGCAGCTGCTGTCGGCCGACGGCACCAAGCTGTCCAGCCTGCAGGCCAGCGCGGGCGGCCCGGACGGGCGCGACTGGATGGACCGGCGGCTGGAGGTCTCCGCCGAGGTCGATCGCCTGCGCCGCCGGATCGGTTCGGGCGTGGCGATGGCTGTGCGGCGCGTGCGCCCGTCGGACCGGGGCGGCCCCGCGGCGCGCCAGATCACCGACATGGCGCTGGTCGATGCGGTCTGCCTTAAGGGGAAGGGTCTGGCCCAAGTGCTCGTGTTTCACGGGTGGTCGGTCAAGGGCGTCCATCGGGATGCCCTGTCAGCGGCGCTGAGCGGCGCGCTGGACCGCATGATCGGTTACCGGGCCGTAAAAAGTTCTTGACGGCTTAGGTCCGTCTGTGTGAGAGGAAGCATTATTATCTAGACGTGCGCCCGCCAGGAACATTCCTCGCGGGCGTTCGTCGTTTCAAGTCCCCCCAATAGCCAAAGCGGAGGCCTCGATGGCCATGAGCCCTGCCACACATGAAGGCCGGTTCGTCGAATTGCCGGGTGGGATAATTTCGGATCGGGCGCTTGGTGTCGAGATCTGCCGCATCGCGGTCGCCGATCTCCATACGTTCGATGCGGCCGAGGTCGCGTCGATCATCTGCACCGCACTGAACACGACGTTCCGCTCTGTACCTGATCGTGCCGGGTCGACCAGCCGGTGCTGAAGATCTCGATCGACGACGCCGACCTGCAGCGCAACCTGCGCCAGCTGGCGGACAAGGATGCGCGCATGGCTGCGGTCTGGGCGCTGAACGACACGGCGGCGGATGTGCTGGAGTATGTCCATGCGAACATGGACCGCGTTTTCGACCGGCCCACGCGCTTCACCAAGGGCGCCTTCAGGGTCAAGCGCGCCCGGCCGCAGGATCTGGAGGCCGAAGTCGTCGAGCGGGACCGGCAGGGTCGACGCCATTACCTCAAGGTGCAGGAGCTGGGCGGCCAGCGTCCGCAGACCGGCCTTGAGGCGCTGCTGTCGTCGCGGGTTTCCTATGCGGGTATCATCCAGTCGGTGATGCCGGCGCGCGGGGCGAGGCTCGATGCCTATGGCAACTGGTCCATCGGCGAGCGCAATCAGGCGCTGTCGGCGATCCAGGCGCAGCGCGACAGGACGACGAACACCACGGCGGCATCGCGCAGGCGCAACCGCAGGCGGGCCGGGTTCTTCGTGCCGCGCGAGGGGTCTGGCCTCTCGCCCGGCATCTGGAAGCGGGCGCCCGACGGCACCATCAGCAAGGTGCTGCACTTCAGCGCGCTTGCGCCGGTCTATTCGCAGCGGCTAGGCTTTCAGGATGGCGCGGCCGAGGTCTATCAGGCCCGGCTGCCCGGCCATCTGGCGCGCACGCTGGCGCGGATGGTCCAGCGCGTCGCCGATCGAGGCTGACCGACCCCCGGCGGGTCCTTCCTGGCAAGGAACCGCACGGGGGTAATTCGCACCCCGCTATTCGCAACTTTTTCTGGAGATTTCAGCCCTGAGGGATGGGGTTGTTGTTGGGGTTTGGCATGTCGGAACAGGATGATCTGCCCACGCTTCTGCCGGTCGAGATCGACGACGCCCTCGGCCAGCTGCTGCACCGCTTCCCGCTGCCCGAGGCCATCTCCGACGCCGACATGAACCAGGAGGAGATCGCGCAGGCCTTCGGCACCACGGTCAACACGGTCGCCAAGTGGATCCGCGACGGCATGCCGGTGGCGCAGGTCGGCGGCAACGGTCGCGCCTATGTCCTGCGGCTGTCGCACTGCTGGGCATGGCGCAAGGCGCGCGAGGCGGAGGCCGCGCAGCGCAACCGCCACAACGAGAACCAGATCAGCCTGCTGCGGGCCGAGTTCCTGGGCGTCGAGGTGGACAGCGAGGCCGCGACCCTCTCGGGCAAGGAGCGGCGCGAGCTGGCCGAAGCCGACATCCGCTGGTCGGCGGCCCAGCTGAACCGCCGGCGGCTGGTACCGTTGGACGACGTCCTGGAGCTGCTGGAGAGCATCGGCAAGATCGTCCGCGACGGCCTCGAATCCATGCCGGACCGGCTGGAGCGGGAACTGGACCTGACCGCGCCCCAGGTGGCGATCGTCGGCGACATCGGCGCCGACATCCTGACCAACATCGCCGACCGGATCGAGGAGGCCGAGCTGCGCGAGCGCGACGTCGCCGATGCCGACTTCACCGCGCGGATCCTGATCTGACATGCGAAGCCTGGACCAGTTCGAGCCCCTGCCGCCCTATGCCGACCCGCGAGTGGCGCTGAAACTGGCGCTGCCGGCATGGCGCCCCGCGCAGAAGATGACCGTCACCGAGGCGGCCGAGCGCTACATGCGCGTCAACGTCTCGGGCCAGTGGCAGCCGTTCCGCCGCGACGTGACGCCCTACATGGTCGAGCCGACCGACATGATTGCGTCGCGGTCCTATCGGGGCCTGTCCTTCTGCGGCCCGTCGCAGTCGGGCAAGACGCAGATGCTGCAATCGGCCATCGCCTACACGATCACCGCCGATCCGGGCCGGGTGGCGCTGTTCCAGATGACCCGCGAGGCCGCGGCCGAGTTCGAGCGCAACAAGATCTCGCCCATGGTGCGCAACAGCCCCGAGCTGCGGATGCGCCAAGGCAGCGGGCGCGGCTCGGACAACATCTATCACAAGCTGTTCACGGGCGGCACGCAGCTGACCCTGGACTGGCCCACGATCACCAAGCTCAGCTCGGCGACCATCCGGCTGGTCCTGGGCACGGATTACGACCACTTCCCCGAAAGCATCGACGGCGAGGGCGATGCCTATTCGCTGATGCGGGCGCGGGCCAGGACCTATCTGTCGCGCGGCATGGTCGTGGTCGAGAGCAGCCCCGGCGCGCCGCTGAAGGACGAATCGTGGCGGCCCTCGACGCCGCATGACTGCCCGCCGGTGGAATACGGGGTGCTGTCTCTCTATCCGCACGGCACGCGCGGGCGCTGGTACTGGCCCTGCCCGAACTGCGAGGCCGAGTTCGAGCCGACCTTTCGTCGCCTGCGCTATCCCGACAGCGCCGACCCGATGGAGGCCGGTGAGGCCGCGCGGATGATCTGCCCGCATTGCGGCCACGGCTTCGGTCATCAGCTGAAGCGCGAGCTGAACGCCGCCGGCCGCTGGCTGCACGAGGGGCGCGAAACCGACCAGAACGGCCAGCCTAAGCTGGTCCCGATCGACAGTGGGCAGGTCCGCAAGACGGACATGCTCAGCTACTGGCTGGACGGCGCGGCGGCCTCCTTCGCCTCCTGGCGCGAGCTGGTCACCACCTATTGCCAGGCGGTGAAGACCTTCGAGGCGACCGGAGACGAGGAGAAGCTGAAGACCGCGATGAACACGGGGCAGGCGCAGCCCTATTTCCCGCGCTCGGCCGTCTCAGATCTGGACGTGACCGTCCAGGGGCTGCGCGACAAGGCCCGGGGGCTCGATCTGCCCAGGGGCACGGCGCCGAACTGGGCGCGCTACCTGACCGTCTCGATCGACGTGCAGGGCACCTACTTCTCGGTCGGGGTCACGGCTTGGGGCGAGAACGGTCGGCACATGCCGATCGACCGCTTCGACATCATCAGCATGCCCGGCGCCGATCAGGAGCGCCGGCTGAAGCCCTTCGAGGTGGCCGAGGACTGGGAGGCGCTGGCGCCGCTGGCCGAGCGCAGCTGGCCCGTGGCCGGGTCCGATGCCCGCATGACGGCCGTGTCGCTGGCCATCGACCTGCATGGCGGCGGTGCCACGACGGACAACGCCTATCGGTTCTACCGGGGGCGGCGCGCCAAGCAGCAGGGCGGGCTGTGGTACCTGACCCGCGGCGAAGGCGGGCTGAAGAAGCCGGACCGCGTCTGGCTCAAGGCTCCGGAGGCCGCCAGCCAGAAGGCGCGCCGCCGCCGCGTCGCCAAGGACATCCAGATCCTGTTCATGGCGACCGACCGCCTGAAGGATGCGGTGGCGGCCTCGCTCAGGGCCGAGGACGGGCTGGTGAACGCCTGCCTGATCCCGGAATGGATGACACCGGACGAGCTGGCCGAGTTCACGGCCGAGCGACGCAGGCCCGAAGGGTGGGAGAAGCGGCCGGGCGTGGTGCGCAACGAAAGCCTCGACCACCTGGTCCAGGCCCGCGCCATGCACATCATCAAGGGGGCCGAACGGATCGACTGGTCCGATCCGGTCTTCTGGGCGACCTGGAGCGCCGGGAACCCGCATCTGCTGCTGCCGACCGCCACGCCCGCGCCCGACGACGTCCCCGAGGCCGACCGGTCCGAGGAGGCGGCGCGCGAGGACACCCTTCAACCGGCTCGCCCCGTGGCCCCGCCACGCGCGCCGACTTCGGCCCCCGGACGGGGCGGCTGGATCCAGACAAGAGGAAAGTGGCTCTGATGGCTTACACGGCGGAACATCTGGCGGAGCTGAGGGCCAACATCGCCCGCGGCGTGAAGTCGCTGAAGATCAACGGGGAGGAGGTCACCTTCAGGGATCTCGATGAGATGTTCACGCTGGAGGCCAAGATTGAGCGTGCGTTGGATCCGCGCCCGGCCTCGTCGCTGCTGACGCCCAGCTTCGGTCGAGGCTGACATGAACATCATCGACAGGGTGATCATGGCGATTTCGCCCGCGCGCGGGGCTGCGCGGGAGAAGGCCCGCACGGTCGCCATGCACTATCGCGCGGCCCGCCTTGGGCATCGCAACGAGGGCATCCGCGCCACCAGCGCCGATGCCGACACAGCCGGCCGCCACCGCCGGATGGTGGCCTTCTACGCCCGTGACATGATCCGCAACTCGCCCTTCGCGGCGCGGGTGCAGCAGGTCATCTCGGGGCATGTCATCGGCGACGGCATCATCCCCAAGGTGCAGGTCTCCAAGGGCCTGCCCGAGGGGGTCCGCGAGCGCATCAGGGACCGGGGGCTGGAGCTGATCGAGGATCACCTCGACACCACGGCCATCGACCGCCTCGGGCTGCAGAACTTCTACGGCCTGCAGGCCACGGCCATGAACACCGTGATCGACGCGGGCGAGGTGCTGATCCGGCGTCACCGGCCGGTCAATTCCGGCCTGGACATGCCCCTGCAGATCGAGGTGCTGGAGCCCGACTACATCGACGACAGCCGGTGGGGGCAGTCGCTGGACGGAAACGAGATCCGCGAAGGGATCGAATACGACGCCAGGGGCGATCGGGTGGCCTACTGGCTCCATCTCCAGCATCCGGGCGGCACCTGGCGGCCCGGGACCGCCCCGGCGATGTCGGAGCGCGTGCCGGTCGAGGACATCATCCATGTCTTCCGGGTCGATCGTCCCGGCCAGACGCGCGGCATCAGCTGGTACACGCCGATCGCCGAGAAGCTGCTGAACCTCGACGACTCGGAGGACGCGCATCTGATGCGCCAGAAGATCGCCGCATGCTTCGCGGCGTTCCACCGCTTGGGTCCGGACATCAAGCCCAAGGCCGAGCTGGGCGGCACGCTGCAGCCGGGCGTGATCATGCAGATCGAGCAGAACGAGGAGATGGAGTTCGCCAATCCGCCCGAGGTCGGTGGCTTCGACGAGTTCGGGCGGTCCGTGCTGCGATCGGCGGCCATGGGCGTCGGGATCACCTACGAGGCGCTGACGGGCGACCTGACCGGCGTCAATTTCAGCTCGGCCCGGATCGGGCGGCTGGAGATGGATCGCAACATCTCGCGCTGGCAGTGGCTGATGATGGTGCCGATGTTCCTGCAGCGCTTCGGCGGCTGGTTCGTCGAGGCCTGGGCCGAGGCCGAGGCCGATGAGGAGTTCCAGCGCCTGCTGTGGGAGAACCCCAAGACCGTGAAGATGACCTGGGTGCCGCCGCACCGCATCCTGGTCGATCCGGCCCGCGAGTTCGGCGCCCTGTCGGATGCTGTGCGGTCGGGCTTTCAGTCCCGCCAGGGCGTGGTTCGCCAGCTGGGCGTCGATCCCGAACGCCTGCTGCAGGAGCAGCTGCAGGACAAGGAGGAGGCCGACCGGATGGGCCTGCTGTTCGACAGCGATCCGAGGGCCGACCCGGCCCGCAAGACCATGACCCTGCCCAACAAGGATCCCCAATATGAATGAACTTCTCCTGACCGGCACGGTGGGCTCCTCGTTCTGGGACGAGGACAGCTTCACCGCCAAGAGCGTCCGCGAGGCCATCGCCGGGATGACCGGACCGCTGACCGTGCGTCTCAACTCGGGCGGCGGCATCGCGACCGAGGGCCAGGCCATCTACACGGTCCTGAAGAACCATCCCGGCGAGATCACCGTGATCATCGAAGGCATCGCCGCCTCGGCCGCCTCGCTGATCGCGATGGCGGGCGACCGCATCGTCATGCCCGCGGGCGCCATCATGATGATCCACGACCCGGCGAACTGGTACACCCAGGGGCGCGGGACCGAGGACGATCACCTGCACGTCGCCAAGTCGTTGGCGGTCCTCGCCAATGCCTATGCGGCGATCTACGCGGCCCGCGCCGGGATCACCGCCGAGGAGGCCCGCGAGATCATGAAGGCCGAGACCTATTTCGACGGCGCGGGCGCGGTCGAGGCGGGCTTCGCGACCGAGACCGACGAGGAGACCGCCGCCGCCGCGGCTGCGGTCTTCGATTACCGCCTCTATCCCAAGGCACCCAAGGGCCTGCGCCAGATCGGCGACGGGCTCGCGCGGCAGGCAACCGGCAGCATGATCACGGCCATGATGGCCGGGTCGGCCACATCCCAGCAGAAAGGCACCCCGATGGGCAAGCGCACCCCCCCGAAGACGCAGCCGAGCATGTCCGATCAGGACGATCCGACCATGGCCGGCGAAGAGGAGATCGAGGCCTCGGAGGCCGAGGAGACCACGCCGGACATGATCGACGAGGACGAGACCGACATGTCCGAGGATGACGGCGCGGAGGCCTCGGACGACGACGAGACCGAAGCCGACGAGGCCAACCCCGCGACCGCCATGGCCAACCGGGATGCGGCGGCGATCATGACCTTCGCGGCCTCGCGCCGGATCGGCGCGGATGTGGCCATGGACTGGATCAACAAGGGCCTGACGATCAAGCAGGCCACCAAGGAGTACACGATGAAGCACGCCCAGGACGGCACGGCCCCGCGCAGCGGCCTGCCGCGCGCCTCGATCATGCGCGACGAACGCAGCACCGCCCGCGCGGCCATGGCGCATGCGCTGCATGCCCAGATCGCCGGGCGCGATCCGTCCATGGCCGCCGCGCGGCAATACATGGACATGTCGCTGGTCGAGATCGCCGCGGCCTCCTGCGGGCATCGCGGCAAGATCCGCTCGGCGGGCGACAAGGTCAACGTCTTCATGGCCGCGTCACATTCGACCTCGGACTTCCCGGCGATCTTCAACAACGCCCTGAGCAAGATCCTGCTGGAGCGCTACAGCGCCTTCCAGCCGACCTATCGCGCCATCGCCCGCAAGCGCAACTTCCGCGACTTCCGGCCCACGCCGCTGGTCCGCACGGGCGATTTCCCGATGCTGCTGCCGATCCAGGAGACCGGCGAGATCAAGTGGGGCACCTTCGGCGAGAGCGGCGAGACGGCCGTGCTGGCGCCCTATGGCCGCGGCCTGACCATCAGCCGCCAGATGATGATCAACGACGACCTGGGCGCGATCGACGAGCTGCTGTCGAGCTATGGCGAAACGGTCGCCTTCTTCGAGGAGCAGACCTTCTACCGCAACCTGCTGGGCGCGAAGATGGTCGATGGCCAGCTGATGTTCCACGCCAGCCGCAACAACCTGGCGGCCTCGGGCACGGCGATCACCGCCGCCGCCCTCTCGGCCGGTCGCGCGGCGATCCGCAAGCAGAAGAGCATCGACGGCGCGCCGCTGAACCTGGCCCCCGCCATCCTGCTGGTCGGTCCCGAGCAGGAGACCGCCGCCGAGATGATCGTGGCGCAGATCACCGCCACCGAGGCGGGTTCGGTCAACCCCTTCTCGGGCAAGCTGCAGGTCGTGGTGACCACCGAGATCACCGATTTCTCCTGGTACCTGCTGTCGAGCCGCGCACCCTGCTGGGTCTACGGCTTCCTCGAAGGCCAGGAGGCCCCCCGCGTCCGCACCGAGGAGCCCTTCGGCACCCAGGGCTTCTCGATGACCGTCGAGCATGACTTCGGGATCGGCAATGCCGACTTCCGCGGCGGCTGGCGCAATCCTGGCGCCGCCCCGGCGGCCTGATCTGCGCCACATTCCTGACCTGACAAGGGCCGCCCTCCGGGCGGCTCCTGTCGTTCCCCCCTCCAGTGGAGAGATCCCATGAAGAACTTCCTGCAGAAAGGTGACTCCGTCACCGTCGTCGCCCCTCATGCCGTCGCCTCGGGCGGCATCGTCATCGCCGGGCTGCTGGCGGGCGTCGCGGGCACGGCGGCAGCCGTCGGCGAGCCCGTCGAGGCGCATCTGGTGGGCTGCTATGCCCTCGCCAAGGTCTCTGCACAGGCCTGGACGGTCGGCCAGCCGATCTACGTCAACACCACGAGCCGCCTCTGCACCAATGTCGCGGGCGCGGGCACGCTGTTGATCGGCGTCGCGATCGAGGCCGCGGCCAACCCGTCGCCGACGGGCGCCGTGCGGCTGAACGGGGCCACGCCCGCCGCCGTCGGCACCTGATGACCCGGATCTTCGACGGCATGTCGGGGATTCTGGCGGGGGTCTTCGGCGCGACGGTGCAGTTCGCCCCGCAGTTCGGGCCGCTGCGCGATGTCGCGTCGATCTTCCGCGAGACGCCCGTCGAGGTCGTGGGCGCGGATGGCCAGGCGGTGCTGATCGAGGCGCCGACCTGGCGCGTCGCGCGCACGCTGGTCCCGGAGGTGCGGCGCGGCGACGTGATCCGCGTGGGCGACGGGCGCCTCTTCACCATCACCGCGATCCACACGGCAGGTTCGCCCGCCGCCGATGCGTTCCTGCTCTGCGAGCTGCATCTGAGGCCCGAATGACGTGACCCACTATCGCAGCGCCTATCGCGCCACCGCTCGTGCGGCTCTGGCCGCGGACCCGCATTTCGCCGGGGTCACCATCCTGAAGGTCTGGCCGGGGAGCGTCGATGCCGCAACCCTGCCGGTCATCGGCGTCCTGACCCCGCAGGAGCCCAGCCAGCGCGACGCGCAGAGGACCGTGACGCGCCGGACGCTGATGCAGATCGCGCTGCGCCGCGAGGGCGGCGAGGACATCGAGGACCAGCTGGACGAGGACAGCGCCCGCATCGAGGCGGTGATCCTGGCCGCGCTGCGGACCAGCGAGGTCCGCGCCGTGCTGGAGGAGACCAGCATCGTCAGCCACAGCCAGTCCCGCGCCTATGTCGGCACCCTGATCATGAGCTTCCGGCTGCAGAGCTGGCAGCCCGAACCCACCCTCATCTGAACCACCAGCCAGGAGATTGACCATGGCAGACGGAATGCTGGGCTACGGCTCGACGGTGCGCGTCACCCGCACCCCAAGCGGCGGAGGCGCGGGCACGCCCTTCGAACTGAAGCTCCTGGGCGACATCGACGCGCCCGACGAACAGGTTGACGAGGTGCAGGTCACCCATCAGAAGTCGCCCGGGCGGCGCCGCCAGTTCATCGCCGGGCTGATCGACAGCGGCGAGATCTCCTTCCCGATGAACTACATCCCCGGCTCGCCCACCGATGTCCTGCTGCGGGAGATCAAGGCCAGCGGCGAGGAGGTGCTGATCGAGGTGACGCTCGGCGAGGAAGGCATTCCCGACACCTATTCGGGCTTCCTGAAGGGCTACGCCCGCAGCGCGCCGATCGACGACAAGATGACGGCGACCGCGACCTTCCGCCTCTCCAGCTACATCATCCCGGACTGATCACCATGGCACAGATCACCGGCGTCGTGACCGCCGCCCATGGCGGCACGGAATACGGCCTCATCCTCGGCATGGCGGGCCTCGCCCGGCTGCAGGAGGAATACGGCAAGGACCTGGCCCCGCTGATGGCCATGTTCGAGGAGGGCCAGATGCCCGACTTCGCGGTGCTGCTGCGGGTGACGGAACTGGCGCTGCAGCGCCATCACCCCGAGGCGGACCGCCATCTGGCCGACGATCTCCTGGCGGCGGACATCACCGTCGCGGTGCGCGTCATCAATGCGGCCTTCGAGGGGCTGCAGGCGCAGGGTGGCAAGGGGAGTGCCGGGGGAAACGGCGCGAAGGCCGGGGGAAAGGCGAAGGCCCGCAAGGGCTGAACATCCCCGGCCTCTACGAGGCCTGGCTGACGCTCGGCCTCGATCCCGACCGGTTCTGGCGCATCACGCCGGGCCTCTACATGATCGAGACGGCCGCCGCGCAGCGCCGTATCGACCGCCGGGACGAGGCCGCGCTGACCGCCGCATGGCTGAACGCCTGCCTGCAGCGCGCTAAGAAGATCCCGCCCCTGAAGAAGCTGCTGGCCCGGCCCGGCGACAAGACCGACATCGGCCTCTACCTGGCCGGGGTCAAGGCCAGCCTGCCCAAGGTCAGGCTCAGCGACTGGCAGGCCGCCCGCGCCCGCACCGATCCCCCCGAATGATGGAGAAGCCCCCATGTCGTCATCGCGCCTCGTCGGCCGCCTGCGGGTCATCATGGGCCTCGACGACGCCCGGTTCCGCAAGGGGCTGGACGATGCGGCGACCGGCATGCGCAGGCTGGGACAGGACGTGCAGCGCATGGGCGCGGCGCTCTCGACCCGCGTCACCGCCCCCCTGGTCGCGGCCGGGGCGGCGGCGGGCGCGGCCTTCATTTCGAGCGCCAACAGCCTGGCCGACCTGCAGCGCCAGGCCGACCTGGCGGGCCTGTCGGTGCAGGACTTCAAGGAGGCTGCGCTGACGGTCGAGGATTACGGCATCCAGCAGGACAAGCTGGCCGACATCCTCAAGGACGTGAACGACCGCTTGGGCGACTTCCGGGCGACCGGCGCGGGTCCCATGGCCGACTTCTTCGAGACCATCGCCCCCAAGGTCGGCCTGACCATCGAGAGCTTCGAGGGGCTGACATCGTCTCAGGCGCTGTCGAAGTACATCGACGCGCTGAAGGACGCCAATGTCAGCCATGCCGAGATGACCTTCTACCTGGAGGCCATGGCCAGCGACGCGACCGCGCTGATCCCGGCCTTCCAAGACGGCGGGGCCGAGATCGCGGCCACCGCGCGCCGCGCCCGCGAGCTGGGCCTCGCGCTGGACGAGGACCTGATCCGGTCCGCGCAAGACACGCAGAAGGACTTCCGCATCGTCTCGGCCGTGCTGACCACGCAGTTCCAGCAGGCGCTGATCGGGCTGGCCCCGGCCATCTCGGAGCTGGTCACCGCGCTGATGCCGATGATGGAGGGGCTGATCGAGGGCGCGGGTCGGCTGGCCGCCTTCACGGCGCGCCTGGCCGAGACCAGCCCCGAGATGCTGAGCTGGGGCCTCGGCCTCACGGCGGCCGCCGCGGCGATCGGCCCGTTCCTTGCGGGCGTGGGGCTGATGATCCAAGGGCTGGTCTCGGTCGGGGGCACGCTGGCGCGGGTCTCGGCGCTGCTCCTGGCCAACCCGATCGGCCTGGCGGCCGCGGCCGTGGCCGGGGCGGCGGTGCTGATCTACCGCAGCTGGGACGATGTGGGGCCGTGGTTCGGTCGGCTCTGGGACGGGGTGCGAACCATCTTCTCGGGCTTCGGCGACTTCGTGGCGGGGATCTTCACCGGCGACCTGACCCGCGCGGTGGACGGGCTGCGCACCGCCTGGTCGGGGCTGCGCGACTATTACCAGACGCTCTGGGACGGCATCGTCGGCGTCTTCACCTGGGCCTGGGAGAACGGCATCAAGCCGGTCACCGACGCCCTCGGCCTGACGGATGCCATCCTGCGGGGCTGGAACGCACTGAAGGCCGGTCTGGACGCGGTCCTGACGGCGATCGGCAATGCCTTCGACACCGTCTGGTCGAAGATCCGCCCCGTGGTCGATGCCATGCGGTGGGTCAACGAGAACTGGAAGGGCCTCTCGGGCATCGGCGGCGGCCGCGAGGGCACCATCGCGCCGCCGGATGCCGACGTCATCGCCCCGCCCGCGCCCACGGGCGAGATCCGCGCCGGTCTGGCGCAGGGCACCGCCGGCATCCGGGTGCAGGGCAACCAGGACGGGGTCGCCTATCAGGAGGGCTTTGCCGAGGCCAACGAGATCAATTCCCCGTCGCGGGTCTTCCGGCGCTTCGGCGCCTGGATCACCGAGGGCCTGGCCCAGGGCATCGACGGCGGCGCGGGTCGGGTGCAGGGGTCCATGCAGGGCCTGACCGGCGGGATGCTGACGCAGTTTGACGGGGTGACCGAGGGCGCCCGCAACCTCGGCGACGTCTTCGACAACATCAAAACGCGCTTCGCCGACATGATCACCGACATGGCGTCGCGCATGGCCTCCAGCGGTCTGAGTGCCATTCTGGGCGGGGTCTTCGGCGGCCTCTTCGGGGGCGGCGACGCGCTGACCGGCGCGCTGCGCGGCGCGGGGCTGAACGCAATCCCGGCCTTCGCGCGCGGCACGCCCTTCTCTCCGGCGGGGCTGACGCGGCTGAACGAACGCGGCGGCGAGATCCTCGATCTGCCCGGCGGCACGCGGGTCATCCCGCATGACATCTCCAGGCGCATGGCCGACCAGTCCGGCGGCGATCGCGACCCGGCCCGCGTGGTGGTGGGCGTGGATCCCGAGACGGGCAACCTGACCGCCTTCGTCGATCGGCGCGCCGACCGTGTCGCAGGCGCCCGCGTCGCGCGCTTCGCCGAGAGCGAGTTGCCCGGACGCGTTTCGACCATCACCCAATACGAACAGGAGCGGATGTAATGGCGGTGATCGAATGGCCGTCCGAGCATTTCCGGCTGTCGATGACCAGTTATTTCATCGACTGGACCAGCCGCAGCGCGGGCGTTGGCCTGTCGGGACATGAACAGATCATCAGCAGCGGCACGGGCGTGTGGCGGCTGACCTTCCAGCTGATCGTGGACCCTGATCCAGACCGCCTGCGCCGCTTCGAGGCGCTGGTCTCAGAGATGCGCGGCCGTCTCAATTCGGCCCTGATCCCGCTGTATGACGCCTATGCTTATGACAACAGCGTCTCACCGACGCAGATCCCGCACAGCGACGGGACCTGGCACACGGACGGCACCGGCGCCATGGCGGGCGACGGCGTGGAGCCAATGCTTACCGTTGGCTCAGCAGCAGCCGGGGCGTCCCAGTTCAACGTCAGCCTGACGGACCCTGTCAGGCCATCCCTTCGCGTTGGCGACCTGTTCACGGTGAACGGCTATCTTTACCGCGTCGTGCGGCGGAACGGGTCGGGCTGGGTCAAGTTCGAGCCGCCGCTGCGCGAGGCTATCCCGGCGGGAACCACGCTGGAGACTGATCCGATCAAGGTTCGGGTCAAGTTCGCTACCGACAAGGAGGGTGAGCGCGCGCGCAATCTGCTGTCATGGGGTGAGCCGGTGACGCTGACGTTCATCGAGGATTTCGACCGATGAGCTTCACGACGGCGCAGATCGCCTTCCTTGACGCCAACCGCGACCGGATCGAGGCGCGCCGCACCTTTGAGGTGGGCTTCGCCTCGGGCACCGTGCGGCTGATTGAGGGAAGCACGCCGTGGCCGGATGGCACACACACATGGCTTGCGGCTCATGGCGTGATCCAAGCATCTGGCATCAGGGCGTCAGGCGTCATGGACGCGCACCCGGCTCAATACCGGTTCGGCATGGTCAGCGCCGATCTGTCCATGGCCCACATGACCGACGAGGCCGAGTGGCGCGACGCGGTGATCCATCAGCGCCTGGTGCTGTTCGTGGACGGCGAGGCGGTCGGTCCCGCGATCCATATCCACCGGGGCCGGATATCGGACATCCGGCGTGTGGAGACGGTCAAGGACGATTACTTTTCGATCACGGCTGAGGGTCCGTTCCAAGACCGTAACGCTACGCTTCTTGGCAAATACACCGACCGGGACCAGCGCATGCGCTCCGGCGGCGACAAGGGTTGCGAATACGCTGCGCAATACGAGGTCAGCGGGGCCGAGTTCACCGGATGGCTGACGCAATAGACCGCTATCTGACGGCGGGCGCTTCCCTGCCTTGGGTCTGGGGCGTCAGCGATTGCACCATCTGGGTCGCGGATTGGTGCGTGCTGCATTTCCGGCACGACCCGGCCGCAGCCTTCCGGGGCATGTATGACGACGAGGCCGGGGCCGAGCGGCTGATCGCCGCGGGGCTGAGCCATGCCATCGCCCCCTGGATGCCGCCCCTGCGGATCACCGACGCGCCCCGGCGAGGCGATGTGGGCGTCATCGACATCCGCGGCCGCGAGGTCGCGGCCATCTGGACCGGGCGCCGATGGGCGTTCCGCACCCCGCGGGGCCTGGGCGAATGCCCGGCGCGGGCCATCATCTCGTGGGGTGAATGATGCCGCAGGCGATACCGGTCATCCTGGCCGTTGCAAAGACCGCCGTGGGCAAGTTCCTGATCGGCACCGCCATCAACCTCGGCGTCAGCGCATTGAGCGCCAAGCTGAACCAGCCCAAGGGGCCGAAGCCGCGCGACCTGCAGACGCAGATCCGCGCGGGCGCCGCCGACCGGGTGCAGCATTTCGGGCGGGTCCGCGTGGGCGGCGTGCTGATGTTCGCGGATTTCTATCGCGGCGACCCCCGGATCGACATCAGCGACGGCATCTTCGCGCCCAAATACAGCAGCGGCAATATCGCCTGTGTGCTGCTGGCGGTCTCGACCGGCGGCATCTCCGGGGTCGATGCCTGGTATCTGGACGGCAAGCCGGTCAGCGTCGATGCCGAGGGCTGGGTCCAGACCGACCCCTGGAAGGACCGCATCCGCCTGCGCGTCCGCACCGGGCACGGGGCCGAGGCCGAGGGCGGGGCTTGGGACACGCTGCGCGCGATGTTCCCGATGCGCTGGACCGCCGATCACCGGCTGGACGGCGTGGCCACCATCCTGGGCGAGTTCAAGGCCGTGGCCCCCGAGGATGTGAACGACGTCTATCCCGGCGGCCAGCCGCCCGAGATCACCGCCATCATCCGCGGCACGCCCTGCTTCGAGCCCGCGACCGGGGCCGAGAGCTTCACCGTCAACCCGATCCGGCATCTGCTGCATTACCTGTCGGACGCCGGGTCGGGGCGGATCCCGCTGGCCGAGTTCGACCTGCCTTCCTGGTTGACCGCCATCGCCGATTGCAACGACGCCCTGCCCACGGCGGGCGGCACCCGGCCGCGCTATACAGGCGGGGGCAGCTATGGGCTGAACGAGCCGATGAAGGACGTGGCCGCCCGCCTCCTGGAGGGGGTGGGCGGCACCCTGCACCTGACCCAGGAGGGCAAGATCGGCGTCCGGGTCGCCAAATGGCGCGCGCCCACCGTGGTGATCGACGACAGCAAGATCGTCAGCCTGGATTGCGGCCCGGGCAAGTCCAAGCTGGACCGCGTCACCACGCTGGTGCCGGAATATGTCGAGCCCTCGCTGGACTATACCGAGACCACCGCCGACCCCTGGGAGGATGCCCGCGCCATCGCCCGTTTCGGCGAGCCGAAGCCGCGGGAGCTGTCGCTGCTGACCGTCCAGCATCACGGCCAGGCCCGCGCCCTGACCAAGATCGCCGCCGCGCGCGAGAACCCCCGCGTGACCGCCGCCGCCTCGCTGCGCTTCTGGGGGCTGCGCCTCTTGGGCGAGGAGCGCGTGTTCCTGCACCGCCCCGATCGGGGGCTGGACATGGCACCGATGCGCGTGCCCGCCCTGTCGCTGGACCTGAACGCCACCGACGGCGTGGTCAAGGTCGAGCTGGAGAGCGACGAGGCCGCGGCCCATGCCTGGACCGCGGCCGAGGAAGGCGGCAAGCCCTCGGCCCCGCCGCTGCCGGAGAATGGCCGCCCGCCGATCCTGGCGCCCGTCATCACCGATGTCGCGGTGCAGACCGATGGCGGCCGCCCCCCGGCCTTCATCAGCGGCGTCGTCTCGCCCATCACCGGCTATGTCACCCAGGTGCAGTTCCGCCCGGCGGGCGGGGCATGGGCGGTGGTGAACGTCAACCAGGACACGGGCTACTTCCGCACGCCCGAGCTGGCCGACAGCCAGACCTACGACATCCGCGCGCGCCGCGTCCTCGGCGGGCTGGCCGCCATCGGCGTGGCGATCGGCGGCAGCCCGGATGTGACCAAGGCCGGGCCGTGGACGCTCGTCCCGGCCATCGTGGTCATCGCCAACAGCACGCCCCCCGCGCAGCCCGATCTGGTCGAGGCGACGCGGACCGGCGACACGATCACCATCACCTTCCGCCCGGATCTGGGCGCGAACTACGCCCAGACCGGCATCTGGCGCGGCGCGCCCTTCGCGGATGCGACCTTCGTCCGGTGGGTCCGCGATCAGGCCAGCACTGTCACCGTGCAGCTGACCGCCGCGCCCGAGCCCACGACCTACTGGCTGCGCTCGGGCAACGGCTCGGGCGTCACCTCGGCCCCCCTGAACATCGGCACCCTCTGAGGAGCACATCATGGCAGTGAACCCCACCCGCAACCCGGGGCAAGTCTGGGTGGACAACACCCCGCCCCAGAAAGCCTGGATCGTGCAGCTCCTCAACGAGCTGATCGCCGCCATCAACGGGATCGACCCGCAGCTGGCCGCGCTTCTGGCGGACCTGCAGACCCGGCGCGTCGCCAGCACCGCCAGCAGCGATTTTTCGGGCACGACCTTCCCCGTCGGCACCGGCACGGTGATCTTCCGTTCGTCCACGAACGTCTCCATCTGGCAGGCGCTGACGATCGCGCCCGATCCCGTCACGGCGACCCATCAGCAGGATGCGACGGGCGCCTGGTGGGGCCGCGCGTTCCAGCTGTCGGACATCCGCAACGCGCTGCGCAATGCCGGGGTCTTCAGCCTGACCGGCATCGGCGGCACCGCCAACGCGATCACCGCCAGCTTCGCCGACGCGGCCCAGGCCCTGGGCGTGACGGTGGATAGCTCGACCATCGTTGAGGTGACGCCCACGGTGGCCAACACCGGCCCGGTCACGCTGCAGATCAGCGGGGATACCGCGCGCACGATCCAGACGGAGAATGGCACGGCGCTTCCCGCGGGCTTCCTGCGCCCGGGCGTCAGCATCATGCTGCGCCGCGTCGGGGCGAACTGGCGGGCGCTGTCCTCGGTCACCTCGGATCAGCTGGCCGCGGCGCGCAACGAGGCCGCGACAGCAACGGCCCTGGAGGCGTCAGCTCGTGCTGACGCTGACGGCTTCCAGCGCGCCGCGCTGCGCCAGGGCGCGATCACCCTGGTCAACGTCAGCCTGACCGGCAACGCCTACACCGCCGACATCGAAGGCACGTTCACGTCTGTGGCGATGACGGACATCCCGGTGAACGGCGAGGTCACCGTCAGTTTCCCGGCAACGAACCCCAGCCAGAATCCGACCCTGAACGGACGCGGTCTGCGTCGGCGCAATGGCAGCCCGTGGCCCGCCGGGAAGATCATCCCCGGCAGCCCCTATACCCTCAAGCGCATCGGCAACGAGATGCGGGTGCTGTCGGGCGACGTCCAGGGCGAGGAGCTGGAAAGCGGGCTGGCGTCCGTTGCCCGCAAGCTGGTGACGATCACCACGGCCAGCTCCCCTGGCGAGCGGAACAGCACCGCGTGGACGCAGGCGCCGGGCAGCTACAGTTTCACGGGCGTTGCCATCACCGGCGCCCCGGCCGTGCTGGCCTCGCCCCATTCTGCTGACGTGCAGGTCGAGCAGGTCGTCGATGGGCTGCGTCAGGTCTGGCTTGACGCCTCCGGCCGCCGCTTCGAACGCCTGCGCAAGGCAGGAGCTTGGGGCGACTGGCTGGAAATCGCACGAGAGGACCGCGTTGCTGCGCTGGAGACGGCCGTCAATGCCAAGGCCAGCCAGGCCGATCTGACAACGCTGCAGGCCGCCGTTGAGAGCATCGAGGCGGTTGCGGTGCAGGGCAGCGTCAAGCTGTTCCAGACCGGCCCCGCGCTGCCTGTGCGACCCGACGGCGTTACCATGCAGCAGTCGGTCGAATGGTGGACCTGGGACAGCCCGCAGGCGGTGATGGGCGTGTTTGACGCCTGGATCACCGTCCCGGCTCCGAACGAGCCGCAGGTGCCTGCCGCGCAGTCCTGGGACGTTTACAACGCCCGCGATGGGAAGTCGGTGGCGATCATCATCCGCAGCGTGCCGACCGAAAATCCTCCCATTATTGGTATCGACCGGCGGGTTGGCGGTGACGAGGCTCCTTGGCTGGCGCTTCCGTCCCCCGCGGCTGGTCCTTATGTCGTGGGCGGCTTTGCCACCGGCCCACAGGCAGTCGCAATCCGCCATGTGAGCTATGTGGGCGCGGGCGAGGGCGATCTTGACCGAACCGTCACCGTCAGCGCGGCTGACGAGGTGGCAGACCTGTCTGGTGCGAACCTTCTGCTGTTCAACGCCCGGCCGGCGAAGTGGCAGAACCTAATCGCGGACATGGCGATCACCACGCGCGGCTTGATCGTGAACAGCGGTGTCGCGCGCGTCACTCATTCCAACCAGTTCGTGCGGGCGCTGTATCGGGATTACTTCGTCACCCAGCAGTTTGTGCGGGCGCAGATCGTCACCCTGTCCAACACCGCGCATCTCAACAGCTTCGACGGCATCGGCCTCGGCGTGAACGGGAACGGGGTCAATGCGATCCGCGCGCTGTTCCGCCCCGGCCAGATCATCCTGCAATACATCGAGAACAATGGAAGCCGCCGCACGCTGGCGACCCATAGCGCGGCCTATGAATTCCCGTTCACGGCGGAAATCCGGCGCACGTCCATCAATGAGGTGCAGGTCCGCGTGAATGGAAACGCGGTCATCACCCACAACCTGACGGGCGATGCAGCGGCCAGCCTGACGGGGGGGCTCCCGGAAATCTACGCCTTCGTCGCATCTGGCGGCACCCCGGCAAATACCGGGTTTTCCAACCTCGTGATGGGGCATGCCTGATGCCGATCGGACCCGCACCCACCAAGCTCAACGCCAAGTCGATGGAATACGTCGCGGGCTTGCCCATGCACATGAACGGCCCCCAGATCTGGGGCCAGCCAAATGAGGAGCAACAGGCCCGCATCGACGCAGGCGAGAAGCTGGAGAACCTGTGGCATGGCGAGATGCAGCAGCTCTATTGGGGGATCGACCTGAACAGATCGGACAGCGGCACCATGCTGGCGCGCGGGATGCGACGATCCTTCCCGAAGCTGCGCACGATCCGCGCGCCGTTCAACAAGCACTATTGGACACGCGATGGAAACGGCAAGCTGCAGATGCATCCCTACATGGAACAATTCTATGAGGAGTGCGCGGAGGACAGGTCTGACTGGTGGTTGGTTTGGGACTTTCACGATGGCCCTACACAGCGCCTTGGCGACCCCGCCCGAGTAGCTCAATGGCCGAACAGCTACGGGCCGGTCGAGAGCTTTGACGACTGGCACGCGGAAAGCGTGAAGCTGGGCATCCGGCAGCTTGAGACATGGGACATGCTGTTCGAATGGCTCAATGATCGCCCTTGGTTGTGGGAACAGACCATCGGCTACGAGATTATGAACGAGCCTGCGGCCTATTTTGCCGGGAACAATTCGTTCCCTGGCAACCTGCCGTATTTCGTCGGCCGCTTCGTGGATCATATCGAGGCCATCGCGCAGAAGATCCGCAGCATCGACAACGGCAAGGCGATCCTGGCCCCGACCTGGTCTTTCAACGGCGACGCGAACACATTGCACAATACCCGGCTGCCGCAGCGCGGCAATGTCCGTGGCCTCGATGCGATCCGGCAGGCCGTGGGGTTGGATCGGCTGATCTGGTCGATCCACTATTACGTGGGCTTCGACCAGAGGACCGCCACGCAGGCGCAGCATGACCGGGCGACGGTCGTGCGGTGGGGCGTTCTGGGGTCCGATCCGGTCTGTGTCACGGAAACCAACATCTTCGGTCAGTGCCACAACCCGCTGCGGACGGGCGACTGGTACAAGCACTACTTCAGGTCGCGGCATCTGAATTGGCTGACGCCGCGCGTCGAGGGCTGGCCGAACAAGAAGGCATGGGGCGTCGGCTGGTGGCCCGCCGTGAACTGGGCGCAGGCGTCTTCCACGCGCGTTGCCCTGGGCACGGATGATCCAGTGCTGGCGCGGCGCTTTTCGACGGCCGAGGCGATCCAGCACTGGTCCCTGGAAAACCACCCGGAATGGTTCGACAGTGCGCCTAGCGGAGTGAAGGGCTGGGAACAGCACGGACTGCGATCCTTCAACAGCATGGACCCGTCGCAATTTGAGATTGACGGCTGGCATCTTCTGAACAGCGTCCAGCCCCCGCTGCCGAACATAGACATCGCGGAGACGCTGGCCGGGTGGTATGTCAGCTATGGCGGGACAGGCACGACGTTTCATGATTGCGCGGATATGTCGGGCGCCGTCACGTTGCAGGTGCTGGGCGGCGACGGGAAGACCGTGATCCACCACCACATGGTCGATTATTACCAGCGCAACCACTTCCATCTGGGGACCGGCGGCGGCGTCGTGCGCCTCGGCAACGGCAACCATGTCGTCATGTCGCAAGGCGGCCCGGCGATCATCTACACCGCGCATCCCCGCCCGGCCGATCCGCCCTTCCACGGCTATTCCAAGGCCCGGCCGCACGCAACCATCGGATTGCCCTATGGCTGGGACAACCGCGTGATCTGTCACCCCGGCGCGGTCACGCATATCTACGGCTTCGATCCTTCGCGAGGCGACCGCCTGTCATTCCTGGGCGCTTTCCAGAGCGTTTCGGAGATGCGGGCGGCAATTCAGGTCGTGGATAACCAGGCGGCGATTAAGAACCGGGACGTCATCATCACCCTTCCCGAAGGCGGCGAGGTCTTGATGCTGGACGCGGGTGCGCTGGCATCACGGTTGCACACCTGGAACCTTGACCTGACTGACGGCTGGTATGCCGATGGCTGGAGCGAGCCGGTCGATTATACCGAGGCGGAGTTCACGAACCCGATCCCGATTGTTCCCCCGGCCCCCGGCGGCGGCGGGGCATGGATGTTCGACCGCCTCGGCAACCCCCTGCCCAAGGTGGATCGGCAAGGGCGCCCCGTAGGCGCGGTGCTGAAAGACGGCACCGTTCTGGGTGTAGGCTAAGGAGGCATCATGACAACGATATCCTACAAGCCCGGCGCGTCCGGGCCTTTCGTCGTCCGGCTGGAGGCCGAGGACGGCGATCCCGTGCCCTATGTCCGCACGCAGATCCGTGTCGACACCGGCGCAGCCTGCCTGACCGTCGACGGCGTTCTGGCGTGTGAGGAATGGGAGTTCGACCTCTCGACCCTGACCCTCGCGCCGCGGCTCTGGCCCGCAACGATCTACTACGACGCAGGCGACGGCTGGCGGCTGGCCGACGCCTTCAATCTGCACATTCTGGGGGGCTGCTGATGCAACCACACATCGTGAAGGTCGGTTTCCGGGGCGTGCGCGGAGAGCCGGGCCGGGGTCTGAACATCAAGGGCAGTCTGTCCGACACCTCGGCGCTGCCCGATGGCGCAGAGCAGGGCGACGGCTATCTGATCGACGGCGATCTATGGCTGTGGACGGGGTCGGCGTGGGATAATGCCGGCTCGGTGCAAGGGCCGGCTGGACCTGCGGGTCCGCAAGGCCCCGCCGGCACTCAAGGCGCTGCTGGACCCGCTGGTCCTAAGGGTGACGTGGGCGATGCCGGACCTGCTGGCCCTGTCGGGCCTGCCGGTCCGCAAGGTCCGGAGGGTCCGCAAGGGAATATTGGACCCGTTGGTCCTGCCGGTTCAGCTGGCCCGATCGGCGAAACGGGACCTGAAGGTCCGACCGGAGATCCGGGCCCTGCTGGTCCTGCTGGCGCAACGGGTCCCGCTGGACCGGCTGGCGCCACTGGTCCTGCCGGCCCTACGGGCGCAACTGGCCCCGCCGGTTTGACTGGTCCTGTTGGCCCAGAAGGTCCTATTGGGCCACAAGGTTTGCAAGGGCCTCAGGGCCCTGCAGGGCCGCAGGGCGAGCCAGGGCCAGCCGGAGCGGTTGACTTTGGAGACCTGACAGTCGTCACAGGCGCGCCAGGCACGCAGGTTTCCATCGTCGATGACGTGCTGAGCATCCCCAGAGGTGCTGACGGGGGCGGGGTCACGACGCAGCAGCTGGCCGACAGGACGTTCACCCGCCTGAACATGGGTTCAGTTCAGCCTATCGGCGGCGGCACGGCTAGCAACATTCGCACCTGGTTCCGCCGGACACCTGCCGATGCGACCCGTATGACCTATGCCACCAGCATCGAGATCGATGCCCCGGCCGGACCGGTCAAGGTCGCCTCCGCATTCGTGGGTGCTGACCTGATCCCGGTGTATCACGACATCCGCACCGTCCAGCATCCCGGTGGGCGCGCGATCACCACGCTGGTCCCGCCTGTCGAAATCCCCGCAGGGGCGCATGTGGGTTTCCGTGTCGCTCAGGCCGGGACGCGGCTGACGACGACCGTCGAGGACTTCTGGTATTCCTCGACCGACCCTGACGCGCTTGGCCAAACGGCGTTCCTGACCAACAACGAAAGCGGCTCGCGCTACTGGTCGGTCATCAATGTCGATGCCGGTCCGGGCGCCACCGCCCTGGCCGCGGGGCAGGATGCCGCCGTTGATGCGGTCGCGAAGGCCTCGGTCATCCAGAGCATCGGCTACGGCAAGCTCTTCGACCTGGCGTCCCTGCCGGGTCAGACCAGCTCGGCCCCATCGAACCTGACCATCTACACCGGTCCGGAGTTCCGCGCGGCGTTCGACGCGACCATCTCCGGCATCAGGGTATGGGCGAACATCGCGACGGTGGCCACCATCACTATCTATGACGTCACCGAGACGGAGACGACCATCGCCTTCTCGCCGGTCCTGTCGATCCGGCTCAATCTGGAGGCGGGCAAGAACACCCTGCCGCCGGACCTGTTCCGGGGCGTCACGGTCCGGCAGGGCCAGTGCGTCGGCATCTCGGGGGCGCAGCTTCGCTACGGTTTCGGGGGGGCCGGAAAGCTGGTTCCGAAGATCAGCGTCGAGAGCCAGCAGGGTGCAGGCTTCTTCGTGACCAAGCCGGTGCCGCAGGAGTCCTGGAACATCGCGTTCGAGGTCACCCTGGAGGCGATGGCAGGAGACCGGCGCGCCCCGCAGCGGGAGGTCGCGCTGGCCGCGGGGCCGATCAGCCTCGGCGATGCGGGCTATGTTCAGACCGGTGTCTCCGGCCTCACTGTCTGGGCGCAGTCCGGAACGTCCGACATCGCGATCCGTCGGTCGACGGCCAGCGTCGTCATTCCCTTGGCGGATGCTGGGCAGGCGCGCTATTCGATGGTCTGCTACAACCGCTTCACGGATGCCTGGAGCGTGGTCGCAGGGCCGTCCCGCCTGCGGGACGCTCAGGCGTTCCGGCCGGCGCCTGCCGCGGGGACCGATGCCATGTTCCTGGTCCGGTCGGGTGACGCCAGCATCACCGAGATCTTCCCGGTGCATCGCTTGGGCGCCGACGGGATCAGCGCGACGCTGCGCCCGACACTGGACCAGGCGCTGCGGCGCAACCGGGCCATGTGCCCGAAGCTGATGCGCAAGATCCGCGCCAGACAGCCGATCCGCATCCTGTCCATCGGCGACAGCATCACCCAGATCAGCCAGTCGGCCGCCTCGGCCACCGCGCCCAACGGGGACCGCGACCGGCTGAAATACCTGACCGAGAACAACGTGAACCAGTATGGGTCGGACTTCATCGCCACCGTGCCGCGGTTCACGTCGGCGCAGATCGGGCGGCCCGGCGACAGCTTCACCGACCACATCAAGATCGGCTTCATCTGGGAGCTGATCGCGGGGCTGGAGGCGATGGGCTACACGCTCGGGGTCGATCTGTTCTACGACAACTTTTGCCGGTCGGGTTCGGCCACCATCGACTTCGTCAGCGATGCGAACGTCTTCAGCGCGTGGGGGCAGGCCGCCTTGGCGCTGCCGCCCTATGACCTGGTCATCACGGCCTGGGGCATGAACGAGCTGTCCGAGGTCGGCACGGGCGGCCGGCTGATCCTGATCGCCAACGCCTTCCGGGCCTTGGGCTCGGAGATGCTGATGACGGACAGCTCCGCCCGCAAGGCTACCTGGTCGCAGGCGCGCATCAACCGCGATCAGACGCAGCGCGCCGCGTGGGCGGCCGGCACGGCCCATGCTTCGTGGCAGTGGGTCGACGGACCCCAGTGGGGCGAGGGGCTGAGCGTCGCCGCTCTTGATCGGGTCGCCGCGAACGGCACGAACCACCCCGGCGGCGAGGAGCTGGGCGCCTTCGGCAAGGTCGTCCGATATTCGATGCTGGGGCTGTGATGCTCAGATTCATCAAGGATATGCTCGGAACGCCCGAAGCACAATTGGACGCCTATACTTGGGGCGCAGCCCTTCTTGGGCACGCCTTTGTCGGCGTGGTTCTGACGGCCTTGATCGGCTGGCGTGCGGGGGCATGGCGCGGCGCGCTCATCGTCGCGTCCGCCTATCTGCTGATCTGGGAAGGCGTGCAGGTCACGGCCTTCGGCGGAGGCATCGCGGACAGCATCGTGGACGCGGCGGCGGTGGCCTGTGGCGCCGTAGTCGCGGCAGGGGCGTGGCGCAACCGCGGGGCGGCCGTAGCGGGCGCCTTGGCGGTACTGGCGGCTGTCGGAGCTGTCGGCATCGGTCGCCGCAGCAAGTGACAGCAGGCGCCGCTTGTCCCGCGGCGGAGATTTTCAGGCATAAGGAATGGACATGGCGAGAATTGAAGGAGGGGTCACCTGGGGGAACGTGCTGTCGATCGGTGCGACCCTGGTGACGGTGACGCTGGCCTATGCCACGCTGCAGGCGGGCATGCTGGAGGGCCAGCGGGAGACGCGGCGGATCGAGCTGCAGGCGCAGCAGGCCACCCAAGAGCTGCGCATCAGCCATGAGAAGCAGCTGACCGACATCCGCGCGGATCTGGTCGCGCACCGGCGCTCGATCCAGCAGCTGGAGATCTCGGACGCCCGCAACAGCGAGCGGTTCGAGGCGCTGAGCCGGTCAATCGAGGAGCTGAAGTCCGGGCAGCGCGAGACGCTGGAGCTGCTGCGCGAGATCAGCAGTGGCAGGGCAAGTCCCTGAGCGCCGTGGAAGCCTGCGCCCATCTGCGCGCGAGACGCGGGGATCGTGCCTCAATCAGCCTGCTGACCTAGCAGTCGGCATAGGCCCCATGGCTGTAGCGTGGCCAGTCCTTTGCATGGCCGGCGCCCACCATCGCGCAGGCAATATCGGGAGTCGCACCCGCGGCGCATCTGGCGACCAGCCTGCCGTAATGATCGGCACCCATCACGTCGCACTGAAGCGTCTGCCCGAGAATCAGGGCGGCTAGGCTCCGGGTGGCCTCGGCACCGCCGGCATCCCCTAGCTCCGGGGCATCGATCCCCCAGAGGCGCAGGCTCAGCCCCTTGCCATCACCATCCGCCCGGATGGTGTCCCCGTCGATGGCAACGGCCCCGGTGATGCAGAGGGCAGCAATACAGGCAAGCATCATGCGGTTCTAAAACAGGCGAGCCGCCCCGTCGCGCCGAATCTACCCGCAACTTTACTGACACAGCCCCGCCATCGTGCGGGGCTTTTTGCATGGAGAGACCATGACCGCGAAGATGACCGCGATCCGCGCCCGCCAGGCGCGGTGCGCCGCCTTGGGCTTCTGGCCCGGCCCTATCGACGGCATCGACGGCCGCCGCACCCGCGCCGCCTTCGAGGCCGCCACCGCCGCGCAGCGCGCTCGGGGGCTGCCCTTCCAGCACCCGAGCGGCATCACCCGCATCCACGCGCATTGGACCGGCGGCGGCCATGTGCCGAACCCGACAGACCTGCGCGCCTACCACGGCCTGATCCCGGGCGACGGCGCGCCGGTCTGGCCCGCGCTGCCCGGCGCCCCGCGCAGCCACACCCTCAACGCCAATGGCGGCGCGATCGGGCTGGCGATCTGCGCCATGGCCGGCGCGGTAGAGCGGCCCTTCCAGCTCGGCACCGCGCCCATCACCCCCACCCAGGTCTGCGCTTTCGTGCGCGAGGCGGCGCGCCTCTGCCGCCTCTACGACATCCCCGTCACCAGGTGGTCAGTCCTGACCCATGCCGAGATCCAGCCGACCTTCGGCATCGTCCAGCGCTGGAAATGGGACATCACATGGCTGCCGGGCATGCCGGCCCCCGCCGACCCGATCGAGGTCGGCGACCGCCTGCGCGCGATGGTGCGCGCCGAACTGCAAACCCTCTGATCATCAGGAGCCTGACCATGGACAGCATCAAGACCATCGCCCCAATCTTCATAGGCCGCACGCGGTCCTTCTGGCTGGGCATCGTCCCGGCGATCCTGACGCTGATCGACGTGATCGCGGGCAGCGTCAGCGACGGCACAGCAGAGCCCATCGCCACCGGCCTGGCCGCGATCCTCGGCCCGCTGACCGGGGCCACGGCCGAGGGCATCCATGGCTTCATGCTGGCGGTCGCGCCGATCTGCGCGCTGATCGTGGCGCATCAGCGCGGCGGGCTGGCCCGGCCCTACACCACCAGCCCCGCGAAGGAGCGTGAGCTGGTGCGCACGATCGAGGACGGCAAGAGCGCCTTCGAGGCGGGCAAGGCCTTCGGTGAGCGGTTGCGGAAGACGTCCGGCGTCCCCCCGGTGCTGCGGGCCACGACCCCGCCGCCGTCGAAAAAGTGACGAACGACCGGGACGGCTGCGCTGCAGCCGCCCCGGCGCCTTTGTGCCCCCGTCGCGTCAGTGGCAGGGGACCGGACCTCGCGGTCCGATCCGTGCGGCAAGTTTCTCAGGCCAACCGCACCGACCAGCTCGAAGCTTATGGCCGCCTGCACCCCTCGCGAGGGCAGGTGCCGCGTAAGCGAGAATCACCACATGAGACAAGTGAAAGCCGCCGCCCCCGTCGCCCCTTGGCTCGGAGGCAAGAAGCGTCTGCATGGGCGCATCATCCAGCGCATCGAGGCCATCGATCATCGCACCTACATCGAACCCTTCGTCGGCATGGGCGGCGTGTTCCTCCGCCGACGCTTCCGCCCCACCCTTGAGGTGGCCAATGACCTGAACGGGGAGATCATCAACCTCTTCCGGATCCTGCAGCGCCACTATCCGCAGCTGATGGAGGTGATGCGCTTTCAACTGGCCAGCCGCCGCGAGTTCGAGCGGCTGCGGGCAACCGATCCCGCCACCCTGACCGACCTGGAGCGGGCTGCCCGCTTCCTCTACCTGCAGCGCCTCGCCTTTAGCGGGCAGGTGACCGGTGTGTTCGGGGTTGCCGCGACGAGCGGCCCGCGGTTCTCGCTGTCCCGATTGGAGATCATCCTGGAAGAGGCGCGCGAACGCCTGGACGGCGTGGTGCTGGAAAGCCTGGATTGGGCTGACCTGGTCACGCGCTATGACAGCAGCCGCGCGCTCTTCTATCTCGATCCCCCCTATTTCGGGGGCGAGTCGGACTACGGAAAGGGGATGTTCGACCGCAGCCAGTTCTCGCGGATGGCCGAGCTTCTGGCCAGGATCGAGGGCGCGTTTCTGCTGTCGATCAACGACACGCCCGAGATCAGGGAGTGGTTCAACGCCTTCAGCTTCGAGGAGGTCTCGCTGACCTACACCATCAGCGCCGCTGGAGGCACACAGGCTAAAGAGCTGATCATCTCCAACCGAAGGGAGATAGCGCGGCTTCTGTAAAAGGGAGTGCTATCACGAAGTCAATCGGGCTGAGATTCCAGCAAAAGTGTCCCACGGCTCATTCTTCCGTGGGACACAGGTGCTGATATTTCAGGATAATTTACTGCTGCTGGTAGGCCCGGCAGGACTTGAACCCGCAACCAAGGCGTTATGAGCGCCCTGCTCTGACCAGTTGAGCTACAGGCCCCCGCAGCGCGCCCTGAGTAGAACCGCGGGCCGGACAGGTCAAGCTCGGTCATATCGACAGATGGCAGAGCGAGAGAGTGATGCAGGTCGTCTTTATGAAGCCGGCGGATCTCTCTGCGGTTTTGTCGTGACGGGTTGCCGGGCGAGGGCTGGTCGTCGACATGTCGAAGCAGCGCTTGGCCATGTTGCGCAGCGTATGGATCTCCATGTCGACCGCCTCGCGCACCATGCTTCTCTTTCGCATGGGATCAGGGGCGGCGCGTTGCGGCGCTCGATGTCGTCCGGAGCCTTGTCCGAGGCATAGTCCCTTTCGACGATCAGGGCGGCTGGTCGCGGCAGGGTGTCAGCCATCACCGGATCCTATCCGGTGTGATCGCAATCATGCCCCTGCGCGATCTTGATCCTCACCGGCAGACCTCAGCCGTCGACGCGCGAACCACCGGATCTTCGTCGAGCCTCCCCTTGAGCGGGAAAAGGCGTCTTTCGGAATTCTCCTTCGGCGCCTGCCGCATGATGACGGGCGTGGATGCCGGTGCTGTCGATCGTCCGGAGTCTGTCGAGAGCGACACCCGCGTGGTTCGAGCCACCCGGGAGGACCTTTCACGGCACGGCGAGCGTGCAGCGGCAAGCCTGCCGATGGACGGATGGCCGCGTGCCGAACTCCTCTGGTGGATCCCACCATGGCGTGGCAGTCCGCATTCGGCATGACCTTGAACCGATGGCGGCTCATGCCTCACACCGGAAAACGCCATCCAGAACACGCCCACGATCCGCAGGCGCGCGCCTGTTCGGTCGCCGGAATGCCCGGATGAAGCCCTGAAAGAACGCCCGTTCGCGGTCGGACATCAGGTTGCGCGCCAAGCTCACCTCCCACGCAGCGATGATCGTGAACAACAGACGACCGCCGAGGAAAATCCGCTCTCTCAACACAGCCTAGGGCTGGCCGGCCGGACCGAAACCCTCGGCATGGATGCGGACGGGGTCCACTCCGCGCGCCTCCAGATCGGCGCGCAGCCCGGCCATGAAGCCCATCGGCCCGCACAGCATCACGTCGCCGTCCCGGGCCGCGGGCAGCAGGTCCGCCGCCGCGATCCGGCCCGTCCGGTCGTAGGCCGCGGGGTCGTCCGCGGCGCCCGGCGCAGTGTAGTGGACCTGCCGGATCGCGCGACCGCCTGCAGCGATCAGGCGGTCGACTTCGGCCCGGAAGGCATGGGTCCGGCCGTCCCGCGCGACATGGGCGAACAGCGTGCGGCGCATCGGCTGCGTGGCGGTGACCGCGTGCAGCATCGACAGCGCCGGCGTGACGCCCACCCCCGCACTGACCAGGATCAGCGGCGGTCGCCCGGCGGCAGGACGAAATCGCCCTGCGGCATCCTCGCGTCCAGCACGTCGCCCAGGCCGATCCGGTCGTGCAGGAACCGCGAGGCGCGGCCCCGATCCTCGCGCTTGACGCTGATGCGCCAGGTCGGCGCGCCCGGATCGCCGGACAGCGAATAGCTGCGCGCAAGCGGGGCGACCGGATCGGCGCCATGGAGGCGCAGGGGCAGGTGCTGTCCGGCGATGAACGGCGTCAGCGGCGCACCGTCGTCCCGCGCCAGATGGAACGACACGATGCCCGCGCTTTCGCGCACCCGGTCCACCACCCGCAGACGCAGGTCCGGCTCCGCCTGCCGCCAGCGCAGCGACAGGGCGCGGGGGCGATCCACCACCGCCTCGACGCGCACATGGATCATGCGGCGCGCGGAGGGGTCGTGGCTGTCCTGCGGGGACCAGTCGATGCGCGCCCGCCCGCTGATCTGCAGCAGGCCGCCCGTCGCGAAGTCGACGACCGTCAGCCCCACCCGCGCATCGCAGAGCAGATTGCCGATGGTATTAAAGAAGTCGTTCCCCGAATAGTCCGGGATCAGCAGCGATCCGTCATCCGCGACGCGCACGAAGCCCGGCGGCCCGCCCCGGTGCGACGCGTCGAAGCCCATCCCCCGGGCCGCGGTCCCCGATCCGATGAACAGCGTGTCGGCGGCGGCGATGCGCGCGGCCTGCGCCCCGTCCAGCCGGTCGGAACGGCGCGCAGGCGGCGGGGTCCCCGACCCCACGCGATCCCAGTCGCGCGCGTGGATGTATTGCGGACAGTTGCCGAAGCTCTGCCGCACCCGCAGCAGGGCGCCCTGCGCCAGCGGCGTCAGGACGCCGTTCACGCGGTTGCGCCGCCGGGTCGAGAGGTCGATGCCCAAGAGCCCCGCCGCCCCGCCCCGCGCCAGACCCGCGGCCAGCGGATCGGCCGCAGGCAGCGTCCGGTCGATCCGCAGATGCCGCGGGTCCGGAGAGGTCACGAAACCCTGCGGCCCCTCCAGGATCGACACCCAGATCCGCCCGTCCGTCCCCTCGCCCGCGGCGACCAGGAAGGGCAGCGCGGCGAAGAAGGCGCGGTGCTGATCGGGCATGGCCTCGCGGATGAAGCCGCCCGATGCCGCGGCGCTCTCGGCGCGGCCCGCCAGCCGCTGCGCCTGCTGTTCGCCCGCGTGGAAGGGAGAGGTCATGGCCCGCCCTCCGTCACGCCAGCGCCTCGGAGCGCGCCATGCCGACGAATCCCTCCAGCGCCTCGACGCGGGCCAGCCAGGCGCGGATGGCGGGATAGGCGGCCAGGCCGACCCCGCCCTCGGGGGCATGGGCGACGTAGCTGTAGGCCGCGATGTCGGCCAGCGTCACCCGCCCCGCCGCCAGCCAGTCGCGGTCGCGCAGATGCGCCTCCATCACCGCCAGCAGCGCGTGGCTGCGGGCCACGGCCGCCGCATGGTCCAGATCGGCGCCGAACAGCGTCACCAGGCGCGCGGCGCAGGGACCCGCGGCGATCTCGCCCGAGGCGATGGACAGCCAGCGCTGGATCTCGGCCGCTTCGACGGGATCGCGGCCCCGCCAGGTCGGGCCGTCGCCATGGCGCAGCACCAGATAGGTCAGGATCGCGGTCGAATCCGACAGGCGCACGCCGTCGTCGTCGATGGCCGGGACCTGCCCCAGGGGGCTGATCGCCAGATGCTCGGGCGTCTTGTGGGCATCCGCCGCCATGTCCAGATCGACCGTCCGGCAGGGCAGGCCCAGCAGCGACAGCATCAGTTCGACCCGGTGGCAGTGGCCGGATTTCGGATGGCGATACAGGATCACCGGGGCGGGGATGTGCGGTCTGTCAGCAGTCATGCGTCGTTCTCCTTGCGTCCGGCGCAGAGATAGCGATGATCGGTTCCTGAACGAATGGGCATTCCCGACAGGGCACCATTTCGGAAAATGAACGAATGGGGCGTGATGGACCGGCTGCAATCCCTTCGGGTCTTCGTGGCCGTGGCCGATGCGGGCAGCTTTGCCGGCGGGGCGCGCACCCTGGGGATCAGTGCGCCCTCGGCCACGCGGGGCGTGGCCGCGCTGGAGGCGTCGCTCGGGGCGCGGCTGTTCACGCGCACGACGAGGCAGATGCGCCTGTCCGAGTCCGGCCGCGCCTATCTGGAGGAGGTGCGCGATATCCTGGCCCAGCTTCAGGCGGCGGACGAGGCCGCGTCCGGCACCGCCGCCCGCCCAGTCGGCACGCTGCGCATCACCTGCCCGCAGGAGTTCGGCCGCCTGCATGTCGCGCCGCTGGTCGCGGATTTCCTGGACGCGCATGCGGGCATCCTCGCCGAGGTGGTGATGCTGGACCGCGTGGTGAACCTGGTCGAGGAGGGCTTCGACGTCGCGCTACGCATCGGCCCGCTGCCGCCGTCCGACCTGACCGCGGTCAGGCTGGGCGAGGTCCGACGGGTCGTCTGCGGCGCACCGGCCTATCTGGCGCGTCACGGCACGCCCGCCCATCCCGCGGATCTGGCGCGCCACCACCTGATCGTCGGGGGTGCCGAAGGGGCGGCGCCCTGGCGGGTCGGGGCGGCAGGCCCGCGCCTGACGCTGAGCAGCGTGGCCGCCTGCCTGGACCTGGCGCGCGAGGGACGCGGCCTGACGCGGGCTCTGTCCTATCAGGTCGCGGCGGATGTGGCCGCCGATCGCCTGCGGACCGTCCTGACCGGGCACGAACCCGACCCCCTGCCTGTGCATCTGGTCCATGCCGAGGGCCGCCGCGTCGCGACCAAGCTGCGGGCCTTCATCGACTTTGCCGCGCCGCGGCTGCGCGCGCTACCGGCCCTGCGCCCGGCCGCGTGAGGCCGCCCCGCCTCAGTTCCCCAGGATCGCGTCCAGCACATAGACGCCCGCCTCGCCAAGCCGCGCCGCGCGCGGGCCATGGGGCAGCACCTTGGCATGCAGCTCGCCATAGATGGCCGACAGCTCGACATAGCGGTCGTGGTTGACCCGGCTCGAGGCACGCAGCGCCGAGATGTCCACGATGGCGATGTTGGCCGCCCGCGCCGCACGCTCGACCCTCGGATCGGCCACGTCCAGCGCCCCCACCCGCGGCCGGTGGCTGGACAGCCGCGACGACAGGTCCAGCGCGCGGTCGTCGCGCGACACCAGCAGCGTCATGGCCCGCGCCATCGGCCCGATCACCGCGATCTGCGCGCGGAACAGGTCGGGGTCGATGTCGGGCGCGGGCATCGTCACCGACAGCTGGTCCAGCACGTCGTCGCGCCCGTCCAGCCGCAGCTGGCGCAGCGTCTCCATGGTCAGCAGCCCGCCCATCGAATGGGCGATAACCTGGACCGGGGCGCCGTCGGCATCCTCGACCAGCCCCTCCAGGGTGCGCGCCAGCGCGTCGCGAGGGAAGGCTGTCGCGTCCTTGTCCGCCAGATAGGCGAAGGGCGACCCGGCCGAGGGCCACGAGAACAGGACCGGCACCCCTTCGGTGCGCAAATAGACCGACAGCTGCACCAGGCGATAGAGCGCCCCGGGAAAGCTGTGGTTGAAGCCGTGGACGAAGACGGCGACCCCGGCCGGCCGGCGCGGATCGGCGGCGACGGCCCTGCGGAACGCATCCTCGGGCAGGATCCGGCCATCCAGCGTCGCGAAGCTGGTCGCGGGATCGGCGGGCCCGTCGGGCCATTCGATCCGCCCCGGCCGATGCCCCGGCGGCACCGAGACGCGGAACGCCGCATGGCTGGTGCCAAGCGATGGCGCCGCGCCGAACACGGGGCTGCCCGCCGCGCGCGGGGCGCGCGTGGTCGCAACATAGACCTGGGTGATTCGGGCGCCCTCGACCGTGGCCGCGACCGGACGCAGCACGTCGTTCGTCGGGCGGGCGCTGCAGGCCGCCAGCATCGCCACGACCATCACCGCGACGCACGCGCACAGGCCCCGTGTCCGTCGCCGCGGAACAGGGCGTGATCCCGGATCAGATCGCGATCGCGTGGGTCGCCTCCCGCGGCGCGACGCCCCTGATCGGCCCACGCTCGCCCGAGCAGGCGCTGAGCAACCTCGGCGCCGTGCGGATCACCCTGACGCCCGAGCAGCGCCGCCTGCTGGACGATAGCAGCCGCGAAGCCTGACGGCGGGGGCCCGCTCGGCGTGGGCCCGAGGCAGGATCGTCTCACGCCCTTCGGTCAGTCCGCGGGCGTGAGGCGACCGCCACGACATGAACGCATTGCGTAGCGGACAAGATCATCGGCACCGCTGGTCTGCAGCTCAACGTAGCGAAGCTGGCAGTGATCGAGCGCGAGGCGATGGCCGACACCATTCGCCGCGCCGCCCCTGCCGACGATCTACGGAAGGAAAACGAGCGGCTGCGGGCAGACTGCGAAACGCTCTTGGTCCAGATCGACGCCCACCAAGCGAACACGGGTGATCATCTGGCGAAGCGGGCCGATCCAGCCCGGCGGTCAGATCGCGCGCGCCGGGACGAAGATCTGCGCCGCGAGATCAAGCGCGTCTTCGAGGACAACTGGAGCGTCTACGGTGTGCGCAAGGTCTGGCGCCAGCTACGCCGCGAGGGTTTCGACGTCGCCCGCTGCACGGTCGCGAGATTGATGAAGGACATGGATATTCAGGGCATTATCCGCGGCAAGCCACACAGGACGACAATCCCCGACAAGAAGCAGCCGTGTCCGCTGGACAAGGTCAACCGCCAGTTCCGGGTGCCAGCGCCCAACATGCTGTGGGTCAGCGACTTCACCTATGTC